>CACXFM010000062.1 GCA_902766955.1 uncultured Lachnospiraceae bacterium | reverse complement strand
TCCTGCAGAGAGACGGTCTGGCACAACGGGACAGTGTGGAAATGCTGAGCCCGCCGGGTATCTGCGCAAATAAAGAAGGGCTGTCGCACTAAGCACTTAGTGCAGCAGCCCCTTCCCATTTACTCAGAATATGAAGCTCTGTCAGGCAATCAGCCGAAGTATCTGTCCAGCAGGCCCTTGAATGCCTTGCCGTGTCTTGCTTCGTCCCTTGCCATCTCATGAACGGTGTCATGGATCGCGTCGAGGTTGGCAGCTTTCGCTCTCTTGGCCAGATCTGTCTTGCCGGCCGTCGCGCCGTTTTCGGCTTCCACTCTCATCTGCAGATTCTTCTTTGTGCTGTCTGTCAGGACTTCGCCGAGAAGTTCCGCAAACTTGGCGGCATGCTCAGCCTCTTCCCAGGCAGCTTTTTCATAATACAGACCGACTTCCGGATATCCTTCACGGAACGCAACACGTGCCATGGCGAGATACATGCCGACCTCGGAGCACTCACCCTGGAAATTCGCGCGGAGATCTTCCTTGATATCATCCGAAACATCGGAGGCCACACCGACCACATGTTCTGCAGCCCATGTCAGGTCATCGCCCTGCTTTGTGAACTTGGAAGCCGGAGCCTTGCAGACCGGACATGCTTCCGGAGCAGCGTCGCCTTCATACACATAACCACATACATTGCATACCCACTTTGCCATCTTTACATCTCCTTATCTTTGACAGTTTGTCACTTTTATCAGACGAATCTTCTGATTATGTACAGATTATCACAATTGCACGAAAATCGCAATCTACAGATAGTCGACACGGAACGCCGGCCGGCAGATAAACAACAAAAAACCGCCTGAAAAGAGGAGTGCCCCGGCAGATGCCTGCCGGGGCGATTATTATGAAAAATCGGTGTGAGTCACCTCACATTATGGCGTTCTCTCGCTGTCTCTTCTCTCGTTGTCATTATACTAGCATGCTGATATGAATAAAATATGAACGCAAGTTTAATATTCGGTAAAACGCACAATTTTTCTTTTAGTTTTATCTGTTTCATAGGACACTTTGATCAGATTCCTCATTCTTCTCAAACAGTGCCCGCAGCTTGCCGAAGAAAGTCCCGTCGTCCGCCAGATCGATTCCGTAGGCGGTCAGATCAAGCCCTCTCTCCCTGGCCAGCATGTAAACAGGCTCCGACTGGAGCATGAGAATCTTGATGTCCGGATTCATCTCCAGTATCCGCCCCATGATATCCACGGACCGCTCCGTATCTTCATCCGTGAGCCTGAGATCAAGCTGCGATGCGATGTCAAGCGCCGCGCTTCTGATCTCCGCGGGATCCGAAATCCGGTTATTCAGAACCACCCGCTTCAGGAGACCGTCAAACTCCGCAGGCCTCTCCGTATCCTCCGCATATGCGGCGATCGCCATCTGCAGCATCAGCTCACCGGTGGCCATCTGCACCACATCCGGTTCGATGGCATGTCCGTTCATCTTGGAATAGGCCTTCATGGCCCCGCTCACACCGGCGACCCCCGCATTTTCGACAGGAGACACAATCATAACGCCGGCATCCTCCATCCCGCAGGTAGCGAGCGCGTTGATATACATCTCGGAAGCGGCTCCCCCGATATTTCTGGTATCGACCGTGATTCCGCTTCCTCTCTCGAGCGGCCTGACGCTGCAGGAGATCACGCAGCCGTCGCTCAAGAGCTCCCGGTCGGCGTCCTCGCCCGCATAGTGCCTTTCATCCTCCGCGGTCAGTTCCGTCACGGTATCCTCTGTCAGCTGCTCCGGCTCCAGTTCCAGAAGTCCGAGGACTTCCTCTCTCTCGTCTTCTGTCAGATCCGATCCGAGTGCCACGTAAGGGGCATTTCCTTCATTTATAACCATACCTTCCGGTGTAAGCATTGCAGCCATACCCGTCATTGCAGCCATAAACATAGCCGCGATTCTGTTTCGCATGAATCCGCAAACCTCCGCTGGTGATATCTGCTACCCTTCCTCCGGACACCGTCACGTTCCCCTTCCCCTCTTTGCGGCTGTCCGTAGGGCCAATTATACTTTAACAGCCCGAAAATGCAATTAAAATTCTATAAAATTATGGCAGTTCCCAGGTGGAAGGACCAGATCCACCGCTCTTTCACGGGCATGCCGGAAGCCTTCTCAAGCGCCTCGCCGTAGGACTCCAGCTGAATCCGGTAGCGCCTGACCAGTTCGGAGGCCTCCGCCACCCGGTCCGTCTTGTAGTCCAGCAGGACAATCCCGTCATCTTCATAAAAGAAGGCGTCCACGATGCCCTGTACAAAAACCTGCTCGTCGTCCGGCCACTCCGGACGGATCGCGGATGCGCGCTCTTCCAGTACGAAGGGCTGTTCCCTGCGGAGTTTGCCCCGGCGCTTTGCCTCCGCCATGCGCCTTCCCAGAGGCGACATGGCAAAAAGAGCCACATCCGAAGGAGAAACGGACGCGCGCTCTGCCGCGCCCAGTCTCCCGGTCTCCTCAAACAAAGCCATCTGTCTCCCGGCTTCCTCTGCGGCTGCCTCGGGAGAACCGCCCTCCGAAAAAGCGGCCGCCTCAAAATCCAGAAGTTCCATGACGCGGTGGCAGGCCGTCCCCCGGGCCGCGCCGCTTAAGGGCGCTCCCTCCCCGGCAGCCGCTTCCTCTCGCTTCTCCCGGATAAAGGCGGGCACGCATGGCTCCACCCGCTCCGGCTCATAGAGCATCTGCGCCTCGCGGCCAAGCTCCCCCTCGTCCGGGCCGGCCTCCACGGAAGCCCGGTGCTTCAGTTCGGACACGGAAAGCTCGACCGGTATATTCTCCCGCCCTTCATACAGATAGCGGAAGGTAAACCGCTCGCGCAAGGCGCTCCTCGCGGAAGCATCAAACACCGTCTCCGGGCTGATCGACCGCAGCACGGCAGCGGCAGCGGTTTCCCCCTCCTGAGCACGCGCTTCCTCAATAATCAGCTCCGTCGGCATGACCAGGCGCAGATCCACCGTCGGTCCGGCGCCCTCCGCTTCCGCGCGGCGGTTCATCCGCAGCACGGCAGGCAGAAGCCAGTCGAGGAAGCAGGCAGCGCCGCTTATGAAGGCCGCGGGCAGGCTGACCTCGCGGAGCGGGACCATGAGATCTCTCTCCGCCAGCGAATCCTCATCCCTGATACATCCGCTGATAATCAGCTTCTGGCGGGCCCTCGTCATGGCCACGTAGAGGACCCTGAGCTCCTCCCCGGCGGAATCCCGCTTCATCCTCTGTCTGACGGCCTGCGTAAAGAGCGTCGGCCGCTTCACCCTTCTCACCGGATCCACATAGTCCGCGGCTGCTCCGAGCTCCGGATGCACCACCACGCCCGTATTCAGGTCCTGCCTGTTAAACCGCCTGGCCGTGCCCGCCAGAATCACAACGGGATACTCCAGCCCCTTGCTCTTGTGGATCGTCGTGATGCGGACCGCATCGGCGCCCTCCTCCGTGGTCCCCGGCTCGTCGGGGTCACTCTCCTGCTTCCGGAGATTGCGGATATAGCGGACGAAATTAAAGAGACCGACATAACTGGTCCGCTCAAACTCAGCCGCCTTATCAATCAGAAGCGTCAGGTTCACGGTCCGCTGGGCGCCGCCCGGCATGGCGGACACATAATCCAGATAACCGCTCTCCGTCACGAGCCGGTAAACCAGCCTGTGAAGAGGCTCCTCGAGCGAGTCATGCAGAAGCGACTCATAAAATGCCAGAAAATCCGCCGCACGGGACGCAAGGGCGGCGTTCCCGCCCGCGGACGCATAGCGTCTCAGCGCGTCAAACATGGACACATACCGCATATCTTCGCTGCCCGTCCAGTCCGCCGCGCCCGGCACCGTCCGAATAAGTGCAAGTTCCTCCGCACTGAAAGAAGCAAACGGCGAGTGCAGCACGGCGGTCAGGGCAATGTCATCCTGTGGGTTGTCCAGAACCGACAGAAAACTCAGCACCGTCCGCACCTCCGGCGCGTCAAAATAGCCGCCGCGCACCTGGGCGTAAACCGGAATCTTCATGGACGTCAGCACTTTGGAAAATACATCCGCCGTCCCCGAGACGGACCTCACGAGGATCACGATATCCCTGAAGCCGATTCTGCGCGCCCTGTGGGTCTCTTCATCCTCCAGCGTCCCCGTCTCCGTCAGTTCGAGGATCCTCCGGCCGATGGCCCGGGCCTCCGCTTCCAGTTTCGTGCGGGACACTTCATCCCCCAGCACGCGTTCGCCTTCCTCATCCCGCTCGCCGGTACAGACCAGCATCAGCTCCGTGCGGTACGGATTCTCACCGCCCTCCTCCGTGCCGCAGAGCCGGTAGTCCGCGCCCTGCACGAGCTCTGCGTCGTCATCATACTGGATTCCGCCCGTTTCCTTCCGCATAATCTGCCGGAACACGCCGTTCACGGCATCCACAACCTCCCGTCTGGAGCGGAAATTGCGGTGGAGGTCGATGCGCCGGCCCTCCTCCGGATGGGCGGGATACTCCTCATATTTCTTCATAAACAGGTCGGGTCTCGCCTGGCGGAAGCTGTAGATGCTCTGCCTGACATCGCCCACGCAGAAGTAATTCGGCTGTCCGTCCTCAATCCGGCTCACGGCCGTGAGAATGGCCTCCTGCAGATAGTTGCTGTCCTGGTACTCATCCACCATGACTTCATCAAAGGACGCGGCCAGTTCCCCCGCCTCTTCCGTTCTCGCCCCGTCCCCGGTCCGCAAAATGCGCAGGGCCGCGTGCTCCAGGTCGGAAAACTCCATAATGCCGCGGCGCTGTTTTTCCTCCGCGTACCGCGCGGCAAAGGAGGTTGTCAACTGCACCAGTGCAGACACCGGGAGCCTGCTTTTCCGCAGTTCCTCAAAAGCAGACGCGAGGGGAATCCGGAACATTTCGCGCAGCGCTTTCACTGCCTTCGTCACTTCCGCCCTGTTCTTTTTAAATACATCCCGGAGTGCGGGATCCTCGCCCGCCTTCGGCCTGGCCCGGGACAGAACCGGGATCTCACTTTCTGCTATCAGCAGGCGCTTCTCCTCATAACCGCCGCTGCCGGCCGCCGCCTTCAGGAGCCCGTATTCCGCCTCTGCCGTCTTCAGATATGCCGACGGCCCGTCCGGCCTCTTTGAGAGCTCGACATTGCGCAGGGCATAGCGCGCGCCCTCCCAGGCCTTGCCGGCGGCAGACCGGACATAATCGCGCATCCAGGATGTGTTCTCCATCTCCGCGGGATCCGCACAGCCGTTTTCACCGGCGCACATCTGAAGCCAGCCGTCCGGGTCCGGGTGGCTCTGCGATTCCGTATACAGCTTCAGGAGCAGCGTCTCGATCCTGTCATCCGTCTTGTCCGGCGTCAGCGTGTCCACGCAGATCCCGAACTCCGGAAAGGAGCCGGCGTTATACGCTTCATACGCCTCATTGATGACCTGCCCCGCGGTATCGTGCATCAGAAGCTTCAGCTCGCCCTCACCGGCCACCCGGAAATCCGGAGACAGACCGGCCGTGTGGGCATAACTCCTCACAATATAGGAACAGAACCCGTCGATCGTCGTGATGTGGGCGTGGTGGATCAGCGTCAGCTGTCTGGCCAGGTGCTCATTTCCGGGGTCCGCCTCCCGCTCGTCCGTAAGGCGCTTCAGGATCCGCTCCTTCATCTCGCCCGCCGCCGCTTTCGTGAAGGTCACAATCAGAAGGCGGTCGATGTCCCGCGGTTTCTCCGGATCCGTCAGCATATGCATAATGCGTTCCACGAGAACCGCGGTCTTGCCGCTGCCGGCAGCCGCGCTGACCAGCAGGTTCTGCCCGCCGGCCGTGATGACACTGCTCTGTTCATGCGTCCACTTCATTGATTATCTCCTTCATCCTGGCAAGCGCGCTCTCCGCATTCAGTCTGGCCAGCTCTCTGTAACGGTAGCCGGGAATCCGCTCGTCAAATCCGCAGATTTCCCTGTAAGGACAGTAGGTGCAGGCCGTCTCCTGCCCCAGCCGGTACGGATTGATCTCCGCGTCCCCGCTCACGATCCTGGCGCCGGCGTCCCTGATTTTGCGCTCCGCATACTCCCCGATCACACCGAAGTCTTCCGCGGAGAGGACCGCGGAATGCTCGGAGAGCTTTCCGTCTTTATTGTATTTGACCGGAATCACGGCGGACTGCCTTCCGGGAGCAAGCGTGCGGTCCAGATGCGCGATCACATCGCGGTCCTCCAGCACGGCTCCGGATCCGGACAGGGTCTGCAGTCTCCGCTCCGCCAGTTCCTCATCGCTCTCCCCTTCCTTGAAAGGAAGAACCGGATCAAAAACGCGGCAGTAGAACATGCCGGCCGGAACCGGATGCAGGCCGTCCCGGCGCAGAAGCTCCCGGGCCGCGTTCATATACAGAGCCAGCTGCAGCTGCAGGCCGTAATAGATCTGCTCCGCATCGAACTTCGTGCTTCCCGTCTTATAGTCCACGATTTTGACATAGGACACGTCTCCGTCCCTGCAGACGTCGATCCGGTCAATCCGCCCCGTCAGCTCCATCCGGTTCCCGTCCGGCAGCATGACATTGAGAGACGAGAGATCCTCTCTGCCGCGGAAATCCTCTTCGGCGCCGTAGATCACAAAATCGCCGGCCTTCAGCTGCTCCGCCACCGCCCCGGCCGCCGTGTCCATGAGGCGTCTCATCCTGGTAATGCGGTACTCGTCCCGGGCGGATGAAAACAGCGCCGAACCCCTGCTGACTTCATTCACCGCCTGTTCAAAGGCGGCGTCCCTGGCGGACGCAAGCTGCTCATCCGACAGCCGCGAAAGGCCGGGGCCTCCGTCCCGGATGGCGCTGCCGAAGAGTTCCAGCGCGCGGTGCATGATATTGCCGAAGTCCATGCCGCTGAATGCATACTCCGGCCTCTCCTTCAGCCGCAGGCCGTACTGCGCGAAATGGGCAAACGCACAGCCGCAGAACCGCTCCAGCCTGGATGCGGAATTCCGGAGCCTGGCACCATAGAGAGCGCGCGCCGCGGCGCGGCCGATCCTGTCCTCCGGTTTCCGGCTGAAGGCTGCCTCCATGAGGCGCTCCGTGTGCACCGCATACTCCGGCGCTTCTCTCAGGTACAGGTACAGTTCCTTCATCTCCGGCGTCAGGGGCGTCCTCTCCGGATCCCTGAGAGCTCGCGCCAGGAGATGAAGCCCGGCGGCCGGTCTCTCCGGCAGCCCCTCATCCTCCCCGCGGATCCTCAGGTCCGGAAACAGACGGCAGAGTGAGTCAACCAGGTAGGACGGATTCATCTTTCCTCCCGAAGGGGATGTCCTGCAGTAAGAAACCCACAGCCGCTCAGACGGTTTGGAGAGCACGGAGTACAGATAAAACCGCTCAATATAAAGCGCCTGTCTGGAAGTCGGCTTCAGGCGGATCTCGGCGGCAAGCAGACTCTCCCTGTCCGCTTCCGTGAGAAGTCCCGTCACCTTGGACGCCTTCGGGATCACGCCCTCATTGACGCCCAAGAAAAACAGCACTTTCACCTGCGGGACGCGGGTGCGCTCCACATCTCCCACAATTACCCGGTCGCCGCCGGGAGGGATCACTGCCACCCGTCCCTCCGCAAAGCCCGCCTCGAGGAGAGCCCTGAAATCCGTCATGGAAATCCTTTCCTCGCCGAGCACGGAAACCAGCTTGTCCAGGAAGGAGCACACATACGGGTAAACCTGCGCGTACTCCGAGGCGAGATCGGGGCGTCCCTCCGCCCGGCAGCGCTCCTCCTCGCGGCGGAGCCAGCCTTCCGCGTCACTCTCGGCAAAGAAGCGATAGAGAGCGGCCGCCTTGGTGCGCACCGTCCCGCCCCGCTCCGCCAGGGCATCCGACAGGGGATCCAGTCTGGCGCAGATCTCCTGCCGCAGCTTCTCGAGATACGGGATCTCCGCCGGATTCTCGTCCCGGTACGAGCGGACGAATGTCTCCCTCCAGCGCCCCTTGCCCCTTAAGCCCGTGCCGAGGGCATAGTTCTCCAGATGTGAAACAGCCTCCGGGTCAAACCCGCTCATACTGTTCTTCAGCAGGCGGAACATGCTGTCGAAGGAATACTGCTCAGCGCAGACCTCCAGTGCCGCCCGCATGTACTCGATGAAAGGATTGCCGGTCAGCTGTCTCCTCATGTCGAGGAAGAAAGGAATCCCATACTCTCCCATCACCTCCGTGAGACAGATCCGGTAAGTCTCGAGATCCCCCGTCACGACGGCGAGATCGCGGAAGCGCATGCCCTCCTCCCGGACGAGCCGGCAGATCTCCGCGGCACACGCGGCACTCTCGGTACGCGGATCCGCCGCCTCGGCGATCGCGACCGCCCGGGGCGCCCCTGGATACACGGGAGCGCCCGCGCGGAAAAGATGCTTTCCCAGGAAGCGGATTTCCTCCGCCGCATGTCCCCCGTCACCTGTCTGTCTCTCATCGACGGGAATGCCCGCCTTCCGGGCCAGGCGGATCAGCGTCTGCGCCGTCTCCAGGCTCATCGCAAAGAGGTCCGTCTGCTTCCACGAGTCAAACACACTGCGCCCCTCATCCAGCATCAGAGCCACGGAGACATCCGATGCCGCCAGAAGAAAGCGCTCGATCAGCCTGTACTGGACCGGCGTAAAGCCCGTGAACCCGTCCAGCGCGATCACGCACCCCCGCAGGAGTCCGGACTCCGGCACCGCCTCGCAGAAGCGGTCCGGCACATCCTCCGCAGTCATATAGGTGCCCTCCAGTTTCTCGCGGAACGCGCGGTACACCGCCGCCGTATCCTTCAGTTTGGCGCGGAGCCGGCCGGAACCGGTCTCCGTCCTCTCCAGATCCTCAGGCGAGACCTCATAGAGCATGAGTTCTGAAATGAGCGACTTCATCCGGGCCAGATACTCCGGCCGCACGAGCAGCCTGCCCAGCTGCGTCAGGCTGTTCTTCTGCTCCAGGGCGACCTTCTCCAGGAGGAACGTCTTGCCGATCTCCTCCAGCACCGGCTCCCGGCCGCGTCCGGTCTCCTCGAAGACCCTGAAAGCCAGCTTCATGAGGCTCGTCACCTCCAGGTTGAGAATGGCGCGCCTCGGGTGCAGACTGACGACGCGCCGCTGCATTTCCATCGTCGCCTGTTCCGGCACAATGATAAAAAAGCGGCGGTCAGGCTCCGCCATCGACTGCCGTATCATGTCCCGCAGCATATTATCCGTGTAAGCAGCGCCCGCGCCGCCCGTATAAAAATGAAGTCCCATAATCCGTACCGCCTCGCAAGAGATCCTTTCTTATCAATTATAAAACCGCCCTTTGCGCGGTGTCTATAGAACGATTCACAGGTCCGCGCCCGTGTCAGCAAAAGCGTCCGTTCGCTTTTACTGACTGGACTTTTCATACCGCCGGCCTTATAATACACTCTTAGTGATATTTTCTGAAACGACCGGAGGTACATCATGCAGAGTCTCGTCACACTGAGAGATATTTATAAGAATAAAGAAGCATATATCGATACGAAAATCTCCGTCGGAGGCTGGGTCCGCAGTATCCGCGATTCAAAGACCTTCGGCTTCATGGTGCTCCATGACGGCACCTGCTTCAACACACTGCAGGTCGTCATCCACGACGCCATGGAAAACTACAGTGAAATCGCGCACCTGAACGTGGGCTCCGCCGTCATCGTCACGGGCACTCTGGTGGCCACGCCGAACGCGAAGCAGCCCTTCGAGATTCAGGCAGATACCGTCGCGGTCGAAGGCCCCTCCACACCGGACTTCCCGATGCAGAAGAAGCGCCACGGCATGGAGTTCCTGCGCACGGTTCCTCATCTGCGCCCGCGCACGAATACATTCCAGGCGACGTTCCGCGTCCGCTCGCTGATCGCCTACGCGATCCATCAGTTCTTCCAGGAGCGCGGTTTTGTCTACGTCCACACCCCGATCATCACGGGCTCTGACGCAGAGGGCGCCGGCGAAATGTTCCAGGTAACGACACTGGACATCAACAATCCCCCGCGCAAAGAGGACGGCTCCGTGGACTACTCCCAGGATTTCTTCGGCAAGCCGACCAACCTCACGGTTTCCGGGCAGCTGAATGGAGAAACCTACGCACAGGCCTTCCGCAACATTTACACCTTCGGCCCGACCTTCCGCGCCGAAAACTCCAATACCACGAGACACGCCGCGGAATTCTGGATGATCGAGCCGGAAATCGCCTTCGCGGATATCGAAGACGACATGGATCTCGCGGAGAGCATGCTCAAATACATCATCAACTATGTTCTTGAGAACGCGCCGGAAGAACTGAACTTCTTCAATTCCTTCGTCGACAAGGGACTGATCGAGCGTCTGCGCCACGTCGCGGAATCCGACTTCGGACGCATCACCTATACCGAAGCCATCGACATCCTGCAGAAGTCCGGCGTGAAGTTTGAATACAAGCCGGAATGGGGCAAAGAGCTCCAGACAGAGCACGAGAGATATCTCACGGAGCAGGTTTTCAAGAAGCCCATCTTCGTCATCAACTATCCGAAGGACTGCAAGGCCTTCTATATGAAGCAGAACGACGACGGCAAAACCGTCGCCGCCATGGACTGCCTCGTTCCCGCCATCGGCGAGATCATGGGCGGCAGCCAGAGAGAAGATGACTATGAGAAGCTGAAGACAAGAATGGAAGAGCTCGGCATGGATCTCAGCCAGTATGATTTCTATCTCGATCTCAGGAAATACGGCTCCACGCGCCACGCGGGCTTCGGTCTCGGCTTCGAGCGCTGCGTCATGTATCTGACAGGCATGCAGAACATCCGCGACGTACTGCCCTTCCCGAGAACAGTGGGGACATGCGAACTGTAAAAAAACTGAAAATTGCAAAACAAAAAGACGCATCGGCCCTGTGCAGCCATGCGTCTTTTTTACGGGTACCGTGTACCATTACAAATCTATGACAGCCTTAATGGTTTTGTAAAGGTACCTGGTACCGATCCACGAAATCCCGAACACCAGCAGCGCGATGCCGATGATCCCTGCCAGATTGAGATGCTTTGGCGCAGCTGTCATATGGAAGACTCTCAGCGTCAGAAGATGGATCAGGTAGATCCCGAAACTGGACCGGTCAGCCGCGGAAAGGACCGCCTTGCATTTGCCCGGCAGCCGCGGGCTCACCATCTTCCACCCGGCAAACACGCCGGCAGAAAGCATCAGCACCGGCAGAAACGCGTATGTCGAAATCAGGCTTTTCGCACTTTCCAGCTCATAGCGGTAAGCCGCGACGGAGCAGAGCACCGTGAGGCC
>CACXFM010000061.1 GCA_902766955.1 uncultured Lachnospiraceae bacterium | reverse complement strand
CTGCACGGCAGGCAGACGGGAGAATCCGGCACTTCTGAATTTAAATACAGGGTGCATTACGAGAAGGGTGAAAAATCGAACATGTCCAACGTCCGCACGGACAAAGTGACGAACAGCCGGCCCGGCATTATTCTGAAGAAGGCCGGGTGGGACGGACAGACGCCGCTTGAGGGAGCGGTCTTTACACTGACAAACGAAGAGGGCGATTCCTTCGGCCCGTTCAGCTCCGACGCTGACGGACTGATCACACATGCATTCCTGCGCGAAGACGTGGATTATACGCTTCTGGAAACAGCAGCGCCGGATCGTTACATTGGTTTGCCGTCTCCGCTGACCATTCGGTTAAATAATGGAAAGGTGACTGTCACCGTAGCGGAAGATGGAAAGGTGCCTGTCACCGGAGCGGAAGATTTCTACATACTGGATCAGGAAGCGGACGGGTCAACGGTACTGACAATCAAAAACCGCCCCTTCACGCTGAGAGCCGTAAAACAGGACGGCCAGACGCAGAAAGCGCTTGCCGGAGCGAAATTTGCACTCCATAAACAGCACACGGTCGACGGCGTGACCCAGTTTGATCCGCTTCCCATGGCGGGCTTCGAAGAACTGACGTCAGGTGCGGACGGCGTGATTCCGAAGATCGACCAGATGCTTTCCGCCGGAACCTATGAGCTGCGGGAAAAAGGCGTGCCGGAAGGGTACCTGCCGCTGTCAGGCCATATCCGCTTTACCATCAGCCGGACAGGCACTGTTGCGCTTGTGTCGCCTCCCGCGGAAGCGGAGCTGACCGCTGCGGAAGAGGGAGATGAAACGGGAACGGCAGCCTGGCAGATCACGGTCAGAAACTATCCGAATGCACAGATCACGCTCCGGAAAACGGATGAGAGCGGAGGTGCCCTGAAAGGCGCCCGCTTCCGCCTCTGCAGGCTGGGCAGCGGCAACCGTTGGGAAGAAGTCAGCGGGTACGGAAATATCAATATGTCCGATGTTTCGGAAACCGTTCTCGCCGGCCTTACGCCGGGGCGCTATCAGCTTAAAGAACTGAAGGCGCCGGATGGGTACGTGATTCTGGACAGGGAAATCTGTTTTGAGATTACACTTACGGACCGCGGCCTGTCTGTCGTGCTGACCGATGAACACGGATCAGCCGCGAATCCGAATCCGATGGCCTCGACCGAAGGCATGACGATCTCCGTCAGAAATCCGCATGGTGCCGAGCTGCCACACACGGGCGGCTCCGGGACGGCGCCGTTCCGCGTCTTCGGCCTTCTTCTGAGCGCGGCTGCAGGAGCAGTCTTTATCGCCAGACGGAAGAGACGGTACCGTTGCGGCTGAAGCAGCATTTCAAATCAGAATACGGAACAGAAAGGGACCGCGCGGGAGATTCCCGCGCGGTCCTCTTTGTTTATAAAATCGATGTGGTTTTTGGTTATCCGGTGAAGCTCCGTCTCTCTTTTTTCCGCAGCCACAGGGCGGCCGGGACGGCCAGCAGGGCCGCTGTCAGCACCCAGGCCCAGACGGGGACGTCTTTGATATTAAAGCAGCGCACATTGATCCACATCTGGTTGATGGCGTCGTTTTTGTCCGCGTCAAAATAGACCATGATGGAGGACCGGCGGATGCTCTTTTCCGAGGGATACTGTGCGAACAGCTGCCGCTGCCGCTGCTCTTTGGGCACCGTCAGAATATATGCCTCATCACCGGGATCGTCCGAGAAGAAATAGCCGAGGGGGTAGGAGATGGTGTTTTCTTCATCTTCTTCCGCGCCAAAGTTCCAGTCGACATATTCGAAAATCCGGCCGTCGTCGCCGCCGCTGATGACGGATGTGTACCCGATATAATACATATTCCGGATGACATTGTCCGGGCGGGAGCAGAAATTGATGAACGCCTCGGCGGCGTGCTGCTTTGCCGCGTCACTGCCGATCCCCTTCTTCAGCATGACCCATGCATCGAAGTAAATGTTGGTGGATTCCTCCGGAACGGCGAAGCAGAGGGTGAAATCATCTTCATCTGCCTGGTCCATTGTGTAGACCGCATCTCCCGACCACTGGTAATTGGCCAGCACCTTGCCGGTGATCATGTCCGCCTTGCCGGAATCTGTCTCAAAGGAATAGACATTGTCTTTGATATCCTGCAGATAATCCTGTACGAGCGCGATGGTATCGGGGCTTACGTCATTCATTTCCTCCTCAAGGCGCTGCCGGTAATCCGGCGCGGATATAAAGGAGGGATCTGTCAGCAGATCTGATTTCAGTGCGCCCAGCGCCGCGAAATAGGAGTCGCGCACATTGTCCTTGATGGTGACCTGACGGCTGTAATCCGGATCGGCGAGCACCTTCCAGGTGGAAGCTTCCTCTTCCGTGAGATACTCGGGGTTGTAGACGATGCCCGTGACACCCCACATGTAGCCGGCCGCGTAGCGGCTCCATTTCTCGCCGCCGATCTGGTGACTGTCGAAAACCTCCCGGATGTAAGGAGAGACGCCCTTGACATAATAGTTGAGGCTGTCTTTCTCATCGAAAAACGTATCCGAGAGCGGAACCAGCATATCTTCCGCCATCAGCTTCATGAACATATACTCGGACGGGCAGACGATGTCATACTCATCGCCCAGCGTCAGCATATTGTAGAGGTCTTCATTCGTGCCGAACGTGGAATATTCCACCTCGACATCAACACCGTAGGTTTCCCGGTACCATGTTTCAAAGTCATCGACCATGGAATTTTCGCCGAAAATATCGCCGCTCGGAAGATCGATGGTATCCTCTTCCGACCAGTCCCCCAGGTCTATGTATTCTTCCCAGTTGCAGACGCGCAGCGTCACTTTGTCCGTTCCGGCCGGCGGAAGATGGTTTCCGGCAGCGGAGTCCGCGGGTGCTTCCGCGGCCTCTGAGACGGCAGAGAGTGCGGATTCCCCGGAGTCAGCTGCGATCCGGATACCGGTGATCCGCAGTGTTCCCGCAAGGAGCGAGAGCGACGCGAGGGCCGCCGGCATGGCCCGGAGAATGCGTTTCTTTGCCGGAAGGGCCGTTTTTCTGTTTCTCATATGACATGCCCCCCTTTTTCCGCTTCTTTTCCGGCGCGGATGTTTGACACGGCCACGATGATCACGACGACGGCGAATATGACGGCGCACAGCGCCCAGAGAGCCGTCTTGATCGTGGTCTGTGACCCCTTTGTCGCATTGACAACGTAAGTACTGATGGTGTCAAATGTGGCCGGTTTGGTATAGGTCGCTATAAAATAATCGTCCAGCGACAGCGTGATTGCGAGCGCGAATCCGGATATGATGCCGGAGGAGATCTGCGGGATGACGATTTTGCGGAGGGCAGTCATGGGTGTGGCACCCAGATCCAGAGCCGCCTCATAGATGGAGGAATCCATCTGTTTGAGCTTGGGCATCACGGAGAGATAGACAAACGGCGCACACAGAACGACATGCCCCACGATCAGCGGAATAAAGGTATCCTTGTTGACGCTCAGCACCTCCACGAGCAGGATGCAGAGGGAGAAGCCGGTCACGACGTCCGCGTTAATGACGGGAACCTGATTGAGAGAGCTGATAAACAGGCCGGCCCTCTTTGAAGAGTAAAAGGAACCGATGGCACCTAAGGTTCCGAACACCGTCGCAAGCGCGGCTGATCCGACCGCGAGGAGCAGCGTGCCGCTGATCATGTGCCTGAGATCCTCCGTCGTAAACAGTGTCACATAGTTATGGAGAGAAAATCCCCGGATGGCGCCGATGGTGGTCGCGTTTGTGAAACTGTACAGGATCAGAATCAGGATCGGTGCATACAGAAAGACCAGTACAAGCAGTATAAACAGCTTTTTTACGATATTTTTCATAGCAGTGCGCCTCCCGTACCGGGTGTGCCGTCATCCTCGTTTCTGCCCGTTAAGAGCGTAAAGACGATGATAATGGCCAGAAGGACCAGGGCAATCATGGAACCGCCGTGCCAGTTGTAGGCGGAGAAATAGCTGCCGATCAGGCTGCCCATAATATAGGTGCTGTTATAGAGCATATCCAGCACCACATAGTTTGTCATGGCCGGCAGAAAGACCATGGACACGCCGCTGATGACGCCGGGCATGGAGAGCGGAAGCGTGACCTTCAGAAACGCGCTTCTGTCATCCGCTCCCAGATCCTTCGCCGCCTCGATCAGGGAATTGTCCAGACGCGAGATTGTGTTATAGATCGGGAGAATCATAAAGGGCAGAAAATCGTAGGTCATGCCCACCACCGCATTGAGAAAGGGGTATCTGGCCAGATTCCCCTCGATCACTGTCAGAATCTCCTTCAGGGCAGTGATGCGCAGAGAGAAATTGATCCACATGGGCATGATGAAGAGCAGGAGGAGAACTCCTTCTCTGCGGAAGGCCCCGGAAGCCAGAAAGTATGCCGTGGGATAGGCGAGCAGCAGACAGACCGCTGTCGTCACTGCGGCAACAGCGAAGCTGTAGCACAGGGTGCCGAGGGCATTCGGGTTTGTGAAGAAGCCTTTCAGATTGGCAAAGGTAAAGTGCCCCTGCCCGTTGGTGAAGGCAAAGTAAAACAGAACCAGAAGCGGCAGGGCCACAAATAGAACCAGAAAGACCGCATACGGGATTCCCAGACTTTTTCTTGAAAATTTAAAAACTGACATAATCTGTTTGTTCCTCGTAACCAGACCTTTATTTCTTCAGGGTAAATGACATTTTTTCGACGGGCATGATGAGGCCGACATGGTCACCCATGTTCCAGAGATATTCGTCTGCGACCATGAAGTCATGTCCCTGTTCGGTGCGGATCACATAGCTGTAGTGATCTCCTTTGTAGACCAGGTTGCTGATGTAGCCGTCGATCAGACCCTCGTCCACCTGGTCGGTCATGCGGATGTCGAAGGGACTGATGGCGATCATGATTCTGGTCTTTTTCGGATCGATGACCTCGCCTGAAGAATCCGTGAGGGTTCCGTCGGGACGCCGGCTGGATCCCCGGATGATCTTTGTCACGCTGGTGTCCAGGCGTTTCCCGTTGATTGCCAGCCGGAAATCGGGCAAGATATCCGCCATGAAATAGTTTGTGTTATCTCCGGTGATCATGATATGGATGTTGTCGGGGTTGACGCGCATGCCGACCCTGTCCCCCACACCCGGGGCTTTGACGGACTGGATCAGGATCTCGTTTTTGCCGGACACCACCGCGATCTCGTAATGAATGCCCTTGAAGATGACGGAGGAGACTTCTCCGGTAATGGTGCCCTCTTCGGGAGCCGTGATGATAACGTCCTCGGGGCGTACGACGGCCGTAATATAGGTTCCGGTCTCCACGTCATCCACGCAGTCAAACTCCGCGCCGCAGAAGCGGGCTTTCATGGGACCTGTCATGATGCCGTTGAACAGGTTGCTCTCTCCGATGAAGTCAGCGACGAACACATTTTTCGGCTCATTGTAGATGTCCTCGGGTGTTCCGATCTGCTGAATTTTGCCTTTTGACATCACGACGATGATGTCGGACATAGTGAGGGCTTCTTCCTGGTCGTGGGTGACATAGATAAAGGTAATGCCGAGGCGCTCGTGCATTTCCTTCAGTTCAAGCTGCATTTCCTTTCTCATTTTCAGATCCAGTGCTCCGAGCGGCTCGTCCAGCAGGAGAATTTCCGGTTCGTTGACGAGTGCCCTTGCGATGGCGACGCGCTGCTGCTGACCTCCGGAGAGCGTACTGACGGAGCGCGATTCAAAACCTTCCAGGTCCACCAGGTCAAGCACATGCTTCACCTTTTTGGAGATGACGTCGCCGGGGAGCTTCTTCTGACGGAGTCCGAATGCGATGTTTTCATAGATATTCATATGAGGAAACAGGGCATAGCGCTGAAAAACCGTGTTGACGGGTCTCTTATAGGGCGGCAGATCCGCGATATTGCGCCCGTTCATGAGTATTTCCCCTTCCGTGGGCAGGTCAAAGCCCGCGATCATGCGGAGCGTCGTGGTCTTGCCGCAGCCCGAGGGGCCGAGCAGAGTGACAAACTCCCCCTTCCGGACATACAGATTCAAATCCGAAACGGCAGTGAAGCCGTCCTCATATGTCTTCGTGATGTTTTTTAATTCGATGATTTTTTCAGTGCTGATACCCATGTTTTTGTACTCCTGCAAACAGTATGAGTGTGCCTTCAGAAGGAAGGCGGGGTGCTGACCCAGATGAAACGGGCAGGACGGGAGGTTGCATTCTCTATGTAATGGTCTCTGTCAGCCGTGTAGTAAAAGCTCTCGCCGCTTTTCACCGTATGGATGTGGCTGCCGAGATGCAGCCGGATCTTTCCCTGGATGACGTAGCCGAATTCCTCTCCTTCGTGCGGAAGATCATTCGAGAGCTTTTTATGTCCTTCGAGACGGACGAGAAGGGGTTCCATCCGGTTTTTCTGCGCAGTCGGCACGATCCACTGGATACTGTTGCCTTCCTCATCCAGCTTCTCGAAGAAACCCTCCTCTGTATAAACCACCTGTTCAAATTTTGTTTCCCTGAAGAAGTCCGCCGGTGTCGTGCCCAGACACTCGATCAGGTCCAGCAGCGTCACCACGGACGGAGAGACGATGCCGTGTTCAAGCTGGGAAATATAGCCTTTCGTCAGCTCGGTCCGGTCGGCCAGCTCCTGCTGGGTGAGGCCGTTGCGGTTTCTCAGGTTCTTGATCCGTTCGCCGATCTTTCTGTTGACAATATCGATCTCCATACCGCTCCCTGAAGGTTCGTAATTCTAAACAAAAAATTATGTAATACTTAACATGCTGTATCCGATTATATCCATGCAGGGGAAAATGTCAACGGCTTCATCGATTTTCATAAATTTTCATGTTTTTCCAATGTAACCGGTTGAGACACCTCCCGCTGATAAGATGGAGTCATAAAGAGAAACCGCCTATGCGCAGGATGCTGCGGCAGGGCCGGAATAATAATGAGGAAAGAAACCGTTGCTTATAAAGACAAGATCTGAGCTGAGAATGCAGCGGAGGTGTTAAAGATGATGAAAAGAATGTTTGAAATGATTTGTCAGAAAATGAGAAAAGGAAGCATCGCGATTCGTTTCAGAACTGCGGCCATGCTGCTTGCGGTCATCGTTGTTTTTTCGACGAGTTACGCGCTGATCCTGCCGGCCATGACGATCTCCGAAGACGAAGCGTACGACGAGCCCGGCATGTATTTCGAAGAGGAATATACGGACGACGACCTGTATGAAGAAATGTACGATGAGACTCCGGACGGCGGTGCATATGAATATGAAGAGGAATCATATGAATACGATGAATATGCATCGGACGACAGCTGGGAATACGTATCAGACGACGGAGAAGAATACGTATCAGATGACGGAGAGTACGTATCAGACGACGGCTATGAATATGAAGAGGAATACACGGAAGACGACATGACAGCGGAAGCAGCCCTGACAGAATCAGAGGCAGAGAGCATTGCGGAGCCGGTCCTCACGGAGCCGGAGATGGAAGAAGAAGTCATCGAGACGGAAATCGAAGAAGCGGACGAAGAAGTCATTGAAACGGAAATCGAAGAAGTCGAAGAAGAAATCATCGAAACGGAAATCGAAGAAGTCGAAGAAGAAATCATCGAAACAGAAATCGAAGAAGTCGAAGAAGAAATCATCGAAACGGAAATCGAAGAAGTCGAAGAAGAAGTCATCGAGACGGAAATCGAAGAAATCGAAGAAGAAGTCATCGAAGCAGAGATCGAAGAAACGGAAAGCATTGCTGAGCCGGTCCTGACAGAGTCTGATGCAGAGAGCATCGCTGAGCCGGTCCTGACAGAGTCTGATGCAGAGAGCATCGCTGAGCCG
>CACXFM010000060.1 GCA_902766955.1 uncultured Lachnospiraceae bacterium | reverse complement strand
CGTACTGGAAGACATTTCTGAACAGCTGCAGAAAGGCAAGAAGAAACAGGTGGTCGCGCTCTGTCAGCAGGCGTTGGACGAGGGAATTGAAGCCGGCAGAATCCTGAACGAGGGACTGATGCCGGGGATGGATGTGATCGGCGTGAAATTTAAGGCCAATGAGATTTTCGTGCCCCAGGTACTGGTGGCGGCGAGGGCCATGAACGCCGGCGCGGAGCTCCTGAAGCCTTACTTAAGTGAGGGAGAGAATACCAAAAAGGGCAAGGTCTGCATCGGAACGGTCAAGGGAGATCTTCACGACATCGGCAAAAACCTGGTTATCATGATGCTGGAAGGGAAGGGCTTTGAGGTGATTGACCTCGGAGTGGACGTGGCGCCGGAGACCTTCATCAAGACCGCGATTGAGGAGAACTGCGACATTATCGGCTGCTCCGCACTTCTGACCACGACCATGCCTGTGATGGCGGATGTGGTGAAGGCCGCGGAAGAGGCCGGCATCCGTGACCGCGTGAAGATCATGGTGGGCGGCGCTCCCGTGACGGAGGAGTTCGCAATGAGTGTCGGTGCGGACGCATTTACGAAGGACGCGACCAGTGCGGCGGAGAAAGCGCTGGAACTGATCGCATGACGGAGAAAAAGACAATTCGCCTCACGGTGAACCCCGGGGATGTGACGGGCGGCCTGACCGCATACCTTGCGGAGCGCGGCATCTATGTGCCGGCGGACTGCGGGGGACGCGGGAAATGCGGCAGATGCCGCGTGAGGTTCCTTTCGGGTGCGCCCGCTCCGACGGAGGAGGACCGGTCCGTTTTCAATGAGGATAGCCTTAAGGCCGGCTGGAGGCTGGCCTGCAGAGCGGTCCTTTCGGAAACGGTGGAGCTGCTTGCGGAGACGGGAGCGGAGGAACAGATCGCTGCGGAAACGGCATTCAGGAGCTGCCCGGACGGAGAGGGGACCTCGGGAAAACCGTATCCTGCCGCATCTGGCGGTACAGCCGGGACAGAAATGTCCCGGCCTGTTTCTGTTGTGTCATCCGGCTTCAACGTTCCGGCGGACGGCGGGGTGCCTGTGCTGGCGGTGGACCTCGGGACGACGACAATCGCCGCGACCCTTCTCTATGCGGAAAACGGTCAGATTCAAAAAAGGACGGCTTCCTGCGTCAACCACCAGAGAGCTTTCGGCGCGGATGTCATTTCAAGAATTGCCGCGGCGGGAGAAGGCCAGGCGGACACACTCCGGGAAGTGGTTCTCTCGGACCTTGCGGATCTCGCCGGGAAACTCGGGATACCGGCCGCTGACTTTGCGGATCCCGGGAAGCTTAAGATTGTCATTTCGGGGAATACGACCATGCAGCACTTGCTGCAGGGCCTTTCCTGCGCGACACTCGGCGTTGCGCCCTACACTCCGGTTGACATCTCTCTCCGCACCGTCGGCAACATGACATATCTCCCGGGAATCAGCACCTATGTCGGTGCGGATATCGTGAGCGGCGCCGTTGCCTGCCATATGGACACAGGCGATGAGGTGACGCTGCTCGTTGACCTGGGAACGAACGGCGAGATGATCCTGGGGAAAAAGGGGCATTTCCTGTGCGCGTCCACGGCGGCGGGACCGGCTTTTGAGGCCGGCAACATCAGCTGCGGGATGGCGGGCGTGCCCGGCGCGGTTACGTCCGTGGAGATTCTGGGCGGCCGGCCGGTTCTGAAGACCATCGGCGGACTTCCCGCCGCGGGCCTGTGCGGAACCGGCGTGCTGGAGACGGTCTACGAGCTGCTCAAAGAAGAACTGATCGACGAGACAGGTCTTCTGGATGAAGCCTACTTCGAGACGGGGTATCCTCTGAGCAAAGATGTGGTATTCACCGCCAAGGATGTCAGGGAAGTCCAGCTGGCCAAGTCCGCGGTGCGGGCAGGCGCGGAAGTGCTGCTCGATGAATACGGGATTTCCTACGGGGACGTGGCGTGTGTGTGGCTGGCCGGCGGCTTCGGGCAGCGGCTGAATGCGGCCAAGGCAGTCGGGATCGGGCTTCTTCCGGAAGAACTCGCTGCAAAGATCGTCCCGGTCGGCAACAGCTCGCTCGCCGGCGCGGTCCTGTTTGCGGAGAATGCAGATGTGCGCGAGCGGTTTGCAGGGATCGCGGCGGATGCGGAGGAGGTGGCGCTCGCTTCGGACCGCCGGTTTAACGATCTCTTCATGGAGCACATGCTGTTTCCGGAAATGTGAAAGTAAAGAAGCTCTTGTAATTGGAGGGAAGCGACGGTGAGAAGAGAAGAGGCGGGTGAGCTGGCCCGCAACAGAGGGTTCTCCAACTGGGGATTCTTTCCTGCTGAAAAGCTGCGTTTTCTGACGGAAGTGCGCGATATGTGCGTCGCTGACCGGTGCGGCAAGTTCGGAAAAACATGGACGTGTCCGCCTGCCTGCGGTACCCTTGAGGAAATCACCGGCAGGGCCCGTGCATACAGCTGGGGAATTCTGCTGCAGACAACGGGACAGATGGAAGATGCCTTTGACGCCGAGACGCTTGTCGATGCAATGGAGAAACAGAAAGAGAATTTCGGGGCGTATGTGGAGGGCATCAGAAAGGATTATCCGGGAGAAGATATCCTGCCCATGAGCAGCGGGGGATGTGATCTCTGCGGCACATGTACGTATCCGGAGGAAACATGCCGCTTTCCGGAGCAGGCGGTGCCTTCCATGGAGGCGTACGGACTGCTGGTGACGGAGGTTTGCGAGCTGGCGGGTATTCCTTACTACTACGGGAAGAACACCATCACATTTTCATCTTGTATTTTATTTCACTGATTTGCCTGCTGCGTCCGTAATCGGAGCCGGGAAACAAGATATCACAGATAGAAAAAGGGGCTGCCGCACTGTTTTATTCGTGCGGCAGCCCCGTGTCATTTCTTGAATCAGAGCGTCCCGTTAAACTCCTTGACCGCATTGATCATCGCGACAATATTCTCAATCGGCGTATTGGGCTGGATATTATGAATCGTATTGAAGATATATCCGCCGTCTTTCGAGAAGATCTCCAGTCTCTCCAGAACCTGCGCCCTCACTTCTTCCGGCGTGCCGAAGGGCAGCACCTTCTGCGTGTCCACGCCGCCTCCCCAGAACAGGATATCCTTTCCGTAGTTTTCCTTGAGCTTCTTCGGATCCATGCCGGCCGCGGAGCACTGCACCGGATTGATGGCGTCGAAGCCGCTTCTGATCAGGAGCGGCAGCAGATCATAGATGGCGCCGCAGGAGTGCTTCAGGGTCTTCCAGGTGGTGTGCTCGTGAATCCAGTCATTCATCTTCTTATAATAAGGCAGATAGAGCTCTTCAAAGGTATCCGGCGACATCATGAGGCTGTTCTGTGAGCCGTAGTCCGTGCCGCAGATATAGATGATGTCGATATCCGAACCGAATTCATCCCAGTATTTCTGGAAGTTCTGAATCGCGATATCCGTTCCCTTGTTGAACACTTCTTCCACTTCGTCCGGATAGAGGAGCGGCGCCATGTACCAGTCCGCGATGGTCCGGATGCCGCGCGGCTTGCGGATGTTGGGACCGGGGATATTGTTGGCGTCACCAAGGCAGGAATAGGCGGGGGCGCACTGGATCGCGCTCTGCCAGGGCTTCAGCTCTTCCAGAACCTTGTGGTGGTAGGCGATCTGCGCGTCTGTCACGCGGCCGTAATCCTCCACGTTGCCGGAGAGATCCGGCTCATCCTCGTCGAAGTCCTCATCCGGTCTCTCGAGATTGTCAAAATAATAGCCGTCCGGCGGCAGATGTCCGCTCGGCGCCGCCGTCGTATCGCCCTCCGGATAGACGTAGAAGCCGCCCTTGCCGTCTTCCGTGACGGAGGCGTTTTCCGGAATCAGGATCGGCGTCCCTCTGTAGGACCACTCCTTCCACGACGTATTGATGTGGCCGTAAGTGTCGCCGTAGTTATAGAGCTGGCGGACGTCGACGCCCATGCATTCCCCGAGATCGGGATCCACGAAAGCGGTCATGGTGGACATGTCGTTAATGCGGGGCAGCGCGTGGGGCAGTCCGAAATAATCGCGGAGCTGTGCGACGACCTGGCAGTTGACCATGGATGTGCACATGCCGCCGAAATCCACGGGCACCCTGTCCGGTTCTCTGTGGTCAAAAGCAGTACGGACCCGTTCTTTGGATGTCATAAGTACCTCCTTGTGTCTTGTGAAAGGAAATGCCGGTATGAAAGTGCCGTGTGCACCTGCACATGGCCTGTTATGTGTATTATATCGCATTGTGCAGCCTGTATCAACTGCCGGCAGCTCGGATGCCCGTTGCGAGTGCGGAGGAAAAACACTCCTTCTGAAGGGATCCGGGATAGGAGAAGGTTCTGTTGCACGAGTTATGCTGCAGGAGATTCTTTTCTTATTTTACTTTCAAAAGGGTTATTTAAGTTTCAAAAACTATCGGCTCAGAACTACAAATTATAAAATAAATATAAAATATGCGTAAACTGCATATAGAACAACAGCGCTTCATGACATTCTCATAAAAAAGGAGGTACGTGAGATGAACTATGCCGAAGAGTCTCTGAAGCTTCATGGCGAATGGAAGGGAAAGATCGAGGTCATCGCGAGAGTTCCGGTCGCGACGAAGGACGACCTGTCGCTGGCCTATACACCGGGTGTTGCCGAGCCATGTCTGGCTATCCAGAAAGACATCAACAAGTCCTATGATCTGACGCGGCGCCACAACCTGTGCGCGGTAATCACGGACGGCACGGCCGTTCTTGGCCTGGGCGATATCGGTCCCGAAGCCGGTATGCCGGTCATGGAAGGAAAATGCGTGCTCTTCAAAGCCTTCGGAGATGTGGATGCATTCCCGCTCTGCGTGAAGTCTAAGGACGTGGACGAGATCGTCAATACCGTGGCTCTGATCTCCGGCTCCTTCGGCGGCATCAACCTCGAGGATATTGCCGCTCCCAGATGTTTTGAAATCGAGAGAAAGCTGAAAGAAAAGACGGATATTCCGATCTTCCACGACGACCAGCACGGCACGGCCGTTATCACACTGGCAGGCCTCATCAACGCACTGAAGGTGACGGGCAAAAAGAAGGAAGACGTAAAGATTGTCACGTCGGGTGCCGGCGCTGCTGCGATCGCGATTGTGAAGCTGCTTCTGTCCTATGGCTTTAAGCATGTCATTATGTGCGACAGGAAGGGCGCGATTTATGAGGGACGCGAAGGCCTCAACTGGATCAAGGAGGAAATGGCCCAGGTGACCAACCTTGAGAAGAAGGCCGGCTCTCTGGCGGACATGCTGGTCGGAGCGGATATTTTCGTCGGCGTCTCCGCACCGGGAACGGTCACGACCGAGATGGTCAGGACCATGAACAAGGACGCGATCATCTTTGCATGCGCGAATCCGACACCCGAGATTTTCCCGGAAGACGCGAAGGCGGGCGGAGCGGCCGTGATTGCCACGGGCCGCAGCGATTTCCCCAACCAGATCAACAACGTGCTCGCATTCCCGGGCATTTTCCGCGGAACCTTTGATGTACGTGCAAGCGATATCAATGAGGAGATGAAGATGGCGGCAGCCAAAGCCCTGGCGGAACTGATTCCGGACGAGGAGCTGAGCGCCGACTACATCATTCCTTATGCATTTGACCCGAAAGTCGGCCCGGCAGTCTCCAAAGCTGTTGCGCAGGCGGCGATCGACAGCGGCGTGGCCAGGATCTGACGATTACAGCGCCGGAAGTCATGGCCGCACGTCGTGCTTCACGTAAGGGGGACATGTCTTTACGGCGCGCCCACACATGAAACATCAAGCTTTTTTCAACGAGAGAGGAGAACCACATGAATACGAAAGAAGGATTCAAACTCTTCAATCTCCCGCTGCCGATGTTTGCCTTTATCACGGTAATCGTCCTGATTGCCACCTATATAGGCGTACTTCCTGAAGGCATGACGGGATGCTTCATTTTCATGATCTGTGTCGGAGCGATTCTGGACATGATCGGCAACAAGACCCCGATCATCAAGGATTTCTTCGGCGGCGGTGCCATCGTCATTCTGTTCGGCGTTGCCCTGCTGCATTATTTCCATCTTCTTCCCGAGATCGTCAAAGATGCCGACGGCGTCGTGACGGCTTCCTACATGCAGCTCTGGAAGGAGTTTGACCTGGTCGGCAATATCAATACCTTCTTCAAGCCGACCGGCGCGTTCCTTGACTGGTATATCGCAGCGCTGATCACGGGATCCATCATGGGCATGAACCGCACGCTTCTCGTGAAGGCGGCTTCCCGTTACTTCCCGGCCATCTTCGGCGCACTGATTCTTTCCTTTGCCCTTTGCTTCGGCATCGCGGGCATTATGGGATACGGCTCCATCAAGGCCATGCTGCTGATCGCCCTGCCGATCATGGGAGGCGGCATGGGAGCGGGCGCTTCGCCGCTGTCCAAGATCTTTGACGCGGCCGGCACCATGACGGCTGCGGAGGCGCTGAGTATCATGACGCCCGCCGTGGCCATCGGCAATGCCATCTCCATCGTTCTCGGCGGACTTTTCGTGAAGGTCTTCAAGAGCAAAACCTGGAACGGAAACGGACAGCTTATGCAGGCCGGCACCGTGGATCCCAAGGAACTGGAAATCAGCCCGGAAATGCAGGCTAAGAGAGATCACATCTCCCTGGCCAATCTCGGCATCGGCCTTCTGATCTCCGGCGCGTTCTTCGCATGGGGCTACATCTGCAGCGGCATCTGGACACAGCTTGTCCCCAAGATCACGGTACATGCCTATGCGTTCATGATCATCACGGTCGCCATCTTCAAGATCGGCAATTTCATGCCGGAGTGGGCTGAGGTCGCCTGCTATCAGTGGTTCCAGTTCATCATGAAGAACCTCACGAACGTGCTCCTTATGGGTATCGGCCTCTGCTATCTGGATATCGGCCAGGTGGTTGAGAGCTTCTCAATCACATACCTTGTGCTCTGCGGCGTGACCGTCGTGGGCGCCTTCTTCGGCGCTGCCATCGTCGGCAAGCTGGTCGGATTCTATCCGGTGGAAGCCGGTATCACGGCCGGACTCTGCATGGCCAACATGGGCGGAACCGGCGACGTCGCGGTGCTGTCCGCGGCAAACCGCATGGAGCTGATGCCGTTCGCGCAGATTTCTTCCCGTCTCGGAGGGGCGATCATACTGCTGATCGGTTCACTGCTTTTGTCAACACTGGGGGGAATGCTGTAGTCCGGCCTTCCCGTTCAAAAAGAGCTGCTGCCCTGATAGCAAGGGCAGCAGTATCATTTATGCAGAAAAGAGTAAGGGAGAAGGGCCAATGTATAAATGGAAAGATGCCGGAGACATCCGGTGCATGATATGCGGTGCGCAGGCGGACTATCCGTTCCGCGCCCTCACGGTGAGGACCCTGAAAGTGAGAGACCTGGGCGGGGAGAAGAAAGTACAGGCCCTGGGAGACTTCACGGATTTCGGGATCTGCTCTTCATGCGCGGAGAAGGAGCTTTCGTCCGTGAGAGACTTCCGCGCGGCCATTCGCCCGAAGCTGATCCGGTTCGGGGCGGTTCTCCTGGCCGGCATCATCCTGATCCTGGTCTTCTTTAACAGGGACCGGGTGTTCCTGCTGCTGGGCTGTGCCGCCATGCTTTGCGGGATCCTCGGGATCGGTTCCGTGGTGACGGATGCCCGGAAGAGACGCGCGGAGTATGAGGGCTATACGGCGGACCGGGCCATCCGGGAGGCCGCGTGGGAAGCCGTCGTAAAGAATGCCCCGAAGAAGAACGGCGACGAAGACCTGTCCTATATCCCTGTCACGCCGGAGACTCTGTCCATGAAAAACGGAGACCTGATGATTCTGTATGATCTGCTGCCGGAAATCGCAGTTCAGGCTTACACGAAGATCCGGGCAGAGTATAATAACAGAAACGGCGCCGCCGGACAATAAAAGGATGACCGGACGTCCGGACTCTGTACGGGCCGCGAGAGGGGAGGCATAGATGAGGGGATTGGCGAAAAGAACGTATTCGTCCAGGCTGTTTCTCTGGATCCTTCTCCTGATCAGCTTTACGATCCTGCTGACGGGGATTGTCTGCCTGCAGTACGCCCTGAACATCAAGGGCGGGGCGCAGGACACCAACATCTCCGAAACGGCCACTATGATCGCCGGAATGGAGCAGACGAAGGAAGCAATTGTAAGCGGGAAGGCTTCCGATGCGTTTGCGGCGGAGCTGGATACGCTGGTCAGCCATTTTTCGGAGCTGGACGTCATTGTGATCTGCGGGATGGACGGCGTGCGCGTCTATCACACCAATCCGGACCGGATCGGGGAGAATTTCATCGGAGGGGATGAGAAGGCCATCCTCGAGGGCGCAGAGCCTTATATTTCCGTGGCCACGGGGACGCTGGGTCGCCAGCGCAGGGCATTTCACGGCGTGACGGATGAGAGCGGGCAGCAGATCGGGTTTGTGATGGCGTCGGTTCTCAATGACAGGGTGGTCCTTCTGCGCAGAGAGATCATCCGGACCTATCTGCTGCTCTTATTGATCATGCTGGCCGCCGGCGGCGTTCTGGCGATCTTGTCGCGGCAGACCCTGGAAAACATTCTGCTCGGTTACAGGCCGGAGGAACTGGTCAATCTGTATATCGAGCGCGAGGAAGTCATGAATGCCATGGAGGAGGGACTCTTCGCCATCGATACCGAGGGACGGATCATTGAAATGAATACGTCGGCCAAGCGCATGCTGGATCTCGACCCGGATACCCCGGTCGAGGGAAAGCTCCTCACGGAGTTCTATCCGGAAACGCTCTTGCCCAATACGGCCAAGACCGGTGTCGCCGAACATAATGTCAGCTTTATGATCAAGGGCAAAAACATAATCTCCTCCAGGATTCCCGTGCGAAGGGGCGGCAGGATCATCGGGGCCGCATCGGTGTTCCGCAATAAAACGGAGCTGACCAGACTGGCCGAGGAACTGACCGGCGCCAAGTATATGGTGGATACGCTGCGGGCGGTCAACCATGAATTCATGAACAAGCTGCACGTGATCCTCGGATACCTCGAGATGGACCAGGTGGACAGCGCCAAAGAGTTTATTCTGAATACCAGCCTGGTTTCCGGGGCAGCCGTCAGTGATATCAGGCAGCGGGTGCCGGTGCCGTCTCTGGCGGCCCTGCTGATCGGAAAGCTGCTCCGGGCCAGCGAACTGGGCATTACATTTGTGCTTAAACAGGATTCATATTTTTATTCCAAGCAGACCGAACTGCCGGCCGACTGCTACATCGTACTCGTGGGAAACCTGGTGGAAAACGCGATGGACGAACTGAACAGCCACGACTATCCGGTAAAGCGGATCGAGCTCGGTATTTATTCGGAAGAGGGACATACCACGATTGTCTGCGACGATACGGGCGGAGGAATTCCGGAAGAGATTCTGTTCTCTATCTATCAGCGCGGCACGACGACCAAAGGAGAGGGGCACGGCAACGGCTATCCTCTGATGAAAGAAATCGTGGACCGCTATGAAGGGACCTTTCACATCGATACGGAGATGGGAGAGGGCACCTCGATTGAGATCAATCTCCCCGTATGAAAACGCATCATGAACCTTATGGAGAGGGCAGAGTATGTTTCATGCGATTATAATTGAGGATGATCCGATGGTGGCGGCGATCAACAGCCGCTATCTGCAGTCTGATGCGCGATTTGTTCTGGACGGCATTTTTGAAAACGGCAGGGAGGCGCTGGAATATCTGGAGTCGCATCCCACAGATCTGGTGATCGCCGATTACTATATGCCGATCATGGACGGGCTTGAATTTCTGCGGAACTTAAGGGCCGGGGGCGACCACACGGCGGTGATCATGATTACCGCGGCCAATACACCCGCGGAGATTCTGGACGTGCTCTCAAACGGCGTGCTGGATTATATCGTAAAGCCGTTCACCTCCGAGCGCTTCCAGGAAGCGCTGGAGAAATATATCCGTCTCTCCGGGGCCAACAGCCGCGGGGAGAGACTGAGCCAGGAGGAGATCGACAGCATCCTGAGCGGCAAAAAGAGCCTGAAGACGGAGGAAGCGCTGGTGAAGGGGATCCAGTCCCAGACGCTGGAGCTTTTGCGGAACTGTATGGAAGGGCACGCGGGAGAGTACCTGACCAGCGACGAGATCTCCAGGGAGATCGGGCTGTCGAGAATCACCGTGCGCCGGTATCTGAACTTTATGCTGGAAAACGGCGAGATCAGCAGCATGGTGGATTACACGACCGGAGGCAGGCCGTCGCTCCGCTACTCGTCTTCGGGCGGCTGATGAAAGAAGAAACAGGTAAGGAGAGTTAAGTCGGATGGATGTTCGGACAGCGTGGAAAAGAAAATGCATTTACGGGATTCCGCTGCCTCTGTATCTGGGGGTGTGCGCGCTGTCGTTTGCGGCCATGCATCTGGACTTCCTGCCTTCGAATATGGTCGGCGCGCTGATCGTGCTGGTCCTCCTGGGCGGCCTGTTTCACTCCCTGGGAGAGGCGCTCCCGATTGTCCGCAGCTGGCTTGGCGGCGGGACCGTCATGTGCATTTTCGGGGCGGCGGCCCTGTACCGGCTGCATCTGATACCGGAGAGCAGTGCGGTCGCCATATCGGATTTCCTGAATACGGCCGGATTCCTTGACTTTTTTATCGCGGTGCTGATCGCGGGGTCCATCCTCAGTATGGACAGAAAGCTTCTGATCGGAAGCGCGCTGAAGTTTCTGCCCGTGGCCTTCTGCTCCATGCTTTTTGCACTGGCAGCGGTGGCAGCGGCCGGGAAGCTGATGGGGTATACCCTGGAGGATTCCGTGATGTACACGGCCATTCCCATGATGAGCGGGGGAATGGGAGCGGGCGTGATCCCGCTCGCCGACATTTACACGCAGGGGTTTCAGGCCGGACATGCGGAGGTGATCTCGCGTCTCATACCTGCTTCCGCGGTCGGCAATGTGGCCGCCATTCTCATGGCGGGCCTCCTGGGCCGCCTGGGCGAAAAGGTGCCTCGTTTAAGCGGCGGCGGGTCGCTTGTGCGGGAGAAGAATCTCTCGCCGGATCAGAGCCGGAAAGAGACCGGCCGCACAGCGGACGTGCGCGGTCTGGTGACGGGCCTTGTGGCGGCGCTCGGTTTCTCGCTGGGCGGTTACTGCCTGCATCATCTGGTCCCCGGGGTTCACACCTATGCGTGGCTGATTCTCCTGACAGCGGCGGCGCGGGGCTTCGGCCTGATTTCCGAGCAGGCGTCAAAAGGGGCGTATGAGCTCAGCCGCGTCGTGCTGACCTGCTTCACGCACGCCGTCCTGATCGGCATCGGCATCGCGCTGATCGACCTGGATGCGGTGGCCAAGGTTCTGACGCCGTCCTGGCTTCTGCTGGTCATCGTGATTACGGCAGCCGTGACGGCGGGCGCCGCTTTCGGGGGCTGGCTGGTCGGATTCTGGCCGATCGAGTCCGCCATCACGGCGGGCCTCTGCACCATCAACATGGGCGGGACCGGCAATATCGCGATCCTGTCGGCCTCGAAGCGGATGGAGCTTCTGCCCTTCGCCCAGCTGGCGACGAGGATCTGCGGCTCGATGACACTGGTGGCGGCCAGCTTCCTGGTCAGGTTCTTTAACTGAAGGAACGCTGGTTATTCCGTTCTGCCCGTGCTCCGCTCCCGGTATTCCGTGGGGCTCATCTGATAGGATTTGCGGAACATTTTCGTGAAGGCCAGCGAGTCGGGATATCCGCACTGCTCCGCGATCTGCGTGACGGTCTCCTGCGTGCGGACGAGCAGCTCGGCGGCCCGGTCCATGCGGAGACGGATCAGGCATTCCTGGGGAGACATCTGATACTCCTCGCGGAAGCATTTGCACATATGACTGCGGTCCACCCCGATATAATCGGCGATCTTCGAGATCCGGACTTTCTGTGAGTAATGCTCGGTCAGGTAGCGCATGGTCAGCTGCGCGTAGTCCCTGCCGGAATGCAGCGTGGAGGAGGTCTTCTGAGGGCGCTGTCTGAGGACAAGCGCCAGAAACCTGAGCAGGAGGGAGCCTCGCGTCAGTTCGTTCGCCAGATTGATCTGGTGGGTGAGAAGCATCTCGCTGATGCATTCCGCCAGCACTTCTGTATCGCTTAAGGTGATGACATGGGATTCCTTCGAGTAGCCCATCTGGGACAGAATGTAGTCGGCCTGGTAGCCGCTGAAGCCGATCCAGTAATAAGTCCAGGGATCGCGCTGATCCGCTTTGTAGACAGTCGTGTCACCCGGATAGATCAGAAACATTTCCCCCGGCGAAAGCCGGTATTTTTTTTTGCCGACGGTATACGTGCCGTGTCCCGCGGTGACCAGGTGCAGAAGATAAGAGCGCCGTACCGAGGGGCCGAACTGGAAGCCGGGCGCACATTTCTCGGTTCCGCAGTAGTTGAGGTGGTACGGGGAGGGACCGTGGTAGTCGGTTCTGAGGTCGGCGATATTGCTGGCAGGGAAGTTGGCGACCTGTTTATTGTAGCCGGGCGGCAGGATTTCGAGTACGGTCATGGAAGACTCGCTGCGGATATGTGTATCCATAATTCTCATCCTTTCAAAAGACAGATGTAAAAACGTGG
>CACXFM010000059.1 GCA_902766955.1 uncultured Lachnospiraceae bacterium | reverse complement strand
TTTGCAGCGATCCTGCTTAAATAATCCTTCCCCATCTTACCCCAATCGCCGGGAAGAAGCAAATCGCATTCCGGCGGAAGGCCCGCCCCCGGATGAATTTCAGCAGAATATTTCCTTTTCTTTGAGCTTTATTTTATGTCGATTTTAATATCTCCCGTATCGGTTGTAATTTCGCATCTGCCGCCGTTACTCGTCTTCGGGACATTGATATCGCCGGTGTCCGATTCCGTGATAAAGACCTTCTCGGTAAGAATGGTTCCTTTCACATCTCCCGTGTCCGTTTTTATATGGATTGTTTCGGCATCACAGCCGTCGAACCGGATATCCCCTGTATTGCTTTCCAGGTTGAAAGCCTCTTTTGCGATGACATTTGACATCTTCAGATCGCCGGTATCCGCTTTTGAAGTGAAATTCACGCAGGTCACATTTTCCATTGTCACTTTGCCGGTATCCTCCCGGATCGCCACGCTGCCCGAAATCTCCGCATTCGATATTTTCATATCGCCCGTATCGGATTCAAGCTTCAGTTCTTTGGCCGAGACGTCAGAGACGGCGATATTCCCTGTGTTCGTCACAATGTCAATGCCTTCGGCTGCCGAAGCGGAGCATGACACATCTCCGGTATCCGAGTCTGCGCTGATCCTCTCAAAGGAGAAATCTCCGGGGATCTTCACATCTCCGGTATCCGTCCCGGCCAGCAGGTCTTTGTAGGAATCATCCGGCAGGTACACAGTAATGCTGGGATTTTCCAGCGCTGCTCCAAAGTTAAATAGCTGCCATGCCTGTTTCTTTTCCTTCTCGATTGTCAGTGTGTCATTTTTCACAAAGACCTTATACGGATCGTCCTTGGGCTCATAGCAATCAACTCTGCACACCCCGTCGTCCGACGGGATCAGCTCGACATCTTCTATGTCCGCCTTTATCGATATATGCTGAAATCCGTCTTTCACCTCGGTCGTATTCGTCACATATTCAACTGTACCGAGCTTTGAAAAATCGAACCCGAGAACCGCAAACGATATTCCGCAGATCAACACTCCTGCTCCCAGCAGGGCAGCGCCTGCAGTGATCCATTTTTTACTGCTGCTCATAATGCTGTGCCTCCTTCCCGGCGAATGAAGTTTTGATTCCTAAAAAAATCCTGCCCGTGAGTTTCAGAACCGCTTTCGTGATCCATTTACATACAAAAAACAAAAGGATTGCCAGCCCCGCAAAGGCAATCGCCGCCCCGGCGGAAAAGAGACTTCCCGCCGGATTGCCTGCCTTCAGGTAAATAAAGATGCCTGCCAGTCCGCCTGCCGCCCCCGCCGCCGCCGATAAATCGACTGCATAGACACTGATGACGACTGCCCAGATGACGATATAAACAGCCAATACAACCGCACAGGCCGCGATGATCAGAGGAATCCACACTGGTGCACCAAGCACCAGCAGCACGACCTCCCAGGCCTTCATTTGTCGTTTGGGCCTGACCCTTTCTTTCACGATCTTCGTCAGGGGGATCTCCGACATGATCTGATCGACCACTGAATCCACGGTGCCGAGACTTGCGACCGCTTCCTCTTCGGTCAGGCCATCTTCCATCCGGTCATCGATCATCTCGCTGTAAAAAGCCAGACGCTCGTCGATATCTTCCTGCGGCAGACCCGATATTCTTCTTCTCAGTTCTTCCAGAAACTGATTTTTATTCATGCCCGGCATCCTCCCTTGTAATGAAACTGTAGATGGAAAGGATTTCTTTCCACTCTTCCCTGAACTCCTCGATCCGTCCCATCCCCGCCTCGGTGATGTGGTAATACTTGCGCAGCCGTCCTTCGTGCTCCATGCTCCGGACAGTGAGCAGTTTTGCCGCCTCCAGTCTTTTCAGAATGGTGTAGAGCGTTGATTCGGACAGTTCCAGATACGGCTTCATATCTTTGATAATCTTGTATCCGTAGGAGTCTTCGTTTTTTATTGCTGCCAGTACACATATATCCAGCAGCCCGCGTTTCAGTTGAACATCCATCCAATACCTCCCATCGCGTGATACATCGTATAACGAAGTATACCGTCTGCCGGAGTATTCTGTCAAGATGTTTTATCAAGTAATTTTATAAATCTTTACAGCCGGGAAAGACTTGATTCAAGATTGCATTGCCGCGCGGACAAGTCTATACTTCTTATTTAAGAAAACGCCGAATGATACGAAAGAGGCGTTTTTATTAAATATAACGGCTCCGCCGGACCTTTCCATCCGCCGGACCGGGAGGTATTGTCATGAATGAAGCAGCCGACAACCGGAATGTGTTTGAGTCCATGCCGGTTCCCCGCGCACTCGCCACGCTGGCCGTCCCCACCATCATCGGCCAGCTGATCGTCCTGATTTACAGTCTCGCAGATACATTTTTCATCGGGAGAACCGGAAATCCCTACATGGTAGCGGCGGCCTCCCTGATCCTGCCGGTTTTCAATATCTGCATACCGATCTCCAATCTCTTCAGTATCGGCGGCGGGACCCTCATCTCCAGACTGCTCGGTGTCAAAAAGGACGACGAGGCAAAAAAGACGTCCATGTTCAGCTTCTGGGCAGCCGCCTGTGCCGCGCTCCTCTATTCGCTGCTCATGTTTTTCGGCATGGACCCGATCCTGCGAGCGCTCGGTGCGAGTCCCGATACCCTGCCCTTTGCGAAGCAGTATGCCACCTGCGTTCTCGTCATCGGAGCCGTTCCCACTGTCATGAGCATGACCATGGCCGGACTCCTCCGAAGCGTCGGGCACGCGAAAGAAGCCGGATTCGGGGTCTCCATGGGCGGACTTCTCAATATCGCACTGGATCCCCTCTTCATGTTTGTCCTCCTGCCGAAAGGCATGGAGACGATGGGAGCGGGTCTTGCCACCATGCTGTCCAACGTGATTGCCTGCATCTATTTCCTGCTTGTCATCCGGTCTCTCAGGGGGAAGACCGTCATATCGCTCATGCCCCGGACAGGACTGCCGGCCAGAGAACACATCATCAAAATCTTCACGGTCGGAATCCCCGCCTCCGTGGCGACGCTGCTCTTTGACATCGATTACATGATCATCGACCGGCTGATGACCGGATACGGAGACATCGCTCTCGCGGCCATCGGAATCGTGCTGAAGTCCGAGCGCCTTCCGCTCAATGTCGGCGTCGGACTGTGCCAGGGCATGGTTCCCATCGCGGCCTATAACTACTCAAACGGCAATCACCGGAGGATGAAGGACGTCCTGAACTTCACAAGACTCACGGGAATGATCGTGGCCGCCGTAAGCGTCACTCTCTATGAGCTCTTCGCCCCGCAGATCATGCACATTTTCATCAATGACGCGGCGACCGTGGAGACAGGAACCCTGTTCCTGCGCTACCGGGCCGTGGCCACGCCCTTTATGTTCCTGTGCTTCCATCTGGTTCACTTCTTCCAGGCCGTGGGCGAAGGCCGGATCTCCATGTTTCTGGCCGTGGTCAGGTGGGCGGTCTTCAACATTCCCATGCTGTTCCTACTGAATTACCTGATCGGCATGAGGGGGCTCGTCCTCACCCAGACACTCGCGGATATCTGTACGGTGATCGTCTCCTTCATCGTCTACCGGCAGTTCGAAAAGAAGAGCATGAGGCTGGACGCGGAGACATGACGCCTGATGAAAAATAAAACGGATAAAAGCGGGGATACCGGACTGACCTGATATCAGCACGGCATCCCCGCTTTTCGTTATCTGTATTTGTTTTCAGACTTTATACGGCCTTTTCATTTGGCATACCATTCCAGCGCCTGCTCGTGTACCTTCTCCAGGGAAGGCTTGTGCAGATAGATCATGTGGCCCGACGGATAGTAGGTGAACATGAGATTGTCCCTGCATTTCTCAGACAGATTTACATGGTTGTAAGTCCACTCCGCCGCATAGAACGGCGTGGCCAGATCGTAGTAACCGCAGAGCACCCAGATTTTCAGATGGCTGTTCTGGGACATCACACTCTCTATGATATCCTGCTGTTTTAAAACGGTATCGTCCTCTTTGGTAAGTGTCCATTGCGATTCGAAGTCTTTGAGCATCATATAATTCAAATCCGAGCGAAAGCCCAGCTCCCGGCTCAGATAATCATTGATGACGGATGCATAGGCGCCATCCAGACCATAAAGGCTCGGGTCATTGGCGGTCGTGCTGTCGTTTCCCCGGCCTTCATAGCCGGTAAACCGCCCGTCAACACGGCCGATGATTTCCCCGCGGTCCCGCAGAAGTTCTTTACAGAAGCTCTCGGTGAAAACCCGCAGATCCGCTCTCTTCAGATATTCCTTTTTGAGGCCCGTATAAGAGGACAGCTTTTCGGCGATGGCATCCGTTTCCTCATCGGTAAGTGTATTCCCCTTAAAGAGGGCGGACTGATATTCGCCTCCGGCGAATGCCCGGACTTCCTCAAGGAATTCCTCCAGCTCCATATTCTGGTACGTTTCATCCAGCAGGCCGTGATACCATGCATCCGCCGCATAAGTCGGGAGATTCATAATATAAGGCAGGTCATTCCCGGGCGCTTCCGTGAGCGCTGAATAATCATTACAGGTGGATATAAGCAGGAGGCCGTTGGGCTTCAGGAAATATGTGCCGGCCAGGTAGTCACAGACACCGACAGCTCTCACGGTTCCGTAGGATTCGCCGCACAGATACCTGGGCGATCCCCATCTGCCGAATCGCGAGATGTATGTGTGGATAAAATCGCCCACAACCTGGCAGTCGCCCTCATAACTCAGATACTCTTCCGCACTATTGCCTTTGACCGGGCGGGAATATCCGGTGTAGACAGGATCAATGAAAACCAGGTCCGTCATATCCAGGAATGAATTCTCATTATCTTCCATTCCCGGTGTCAGGCTGTCAACAAATCCGTTTTCGTCCATTTTGATTCTGCGCGGCCCCAGGAAACCGAGATGGATCCAGACCGAAGAGCTTCCCGGGCCCCCGTTGAAGGCGAAGGTCACCGGCCGCTCTGCAGGATCCGCATCATCAAGCGTATAAGCCGTGAAGAACATCTCGATCTCCGGATTCTCTCCGGAATACTCTTCCGTCAAGTTCGTGCTCTCCGCGCTGACCGTCATGGTCCCGGCCGTCACGGTATAATGCAGTTCCTTCCCGTTAACGACAGCCGAATGCTTCGTGACGACCAGATTGTCCCCCTCACCTGCTTCGGACAATGCCGCGGCTTCTTCCGCATAACCTTCCGGCAGCTCCGCTTCCGACACGGCCGAGGCATGTGCCGGCGCGGCAAGAAGCATAAGGCACAACGGAAGAATCAGAAATTTCATCTTTTTCATACGCAGTCTCCCACTCCTGTTCGTATTGTTATTAATTAACTGCGTCTCAAGTCTATCACATTGTCAGTCTTCAGAACAGGCTCCTCACATCCGCGCTCTCGTACTGCGGATACACCTCCGCGACTTTCCCGAAGGTGATCTTTCCGTCGTAGGTATTGACGGCAGAGTAAATAACTTCGTTCTGCCTGCAGGCTTCTTCCAGCCCGTAATTGGCGATCTGCAGACCGTAGCGGAGCGTCGCGTTGGTGAGGGCAATGGTGGATGTGCGCGGCACGGCGCCCGGCATATTGCCGACGCAGTAATGCACCACGCCGTCCTCGATGAAGATCGGATCATCGTGGCTCGTCACATGAGAGGACTCACCGCAGCCGCCCTGGTCGATGGCCACGTCCACGAAGACCGCACCCGGCTTCATCTCCTTCAGATACGCTCTCTTGAAGAGCTTGGGCGTCGATGCGCCCGGAATCAGGACGCTGCCGATCACGAGATCCGCCTTTTTGACCGCATTCTCGATATTGGCATCATTGGAAACGAGTGTCTGAATCCTGGAGCCGAAGATCTCATCCAGATACTCCAGCCTCTTCAGATTGATATCGATGATTGTCACATTTGCGCCCATGCCGACGGCAATTTTGCAGGCATTGGCGCCGACCGTGCCAGCACCCAGGATGACGACCTCCGCCTTGGGGGTTCCGGGTACGCCGGCCAGGAGAATGCCCTCTCCTCCGAAGCGCTTCTCCAGATACTTGGCACCCTGCTGAATGCTGAGGCGGCCCGCGATCTGGCTCATGGGAGCGAGAAGCGGAAGGCTGCCGTCTCTCTCCATCAGCGTCTCATAGGCCACGCCTTTGACCTTGCCCTTAAGGAGCGCCTCTGTCTGCTCCGGATCCGGCGCGAGATGAAGATATGTATACAGAATCAGTCCCTCGTGGAAGAAGCCGTATTCCGCCGGAAGCGGCTCCTTGACCTTGATGATCATCTCAGACGCGTCCCAGACTTCCTTCGCCGTATCGATCAGGGCAGCTCCCGCCGCCGCATACTCCTCATCCGCAAAGCCGGAGCTGATCCCCGCGCCCTTCTCGATCATCACTTCGTGTCCCGCAAGGACATAGCTTTTCACATTGTCAGGAGTCATTCCCACGCGGAATTCATTATTCTTGATTTCTTTTACACAACCGACCTTCATTCTTTTACACCTCCTGATAAAAAGAGGGCAGACTCCTTTCCGAAGAGGCCGGAAATATAAGTCTGCCTTTTTAATCAACTCTTCCCTGTTATTATAACAGAATCAGTTCCCAAATTGAGAGAAACTTTTGCCGCGAGAGGCATTTTGCAGGAAATTTCCCCGCATACACCTCCTTCTGACCGAAGATTTCCGCCCGGTCATACTCTCACGCCGGCCTCCGCAAGCTTTTTTCTCAGCTCTCCCGTATTTCCGTGGAAGACGATTCCCCGCATCCCGACGTGCGCAGCCCCCTCAATATTGATCGGCGCATCGTCGATAAAGAGACTCTCTTCCGGCCTGATGCCGAATTTCTCACAGGCGCGCAGGTAAATCTCAGGCTGCGGCTTGACCATTTTTTCGTCCGCGCTGATCAGCGTATCCTCGAAACAGTCACTTCCGGGAATACGGGGCCAGTAATCATGCTGCCGGACACTGGCGTTTGAGAGAAGAAACAGGCGGTATCCGGCCGCTTTCAGTTCCCGGACAAGATCCTCCATTCCCTCCACGGGCAGGATCGGCCGGTCCCACATGGACACAAGTTTCCGGGCCGCATCATGAAGGCGCCCCGGAAGTCTCTGACAGATTCTCTCCGCCGCCTCGTCGTCCGTGAGTGTCCCCCAGTCCATCATGGCCCACTCGCGGGAAAGAAAGACCTCTCTTTCGAGAATTGCGGCGTCCCCGCCTTCCGCGCCCAGTTTGCGGATAAAGTAAGCGCGGTCAAACCGGATCAGCACCTGTCCCATATCAAACAATATATTCCGGATCGTCTCCGGCTGGTCTGTTTTCTGCATAAAAAAACCTCTGGCACTTTTGTAAGAGATGCAACTTCACTTATAAAGCGCCGGAAGTTTTCTGTCAAGCGGCATTTTCCGTCACGGGAGAACCACCCTGAATACAGTCTCCTCTCCGGGCTCGCTGGAAACAAGGATTTTGCCCTTATGGGCATCCGCGATGTTTTTTGCGATGGACAGCCCCAGTCCGAAGCCCTCCACCTCCCGGTTATGGGAGGAATCGACGCGGTAGAAGCGGTCGAAAATCCGCTCCAGATCCTTCGGGGCGATCCCCTCCCCGGTATTGCTCACCCGGATCTCTTTTCCTTTTCTGCTCTCGCTCACGGCCAGGGTGATCCGGCCGCCGTCATCCGAATATTTCAGTGCGTTGCTCAGCAGAATCACCGTCAGCTGCTGAAGCATGGCCCTGTCGCCATTTACATGAATGCCTTCCGGAACCTGCAGCTCCAGGCTCTTGCCGTTTTCGAATGCCGTGCTCTCAAAGGGCAGCGCCACCTCAAGGACGGCCTCCCCAAGATCCATATCCTTCAGGTCGGCAACCAGTTTATTCTGGTCCATTCTGGCCAGTGTCAGCAGATTCTGAATGAGATCGGCGGACCGCCTCACCTCCGATCTGATATAGGTGAGGTATTCATTTTCACCGATTTCCCCCTGCAGCACGTCCGCATTCGCACCGATGACGGCCAGGGGCGTTTTCAGTTCATGGCTCGCGTCCCACGCAAACTGCTTCTGCCGGTCAAAAGCCTCCTGTACGGGACGGACCAGCATCCGGATGAGAAAATAGGCCGCCAGACACAGAAGGAGTCCCGCCGCAAGCGCAATCACCACGGTCGTCCGGAGCACGTTCCGGGCACCCATGATTTCGAGGCGCTGGTCGAGAACAATCAGAAGCGTCTCCTCCGGTTCCTCCACGATTCTGAAGAACTGCGTGCCGACGACTCCGAAGGTCCTGCCGGATGCGGCAGCCTTTTCCGCGATCTCTTTTACCATTTCATCGGAATAGAGATCCGACCGGTCGCTTTTCCAGTCCTCCACTTCCCCTTCGGAAGTGAGCGTGGCCACATAGTAGTTGCTGAGACTTGCGACCGTATTTTCCGTCTCCGGGGGCTGCTGTCCGGGCCTCATCATCCCGCCCGGGCCTCCGTCCGGCGCCTGTCGCGGGGACGGCGAGCCGTCAAACTGCTCCGGCTGCATTCCTCCGCCCGGATTCTCCGGCTTTTCCGGCGGTCCGGTCATGGTCTCCGCCTCACTTCCGGGCAGTTCCGCAAATTTCGACGGTCCGTCGGCAGGACTGCCTTCCGGAGGATCCCCCTCCGCGTTTATCTTAATCCCGGGCCTTGCGCCCTTGTTTTCCGCCAGTATATCGAGGGCCTCTTCCGCCTGTGAGACGATATGCCTCCAGTTCATATAATTGATGGAGAAGATAATGCCGGCCGTCACGGCAAGAACCACAGCGACCACGAGGAGCGTCATTCTTCTCCTGAGACGCGCAATCATGTCTCCTCCTCCAGCGAATACCCGAGCCCCCGCGTCGTTTTAATTTTGACACCGGAGTCCAGGAAAGACAGTTTTTTCCGCAGAAAGGAAATATAGACTTCCAGATTATTATATTCCGCCTCGCTCTCGAGGCCCCAGATCCGCTCGATCATCGTCTCCTTGGAGAGAATCTGGCCCGGATTCCGCAGAAACAGTTCCATCATCTGGTACTCCTTGGCTCCCAGGCGGACTTCCCGCCCGCTTTTGGAGCATTCAAGGGATGCATTTTTTTCAGACAGGGAGATATCTCCGAAGGCGAGCTCCTGTACGACGCTGTCGTCCTTTCTTCTTGTGATAGCCCGCAGGCAGGCGATCAGCTCCGCTTTTTCAAAAGGCTTGGGCAGATAATAATCCGCACCGCTGTCCAGCCCGCGGATGCGGTCCTGCAGATCTCCTCTTGCGGTCAGCATCAGTACAGGCGTTCTGCTTCCGGATTTCCTCAGTTTTTCGAGGACGGTAAAGCCGTCCATGCCGGGCAGCATCACGTCAAGTATCACCGCGTCATATAGTCCGCTCATGGCATAATCCAGGCCGTCCGGCCCCGTATAAACGGCATCGGCGGAAAACCGCTCCTGCTTCAGCATCTTGCATATGGATGCCGACAGATATTTTTCATCCTCAACCAGAAGTATTCTCACTGTCGTCCCCTCGTCTGTAGTGTGGTTAAGCAGCCCGACGCTCAAAAGTGAGCGCGGGCTGCAGTTCTGTTATCAATATACATTATTTCGGATTTTCCGAAAAGCAAGGATTCGGATTACGTGTTGGAAGAATTCGTGGCAGCCGCATTCTTATCTGCTGCGGAATCGGCATTTTTATCTGCTGCGGAATCCTCTGCTTTTTCTGTTGACGAAGATGTATTGTTCTTCGGATCGGCCGGCTTCTGTGCTTCTCTCGCCTCTTCGGCTGCCTTGATCTTGTCGTACTCCTCCTGTGTGATCACGTTGTTCTTCAGCAGATCAGAGAGGAGATCCGGCATGTCTTCGCCTTCCTTCAGTTCGGGCTGTCCGGCGCTCTGTGTATTATCCGTATTCTGTGTGTTCTGGCTGTCTTCCGCATTCTGTGCATTCTGATTATCTTCCGGCTTCTCCGGCGCATTTTCCTTCAGATACTTGATAATGGAATCATATGTTTCCTGAGAGACCGTCCCGTCTTTGAGAAGATCTTCGAAGGAGACCTGTCCCGGGCCGCCTTCACCGCGTCTGCCCTTGCCGCCCATCTGCGGGCCGCGGCCGTTCATGCCGGGCATCCGGCCCTGCTGGCCGCCCCGCGGCGCCTGGCCATTCATCTCAGGTCTCTGACCCTGCTCGCCGCCCTGCGGTGCCTGGCCGTTCATTTCCGGCATCTGGCCCTGCTCACCGCCCTGCGGTCCCTGGCCGTTCATTTCCGGCATCTTACCCTGCTCGCCGCCCTGCGGCGCCTGGCCGTTCATTTCCGGCATCTGGCCCTGCTCACCGCCCTGCGGCGCCTGGCCGTTCATTTCCGGCATCTGGCCCTGCTCGCCGCCCTGCGGTGCCTGGCCGTTCATCTCCGGCATCTGGCCCTGTTCGCCGCCGCCCTGCGGCGCCTGCTGCTCACTTCCCATCTGAGGCGGCTGGCCGCCCATTCCCGGATCCGCCATGACTCCTGTCGCGAATGCGGCTGTGGCTGTGATTGTAGCTGCTGTAAATAAGATGGCTATTTTTTTCTTCATCATTGTTTTTTATCCTTTCTCATGTCCGTTATCAACAGTTTCTTTTGCCGGCTTGTCATCCGGGGAAACGTGTTTGCTTCAGGTCTCTCTGTCCGGCTGACAAGTGTCAGTATAGAAAGGATTTCTTAAATCAACATTGAATCACAGAAAAAAAATAAAACGGACGTTTTTCCGAAAATTGACATATGTAAACTGCGGTTATAAGATAGTAGGCGGGGATAACAACGCGATTCCCCCGCATGATCCAGAAAGCCAAAGGAGTATTTCATATGAAACGTAAGATGATCCTGAGGGCAGCCGCTCTCATTCTCTCAGCTGCATTTCTCGCCTCCCCCGCTTCCGCGGATGACAATGTAAAACTCGGAAAGTATGAAGGAATCCGCGTACAGAAGGTGTCCGGCATCCCGGATATCACGGATGAAGCGGTGGATAATAACATACAGGTGATCCTGAACGGTTTCGCCCAGAAAAAAGAAGTGGAGCGGGCCGCCAAAGAAGGAGATGCCGTCACGATCGACTATACCGTGACCGCGGACGACAAGCCGGTCGACGGCGCCGGAATGGTTGGATTTGAGATTGTCATCGGCGATACCGCTCTCTTTTCCGGATTTGACACAAGCCTGATCGGAAAGAAGAAGGGCGACACCTACACACTTGAGCATGAATACAGCCCCTCCTACGGAGATGCGGCGCTTGCCGGCAAGACCGCCGTTTTCAATATTGAAGTCAAAGAAGTCAGGGAAGTCACCCTGCCGGATCTGACAGATGACTTTGTGCAGAAGGTCTCGACCAAATCGAAGACGGTCGATGAGTACCGCGAAGAAGTCAGGGAAGTGCTGGAAGGAAACAACCGCGATTATGTCATGAACGAGCTGAAAAACGTCGTCTGGCAGAAGGTTCTGGAGGATGCCGAGGTCACGGAATATCCGGAAGACCTTCTGAAGCAGGAAAAGGATTCCTTCTACGCCTACTACCAGACAGGGGCCGACACCTACGACATGGAGTTCGATGAATTCCTGGAAAAGCTGCAGATCAGCAAGGAAAGCTTTGAGCAGCAGGCGGAAGCTTCCGCCCGTTCCAATGTCAAGGAGAACCTGGTGGCCGCCGCCATCGCGGATGAAATCGGAATCAAATTGACTGACAAAGAATACGAAGAGGACTTCAAGGCTCTGTCCCTGGAGCTCGGCTTCGACAGTGTGGAAGCGATGAAAGAAGAAGCTCCCAGCGAGGATTACCTGCGGAATATGGTGCTTCGGACCAGAGTCATGGAGTGGCTGGTCGACCACTGTGAGCAGGTGGAAAACGCAGAATGAAGTGAAAAGGCCCGCAGGCTGCTTGTCAACCTGCGGGCTGCTTTTCGGCAAATTTCAAATTTCCTTCGCCGCGCGGGGATGCTTGAGACGACATGCGGGCGACTACTCTTCGGCACCCTTCCTGTATTTGGCCAGCGCCCGCTCATACAAATTAAGCGACGCGTACACAATGAGCGCATTGCCGAACAGAATGGCGATTCCCGCCGTATAGATGACCTTGAAGATCAGAAAACCAAGTCCCGCGTAGAGCGCAATCGTGATCAGCGTCATCGGCGCATACATGAAGGAAAAGATGAATGCATTGCCCACGATATCGCCGAAGGATCCGACGAAATTGATCAGGATCGGGAAGAACCACACCGCGATGAAGGCCAGCGTCGTCAGCGCGATGATCAGCAGAACGATGAGCGGTGTTTTCCCCTTGAAGAAATCCATGTCATAGAGCTGCCACTCATAGATCAGCGCCGCCGCAAAGACCGCCACGATCACCCAGCCGATGGTCGCCTTTTTCCAGTGATGCGTAAACCCGTATTTATAATTCTTCCAGATGTTCTCGTCGTCCTGTCTGAGCCTGTCCATCGCATAATAGAGCCCCGCCGTCGAAGCGCCGGCTGTCACGACGGGCAAACACCCGACAAGCCAGAGAAGATTGGCTGTCGTCAGACGGAATAACCGCAAAAAGAACCGCGTAAACGCGCTGTCGTAACCGAAAAATTTCATAGCTTAAGTGTTGCTCCCTTCCGTCTGCCTGTCCGGCCTGGTTTTTGGTGTCAGTTTTAAGTCAGATTTCTCCTCTGCGGATCGCCTCCGCCGCGTCGCTCAGCGAAGCATATACCGCACAGTACGGCTTCACTTCTTCCGTCGGCTGCAGGAGATCCGGTATCATGATCGGGCACATATGAGCAGCATGGCCTGCAATGATGCCGGAAATGCTGTCCTCAAAGACATAGCAGTCCTCGGGCGCCACGCCGATCGCCTCCGCCGCCAGCAGGAATATATCCGGCGCCGGCTTGCCGTGCTCCAGCTCTTTGCCGCTGATCACGGCGTCAAAATATGGCTCGATTCCGGTCATCTGCAGATTGCTGTGGACAGCATGAATCTCCGTGCTGCTGGCCACGGCCATCTTGACTCCGTTTTCCTTGAAGAGGTTGAGAATCTCCCGCATGCCCGGCTTCTCCGTGATGGAGACGGCCATCTTGGCTGCCACGCGGCGGTAGACTTCTTCAGCCAGAGCGCGGCCGTCATCAACGCCGTAGAACTTCTCCACCGCCTGAAAGGCCGCGTCGCCGCTGGTTCCGCAGATCTGATATTTGAATTCCGGGTCAAGGCTGACTCCGATTTCCGCGGCTTTCTCATTCCAGGTTTCCTGATAAACCTTTTCTGTATCAAACAGAAGTCCGTCCATGTCAAAAAGTGCGCCCTTTTTCATATCTGTAGTACCCGTCTTCCCATATGATCGTAAAACCAGCCCGTATCCTCCGGCGGCAATCCGACGTGAAATGCATCATCCAACGGCAGTCCGCCGTGAATGCATGCCCGTATCTTTAAAGAGCGGCCAGCGCCTTGAACTGCGGCTTGAGGGCCTGGTAAGTATCTTTGTAAATCTCGTACATTTCTCTGTAGGGTTCAACCCACTCCGGAACCGGCTCCACTGTCTTCCCGATTCTGAAGCAGCTCTCGGAGGCCTCCTCCGGGCTCGCAAACTCGCCGAGGAAAGCGGCATTCATATAGGCCAGTCCGCCCTGAGCCCCGTGATTGACTTCCGGCACGTAAATGGGGCGGTTGATCACAGAGGCTTTTATTTTAAGCCAGATCTCGCTTTTTGTACAGCCCCCGCAGCTGATAATGCCGTCGTACGTGAATCCGGCGCGATGGGCGGTTTCCAGATTGTCCTGCAGCGCAAAGCTCGTGCCTTCCATCACCGAGCGCATCATCAGGCGCCTCGAGGTATCCATATGGAGACCGATGAAGCAGCCTCTGGCGTCCGGATCCCAGATGGGTGCCCGCTCTCCCGTGAGGTAGGGCAGATAGATGAGACCCGACGGCCCGGAGGTGCCGCTCTCCACTTCGGCGTTAATTCTGTCGTAAACATCGTCGCCGCCGCCTCTGTCGTACAGATGGTTGCGGAACCACTTCAGTGACCCGCCGGCCGTATTCATAGGCCCGTACAGGACAGTGCTTCCCGGTTTCCTGCCGCGCAGATAGCAGAGATCGTAAGTCGTCACCAGATGGTCGAAGCCGACCAGAACCAGTGAGCTCGTCCCCGTCACTTCCGCCACCTTGCCGTCTCTCGTGACTCCGATTTCAAGCGCCGCAGCGGTCGCATCGACAGCCCCCGCCAGCACAACGGTATCCGTGGACAGTCCGGTCAGCGCGGCCGCCTCCGGCGTCACACATCCCAGCGGATCCATGCATTCATAGACATCCGGCATCCAGGACCTGTCCGCACCCGCAGCCTCAATCAGCTCATCGCTCCAGCATTCATGATGGACATCGAACAGCTGGGTCAGCGTAGCGTGCGAGACATCAATGGAGAAGACGCCTGTCAGCTTCATGTTCACGTAGCCGTTGACCTGCAGAAGCTTATGGCATTTCTCCATTATCTCCGGTTCATGCTTCATGCACCAGGCCAGCTCCGTCAGGGTAAAGTAGGAATCCAGCCGGTTCCCGGTGAGATCAAATACATGCCTCTCCCCCAGCGTCCCGGCGAGCTCTTCCTGCTCCTTCACGCTTCTTCTGTCCATCCAGATCATGGCGTTTCTGAGCGGCTTCCCGTCCTTTCCGACGGGCAGCACCGCCGGCGCCTGGGAACTGACGGAAATGACACGGATCTCCTTGGGATCCACGCCGCTTTTTTCAAGCAGCCGCCGGATCGACTCCACGGTTCCGTTCCACCACGCCTCCGGATCCTGCTCCGCCCATGACGGCTTCGGATGAAGTGTCGTATATTCTCTGGAAGCCTCCGCGACGACACGGCAGCCTTCACTGAACAAAATACATTTGACTGTTGTCGTACCAATATCAATTGCGATCGAATAATTCATGAATGACGCCCCCGTCTCTGCATGATCAGCGTCTGAAAAATGCCGCACCTGAAAATTATGTGAAGAGATTGTGCAGAGTCAGGTGCGGCATTACAGATATTTTGTTATCAGTTACTTCTCCAGAACCGACGGATTGCAGATAAACTTCGGCTTCTCACCAGCCAGATATGCTTTCACGTCGTGCAGGGTAATATCGATCTGATGTCCGACGATATCCCTCGCGGAACCGGCCAGATGCGGCGTCAGGACCACATTCCTGAGCGACAGGAACTTGTCCCCTGCCGGAATCGGCTCCACCGGATACACATCGAGTCCGGCGCCGGCGATCCGCTTCTCTTTCAGCGCATCATAGAGAGCGTCGTAATCCAGCACCTTGGCGCGGGCCGTATTCACGAAATACGCCGTCGGCTTCATGAGCGCAATCAGCTCGCGGCTGACGAGACCCACCGTATCCGGCGTCACGTTGCAGTTGACGCTGACGAAATCCGATTCCTTCATCACGGTCTCGAGATCCGCCTTTGTCCCGTGCACGAAGTCCATGCCGCTCTGCTCCACGAAGGGATCATAGATCAGCACCTTCATTCCCAGCGCATCCGCTCTCTTTGCGACCTCGCGGCCGATCATGCCGAAGCCGATCTGGCCGAAAGTCTTGCTGTACATCTCCGGGCCGCCGCCGTAGAGGGCGAAGGGCGCCGTCGGATCCATGGACCACTCGGACATGGTCTCCGCGCGCTTGCCGCCGTCATCCTGATAATGCACGCCGGTCAGCTGGTCCGTGTACTTGAGCAGATGATCCGTCAGGGAAATATTCTTGGATACGCACATGAGCAGCGCGATGGTATGCTCCGCCACGGCGATTGCATTTCTGCCCGCAGCGCGGAATACCGGGATTCCCTTCTCCGTCGCGGCATCGATGTCGATGCTGGCGAAGGCCTCGTTTCTGCAGCAGACAATGATTTTCAGTTTGTCGGCAGCTTCGATGACTTCTCTGGTGATATCCTCAAACTCGGAGATCAGGAGCTCGACGCCCTGAATTTTCTGCTTCATTTCCGGCACCGGCATTTTAATGCCCGTCACGCCGTAGCCCGCGAACTCGTAATCCTTGGTGATCGTCTCCAGAAGATCCGTGAAATTCTTATCAAATCTGGCTGTGATTAATGTTTTCATTTAAAACCTCTCTATTATCTCTGGCCGTACTTGTTCTGGAAGAAATCACTGAAGAACTCGACGTCCTCCTGGGGCAGCTCCACCGGTCCGCCGATCAGCATGCTGAAAAGGTAAACCATAGCCGCCTTCTCGATAATCTGTGATCCGATAAATGCTTTGGCCAGCGTCTTGTCACAGCTGATCGCGCCGTGGTTGGCGATGAGCGCGCCCTGTCTGCCCTTCAGCGCTTCCACGCAGGCCGCTCCCATTTCCCTGGTGCCGGGCATCTCGTAAGCGGCAAGACGGATGGAACCGCCGAGGATCTGCACCTGGTCCTCGCAGATGGGCGGAATCTCTTTTCTGGCGGTCGCCACTGCAAGCGCATAGTTGGAATGCGTGTGCATAATGCCGTTCACCTCGGGGCGGTCCTGATAGATCATTGCATGTACCACAGCCTCGATCGACGGCTTCAGACTGCCTTCATACTCCAGGGTGTTCATATTGACAATGACCATCTGGTCTGCGGAGAGGGAATCATAGGCCATCCCTGACGGTGTGATGACCATGTATTCGTCGTCAACTCTCGCGGAGATATTGCCCCATGTGCCGGCTACAAGGCCGCTTGTGTACATATCCTTGGCCGTTTTGCAGACTTCAGCCTGAGCCGCTTTTGCTTTTTCTCTGTCCATTTTGATATCCCTCACTTTTCTTTATAAAAATCTTTCATTAGTACCTGTACTGATAGAGCATATGCTCCCCGTTAAGGAAGCGCCTCACATCCGCCACGATCATTTTCGTGTGGTTGACGAGGACATCGTCCGTCGCCCCGGCGATATGCGGCGTGATCACCACATTATCCAGCTCCGTGATATAGGGGTGATTGCTGCGGATCGGCTCGCTGGCATAGACGTCAAATGCGGCCCCGCGGATTCTCTTCTCGCGGAGAGCGTCAATCATCGCCTCTTCGTCGAGAATGGCGCCTCTGGAGGCATTGATGAAAAATGCCGTCGGCTTCATGAGGCTGATCATCTCGCGGCTCACGATCCCCTTTGTCTCGGGCGTGACCTTCATGTGGCAGGTCACGAAGTCCGCTTCCTTCATCAGCTGCTCGAGGCTCTGAGCCTTGCGGACGCCGAATTCCTCCACGTCGATCTCACCGACATACGGATCGTAAATCAGGAGCTCCATGCCGATCGCCCTGGCGATTTTGCCAACTCTTCTGCCGATGCTGCCGTAGCCCAGGATGCCCAGGACCTTGCCGTGAAGCTGTGTTCCCTTGAAGACCATGTAGGGGGCGTCCATGTTCATATCCCAGATCACGTCTGCCTTCAGGCCTTCCTTGGTCTCCTTCTTCGTATCGGGAGCCGCGGTATATTTGCCGCTCTTCAGTGCGCTGTAGGCCATCGGGATATTTCTGGCGATCGAAAGCATAAGGCCGATCGTCATTTCCGCCGTGGAGTCGGAATTGCGGCCCGGTGTATAGAGAACCGGGATGCCTCTCTCTTTTGCCGCGGCCATATCGACATTGACGGGCGTCGCTCTCGTGCAGGCGATCAGCTTCAGATTCTTCGCGTTTTCAATGACGCCGCGCGTGATATCATCGTAGCTCGTAATAATGATATCCGCATCCTTCGTCTTTTCGATCAGCTCCTCTTCGGAAAATTTGGGAAGGCCGAGAGCCCATCCCTCTTTGTCCACCTCACCCATCTCATAGAGCGGCTTTAAGGCTTCTTCTTCATATTCCGCGGAAAAAAAGATTTTCATGATGCATCAGTCCTCCTTGTCCATTGCTTTCATCTGTTTATTAATCTGATGCCGAAGTGTCCAGACATCCTGATTATGCTCTCTCAAAGTCCGGAACAGGCCGTA
>CACXFM010000058.1 GCA_902766955.1 uncultured Lachnospiraceae bacterium | reverse complement strand
GGGATTTGAACCCCCGCATCGCTCTCGCGATCTACACCCTTAGCAGGGGCGCCTCTTCGGCCACTTGAGTACTTCTCCATGTCCGAAACGCCAATGTCAATGGAGGATCGCGCTGACACGCGAGATATCCACCTTCCGTTGGTGCCGTCATGCAGCGGGGTGCTGCAGGACAGTTGCGGCCCGCCCGTTTGTTCTTATTTAATAAGAAAAAAAGAACGCTCACGCGAGCACTTGCTTATTATAACTGAGGCCACCTGCCTTGTCAATCGCAATTTTCCCTATAAAATCAATGTTTTTTTCAAACCCCTCAGAGAAGCCCATATCATGTATAAAAGAATCCCGTCTTACCCAAAATCTGGTAATAGAGACTCAAAAAAAGTTAGCGGAGGGCTCCGCTTAAGGGCTGCTTCCCAACATTTTCCTTGCAAGTAAATTTTCTCTGCGCTATAATATGTTTGCAATGCGGATATAGTTCATCGGTAGAACACGTGCTTCCCAAGCATGAAAGGTGGGTTCGATTCCCATTATCCGCTTTTTAAAAACCCGTCAGACCTTGCTTTAAGGTCCGACGGGTTTTTTCATATCAGTTTTCTGATTCCGGGTATTTTCTTAAGCAGAAACGTAATCGCTCCCCCGGCGCACATACTGATCAGAACCCATATAACCGACAGAATCGGCCCCCTGAGATACACCTTGGCCGCCGCTTTATAAGACTGGTAGAAAAACAACTTGAGAAACGGGTTCAGCAGATAGATTCCAAATGTCAGTGATCCCACAAAACAGATCAGACTGCCGCTTCTCCCCTCCGACAGGGAAGGTCTTCTGACCAGCATGATGTACTTGATGATGATAAATGCCGCTGCCGCCGAAACGGCGTCGGTCATTCTCACAAAATTCTGGGTCAGCTGGCCGTCTGCTTTGCCTTCCATCAGCGTGCACAGACAGCTGAGCAGAATCCCGGCCGTCGCAGCTCCAGCGAGGCCTGCGAGTTTTTTCCCCGATATCTTTTCAATATCCACGCATCTGTCCAGATAATATCCGATCAGCGGAAAGAAAAAAGCGCTGATCGTCACCAGGGGCAGTTCAAACTTGCCTGCCGTTCTGAACGGTTCCGCACCATTTAAATGCAGGAGCAGATTCAGGACCGGCAGAAGGGCAAACAGAGCCAGCCGCAGAACAAACAGGACTGCGATCTCTTCCTTCTTAATTCCCTCCGCCGCGCGCTGCATAAACGGAAGCAGCAGCAGAAAGGCGAGATAAGCATACATATACCAGTAGCTGCCCATGCCGTCCAGATTACCGGCCAGCGCTCCCCGCAGAAAATGGCCCGCCATGAGTGCATATGTTTCTCCCCGCAGATTCGCGTGCAGCCCATAACAGAGATACAGCGCCAGTTCGAAAAGCACCATCACAAGAATCTGCCGCGGCACTCTTTTTCTGATCACGGTTCCCATCTCTTCTTTCCTTGCCAGCAGAAGCGACCCGGAAATCATAAAAAAAAGAGGCACATTGATTCTGGTGATCATAGAAATATACATGTATACGAATTGCTTGACTCCTTTCGTATACATGTACATCGTATAGCCGGGCAGGTGATTGTACATCACCAGGACAAATGCCAGCACCCGTATCAGTTCTATATAAACTTTTTTTCTGGCTGCTCTCTCTGCCATTTTCATCCTCTGCACTGTTTTTTCAGGCTTCCATCACGGCGAGAAGCAGATCCGCCACTTTGTCCGCCGCATATAATTTATATGCAAAGCGGGAGGGCTGCGCCGGAAGACTCTCGTGCCGGCAGACTTCCGTATCGCCTATGATGACGGCATAATAGATCTCACCGGGAATGCCGTCCTCATTTTCCGGATCCGCGTTCCCGAAGCATCCGGTTATTCCCACACCGATATCGGCCCGGAAAGCCTCCCTGCTCTTTGCGGCCATCTCGCGTGCCGTTTCTTTTGAATACACGCCGTACTTCCGTATGATTTCTTCCGGGACACCCCGGCGGATTTTCTCCTCATTACTGTAGGTCACGAAAGCACCCCGGAAAATGGCGGAAGCGCCCTCTGTATCCGTGATGAGAGACGCAATCAGCCCGGACGTACAGCTCTCCATCGTCGTAATGCTGCGTCCGGAGCCGATTAATCCTGCGGTGATTTCACCATATTTGACGGCGACACTTTCAAATGTCATGAGATTCTTCTCCCGCTGCCTCTACTTCAGAAATTTATCTATGGCGGCATTCATCTCGTCGAGATATTCAAAATCACCGTGTGCCGCGGCTTCCACGGCACATTCCCGCAGGTGATTCTTCAATACAAGTTTTCCGGTATTCTGAATCTCCGATCTGACTGCCGCCAGCTGGATCAGCACATCATTGCAGTCCTCGCCTCTCTCAACCATTCTCTTGACAGATTCAAGATGACCGATTGCCCTGGCCAGGCGGTTGGTCACCGCCTTTCTTTCTTCTTCGGAGTGAACGTGATGATGGTGTCTGTGTTCACTGCCGTGCATCCGGGCACTTTCCCCGTTCTGATCCATATTTACTCACTTTCTTCAGTCCCGGATTCTTCGGGCGTTTCCCCGCTTTCTTCAGATCCGGATTCTTCGGGTGCTTCCACGTTTTCTTCGTCAAACAGCACTTTTGTGAAGCTTGCCACGGTCACGCCTTCATCCAGATCCATGATCTTGACACCGGTCGTAATTCTGCCCAATATGGAAATGCTGCTGCAGCTGATCCGGATCATGACGCCTTCCGTTGTCATCAGAAGGAGCTCATCATCTTCGGAAACAGCCCTGGCTCCCACCAGGCTTCCCGATTTTTCGGTTACTTTATAGCATTTCAGACCGATTCCGCCTCTGAACTGACGCTTGAACTCTTTCATGGACGTCAGTTTTCCGAGTCCGTTCTCGGAGATAAACAGGATATGCGATCCCTGATTCTCGGTCAGCATATTGACGACCTCGTCGCCTTCTTCCAGCTTGATGCCCCTCACGCCGGCCGCAGACCGCCCCATGGGTCTCATATCGGTCACGTTAAACCGGATACTCATGCCGTTTTTCGTGATCAGGAATACATCCTGCTGGGAATCATCCCATTTGACTTCGATCAGTTCGTCATCTTCCCCGAGCGTAATGGCATTGATGCCGGTTTTTCTCATATTGGCGAACTGGGACATGGACGTTCTCTTGACCACACCCTTTCTGGTCGCCATGATCAGATATTTCTCATCGCTCAGTTCCCGGATCGGCAGGACGGTCGTCACATGCTCCTCCGGCTGAAGCATCAGGAGATTCACGAGCGCCGTGCCTCTGGCAGTTCTGCCAGCCTCCGGGATCTCATACGCCCGCAGCCTGTAGGCACGTCCTTTGTTCGTGAAGAACAGGATATAATTATGATTCGTCGTCATCATGAGGTCTGCCACGGCGTCGTCTTCGATCGTCTGCATTCCCCTGATACCCTTGCCGCCGCGATTCTGCATGCGGAAATTATCGGCCGTCATTCTCTTGATATAGCCGAGCTGTGTTGCCGAAATGACCATATTCTCATCCGGAATCATATCCTCGATGGAGATCTCGGACGAATCAAAGATAATCTGCGTCTTTCTCTCATCCGCATACTTGTCGCGGATCACGAGCAGTTCCTCTTTAATGACGCCAAGAAGCAGATTCTTGTCCGCAAGTATGGCCTTTAAGTGTTCAATCGTCTTCAGAAGCTCGCTGTACTCCGATTCGATTTTGCTCCGCTCCAGACCTGTCAGAGCGCGCAGACGCATATCCACGATCGCCTGTGCCTGCACGTCGTCCAGCCCGAACGCCTTAATGAGCTCTTCCTTGGCCGCCTGGACATTTGCCGAGGAACGGATAATCCTGATCACCTCGTCGATGTGATCAAGTGCAATCAGCAGTCCTTTCAGGATGTGAGCCCGCTCCTCTGCCTTATTCAGCTCATACTGAGTCCTTCTCGTGACGACATCTTCCTGATGCTTCAGGTAATAAGTCAGGATATCCCTGAGATTCAGAACCTTCGGCTGCCCGTCCACCAGGGCCAGATTGTTGATGCCGAAGGTATCCTGCAGCTGTGTATGCTTATACAGCTGGTTCAGAATCACATTGGCATTGGCATCCCTGCGGACTTCGATACAGATCTCCATCCCTTCCCGGCTTGAATGGTCGTTCAGGGCGGTAATGCCGTCTATTTTCTTGTTCTTGACAAGATCCGCGATCGACTCGATCAGCCTCGCCTTATTGACGAGATAGGGAAGCTCCGTAATCAGAATCTCCGATTTTCCGGAAGCCTTCGTTTCGATTTTGGACACGGCTCTCACGGTAATTTTGCCGCGGCCCGTTCTGTAAGCCTCTTCGATACCCTTCCGTCCCAGTATTGTGGCCCCCGTCGGAAAATCTGGGCCTTTGACAACCTTCATGAGATCGTCGACAGTTGTCTCTTCCTTGCCGGCAACCTTGTCGTCAATCATCAGAACGCATGCGTCAACAACCTCCCCGAGGTTATGGGGCGGCATATTCGTCGCCATTCCGACCGCGATGCCCGTGGTGCCGTTAATCAGAAGATTCGGTATTCTGGCCGGCAGTACAACCGGCTCTTTCTCCGTCTCATCAAAGTTGGGGACAAAATCAACGGTATTCTTATTAATGTCGGCGAGCATCTCCATGGAAATTTTCGAGAGTCTCGCTTCCGTATAACGCATGGCCGCCGGAGAGTCGCCGTCCACGGAACCGAAATTGCCGTGGCCGTCAACAAGAGGATAATGGAACGACCACTCCTGAGCCATATTTACAAGCGCACCGTAGATGGAAGAATCGCCGTGCGGGTGATATTTACCCATGGTATCGCCCACGATACGGGCGCATTTTCTGTGAGGCTTGTCCGGTCCGTTATTCAGTTCGATCATAGACCAGAGGACACGCCGCTGGACAGGCTTCAGGCCGTCTCTGACATCCGGGAGCGCGCGGGAGACAATGACCGACATCGCATAATCGATATACGATTTCTCCATTGTCTTTTTCAGGTCTACTTCGCGTATATTATCAAATACTTTGTCGTCCATAGATAGATTTATGAACTCCTTTCACAAAGCTTTTTCAAGTCAGATCACACATCAAGATTTGTGACATACTTTGCATTTTCTTCGATAAATTCCCGTCTCGGCTCCACCTTGTCTCCCATGAGAGTCGTAAATGTCAGGTCAACCTCGGAGGCGGAATCCTCGTCGATGCTGACTCTTTTCAGGACTCTCTTTTCCGGATCCATCGTGGTCTCCCACAGCTGGTCGGCATCCATTTCACCGAGACCTTTATATCTCTGCACTTTGTTATTCTGGTCCCTTCCGATTTCCTGCATGATCTTTTCAAGCTCGGCATCAGAATAGGCATACCAGACTTTCCTGTTCTTCTCGATCTTGTAGAGAGGCGGCTGCGCCAGATACACATGGCCCGTCTTGATCAGTTCCGGCATAAACCGGTACAGGAAGGTCAGCATGAGTGTCGCGATATGGGCACCGTCCACGTCCGCATCCGTCATGATAATGATCTTGTCGTAACGCAGCTTCGAAATATCAAAATCTTCGTGGATTCCGGTCCCGAAAGCCGTGATCATGGCCTTTATTTCCGCATTGCTGTAGATCCGGTCGAGTCTGGCCTTCTCCACATTGAGGATTTTTCCTCTCAGCGGCAGGATCGCCTGCGTGGCTCTCGATCTGGCAGTTTTGGCGGAACCGCCGGCGGAATCTCCCTCCACGATAAAAATCTCGCAGTTTTTCGGGTTTTTGTCGGTGCAGTCCGCAAGCTTGCCCGGAAGGGACATGCCGTCAAGAGCGGATTTCCGTCTGGTCAGGTCTCTCGCCTTTCTGGCCGCCTCCCTTGCTCTCTGCGCAAGGACCGACTTTTCAACCGTCGCCTTCCCCACATTCGGGTTCTGCTCAAGGAAATAGGTGAGCTGTTCGGTCACGATTGCATTGACCGCGCTTCTGGCCTCGGAATTGCCCAGCTTCATCTTCGTCTGGCCTTCAAACTGGGGATCCTCGATTTTGACGGAAATAATCGCGGTCAATCCCTCGCGGATATCCTCACCGGTCAGATTCGGCTCCGTATCTTTGATCAGCTTGTTTTTGCGGGCATAATCATTAAATACCTTTGTCAGTGCCGTCCTGAAACCCTCGACATGCATGCCGCCCTCGGGAGTCACGATATTATTGACAAAGCCGTACATATTCTCCTTATATCCGTCATTGTGCTGCATTGCCACTTCGACGAGAACGCCGTTCTTCACACCCTCGCAGTAAATAACCTGCGGATACAGGGCGGATGAACTTCTGTTGAGATACTGGACAAACTCCACGATTCCGCCTTCATAGTGGAATGTTCTCTGCTTCGGCCCTTCTTCGGGTCTCTCGTCCGTAAATGTAAAACGCAGCCCCTTCGTCAGGAAGGCCATTTCCCTGAATCTCTGCTTCAGCACATCGAAATCAAACTCGATATCCTCAAAGATCTCCCTGTCCGGGAAAAATGTCACCTGTGTGCCGTGCTGATCGCTGCCGCATTCTCCGACAACCTTCAGCTTGTACATCGTCTTGCCTCTCTCATATCTCTGCTGGTAGATTTTTCCCTCGTGAAAAATCCTGACCTCCAGCCACTCGGAGAGGGCGTTGACGACGGATGCGCCCACACCGTGAAGACCTCCGGATACTTTATATCCTCCTCCGCCGAATTTTCCTCCGGCATGGAGAATGGTAAACACAACCTCAACGGCGGGGATTCCCGCCTGATGATTAATTCCAACGGGGATTCCCCTGCCGTTATCCGTCACAGTCACGGAATTATCCTTATGAACCGTAACCTCTATATGATCGCAGGTACCTGCAAGAGCCTCATCGACCGAATTATCAACAATTTCATAAACCAGATGATGCAGACCTCTGGAAGAAGTGGATCCGATATACATACCGGGTCTTTTGCGTACCGCTTCGAGGCCTTTCAGAATCTGTATCTGATCAGCGCCATATTCCTGTAATTCTTCCGTGCCCATATATTCCTCCGTCGATTCCGTTTTTCAAAACCCGTCTGCCCTACGTCTCTATACTGCCGTTCACGACATGAAAAATCCTGTCGGTTCTGAACTGGTTCTGTACGAACTCATCGAGCCCCGTACAGGTAATCAGTGTCTGTGTGCGGCTGATAACAGACAGAAGGGCCGTCTGCCTCTCCGTATCCAGCTCGGACAGAACGTCATCCAGCAGCAGAACGGGCATATCATGCCGGTATTCCTCTATCGTCTTAATCTCCGCCATTTTCAGAGACAGGGCTGCCGTCCTCTGCTGCCCCTGTGATCCGTAAATGCGCAGATCCATATCATTTGCCCGGATTCCGAGATCGTCGCGGTGCGGACCGCAGTTCGTACTTTTCAGCTTCAGATCCGTCTCCCGCATTTTCTTCTGCCGCTCTTCGAAATGCTCTTCATCCGTATCAGGCTCATAGATCACATCCAGATGTTCCCTGCCTCCGGTAAGGGACAGATGGATTTCCCTGGCTTTCCGGGAAAAGTCAGCCGTAAACTGTTTTCTTCCGGCCGTGATCCGTTTGCCGATTTCGGCAATTTTGAAATCCCATATATCAAGTTCCCCGATCCGGTCGGACCGGAAAGGCAGCTCTTTCAAAAGAGCGCCTCTCTCTTTCAGACATCTGTTATACATCACCAGATCAGACATATAAATCCGGTCGATTCCGCAGAGAATCTGGTCCAGAAATCTGCGCCGCGCGGAGGGGCCGTTTTTTATGATATTGAGATCCTCCGGAGAAAACTGGACGATTCCGGCGATTCCGTAGAGATCGGATGCTTTTCTCACGGGGACGCCTCCGACGGCGATCCCTTTTCCCCCTGTTTTTTTCAGATGAATATCAATCCGGTATTCATTGTCATTTTTAACGAGAATCATCCGGATATGGCCTTCATCACAGCCCATCCGTATCATCTCTCTGTCTCTGGCACCTCTTTGGGACTTTGTCGTCGCGGCCAGACAGACAGCTTCCAGTATATTGGTCTTTCCCTGGGCATTCTTTCCATACAGGATATTGGTCCCCTCGGAAAATTCCACCGAAAGCCTCTCATAATTTCTGAAATTGCTTAAAATCAGCGACTTAACGTACAACCGAAATCTCCACTCCCCTGAAGCTCACGCGGTCTCCGTCATACAGCTTCCGGCCTCTTCTCAGTTCCGTCTCGCCGTTGACGGACGCCTCTCCGCCCTGTATGACTTCTCTTGCCTCGGACCCGCTCTCGACAAGGCCCTGTGCTTTCAGAAGCTGTCCCAGGGTGATGTATTCTCCCCTTAAAACCAGTTTTTGCATATCTTTCTCCGATCATTCCCGTTACCTTGTGAAGTTGACGGGAAGAACAATATAAGTATAAGTTTCGTCTTCATCCCTGATGAAACACGGCGCCTTCGAATTGACAAGATACATGGACACGTTCTCATCATCCACGACCTTCAGGGCATCCAGCAGGAAGCGGGGATTAAATCCGATGGCCAGATCCTTTCCCTCTTTCTCCGTATCAATCGTCTCATCAAACGAACCCAGAGGAGAATTGATCGACAGACGGAGCTCATTGCCGTTCATATCAAAAATAATCGGCTTTTTATCATTTTCTCTGACAAACAGAAGGGATCTCTCGATGCAGTTCTGGAACTCCGCTTTGGGAACCGTGAGTTTTATCTCATAATCTTTCGAGATCATCTGATCCACATTGAAATATTCCCCGTCAATCAGGCGGGAGACAATCCTGGTCCCCGGAATCTCGAAAATCACATGATTCTTTGAGAAAAAGATCGTGACCAGATCATCCATTTCGCCGGAAAGAATGCGGCTGATCTCGGTCAGGGTTTTTCCGGGGATAATCACGCGTTTTTCAATATCGTTTCCTTCCTTCAGCGCCACCCTCCGCATGGAAATCCTGTGACCGTCGAGTGCGATGACTCTCAGAAGGCTGCCGCTGATTTCAAAGCACTCGCCCGTCATGATTTTATTATTATCCTTCTGCGCGATTGAAAAGATCGTCTGAAGGATCAGCGATTTCAGCGTAAACTGGGTCATCGTGATGCTTTCGTCTTTTTCCACCTCCGGAAGTTCCGTAAAATCTTCCCCGCTTTTGCCGGAAATCATAAACTTCGCTTTTCCGCAGGTAATGCTGACCGTATAATTCTCGTCGGAAGTAAAGGTCACGATTTCATCCGGCAGCTTTCTGACGATTTCGGAGAACATTTTTGCATCAATGGCAATCATACCGGGTTCTTCAACCGTGGCGGGTATATTCGTCTCGATGCCGAGTTCCGTATCATTTCCGGTGAGCTTCAAATTTGATCCCGATGCTTCGATCAGGATACATTCCAGAATATTCATCGTGGTGTGGGCAGGAACTGCCCGTCCTGCGACAGAAACAGCTGAAACGAGATTTGTTTTCGATGCGATAAATTTCATATAGCGGGCTCCTGGATAAGTCTTTATAAAATAAATTTTAGAAGCAGTCTCCGTAACAGATGTGGATTTGTGAATTCACACGCAAAACTCTTTATTCAAGGCAAAAACGCCGTTGGATAAGTCAGTGGGAAAGTATCCGCTTCCATGTGTGAAATGTGATATAAAATAATTCATCACACATCTTTCAACAGTCTGTCCACGTGGATAATGTCGATATCCTTACGGGAGACTCACATGGGAGATACTTTCTTTCTGATCGATTCAATTGCGTTTTTTGTTGCAGGAAGCATATCCATATCCTTATCGATCTTTTTGCACGCGTTGATGACGGTCGTGTGATCTTTTTTGTCAAACTTCCTTGCGATCGTGACAAGCGCGTCATCCGTCAGTTCGCGGCAGAGATACATGGCGATCATTCTCGGATAGACGTACTCTTTCTTGCGCTTCTTGCTCTTCAGTTCGTTTGTCGTCATATGGAAATGCTCCGCCACCGCCGAGATAATCATTTCGGAAGTGACGATGCGGTCGTCATCCGGAGTAATCAGGTCCTGCAGGATTTCTTCCGCCAGAACGAGGTTAATTTCACGCTTCTCCAGCACGGACTTGGCGCGCACGCGGTTCAGACATCCCTCCAGCTCCCTGATATTGGATTTGATATTCTGGGCGATGTAATCCAGCACTTCATCGTCGATTTTGAATCCGTCGATCTCCTCTTTTTTGCGCAGGATCGCCATACGCGTCTCATAATCGGGAGCGGCGATATCGGCGATCAGACCCATCTCGAGTCTGGACCGGATTCTCTCCTCGAGGATGTCCAGATCCTTGGGCGGCTTGTCGGAGGAAATGATGATCTGTTTTTTCTGTCCGTAGAGTGCCTCGAACGTATGGAAAAACTCTTCCTGGGTAGATTCCTTACCTATAATAAACTGGATATCATCGATCAGAAGAACGTCAATATTCCGGTACTTGTCCCTGAACTTGGACATGGCGGAATTATTGCCGTTTCGGATGGAATCAATCAGTTCATTGGTAAAATCCTCGGAGGTGACATACAGCACTCTCGCCTCCGGGTTCTCACTGAGGATAAAATGGGCAATCGAATGCATGAGATGGGTTTTACCGAGTCCCACCCCCGCATACAGATACAGCGGATTATAGATTTCTCCCGGATTTTCAGCCACGGCAAGGGATGCCGCATGGGCAAATTTATTATTTGACCCTACGACAAAGGACTGAAATGTATATTTCGGGTTCAGGTGTGCACGTTCCATGACATCTGTGAACTCGGTTTCTGCTGACGGTTTCACGGCTTCGGCCGCGGCATCCGGTGTTATATAATGTACGGAAAGAGAAAGCTTGGTCACATCGCGGATGGCATTGCGGATCGCGAGTGTATAGCGCTTGTTCAGCACGTTGATACCCATGCTGCCTGAGGATACAACGAAGGTGACGCCTTCGTGATCGGCTGATTTGATTTCGAGAGGCTGAATCCACGTCGAAAAAGAAACGGCCGTCAGATCATTCTCTTCCTTAATCCGATCAAGAATGTCAGGCCATTTCTCCTTAATTAATGTCAAGTTGTCCATAAAGAGATTTTTCCCCATTTTTATCGTGATATCTACTTACTTATAATATATGAAAAAGGTCTTTATATCAAGGGTGACGCATCAGAGTAAACATAAATATGAGGGGTGTGTGAAGAACCGTGAAGGCAGTTACCCACATCGTCAACAGCCTTGAAAGCCTCAAAACAGCAGAATCAGACGGATATGAACATGAGATGTGCCCATTCTATACACAGTTTTCCACACTCTGTCCACAAATTGTGGATAATATTACGTAAACTGTGCCTCTTAAACGCAGTAAAACAGGGGCTTGCGGAGGTAAAAATAGCCTTGACAGGTTTTATGTCGTCCCCGTATAATAATGTGGCAAATCTGTAAAATTGTAATTGCTCAGGATCTTACGATCACGGACGCATCTGGTCCGGGTTCCTGAATAATTGCGTAAATATTTTTAATAAAGTAGAGGTGATAAAGATGAAAATGACATATCAGCCGAAGAAGCTCGTGCACAAAAGAGTTCACGGCTTCCGCAAGAGAATGTCTACTGCAAGCGGCAGAAAGGTTCTTTCCGCCAGAAGAGCAAAAGGCAGAAAGGTTCTCTCCGCATGATGATGACGATGTAAAGACCACATACATATGTGGTCTTTATTCGTATATTGGAAATTTTAATAAATCCGGTGATTTATGACAGGGTTAAAGAAAAATTCGGATTTTACAGCCGTCTATCGTGATGGGAAATCAAAAGCGGACCGCTGTCTCGTCGTATACGTTCTGAGGAAAGAATGCGGAGGAAACAGGTTTGGAGTGTCTGTTTCCAAAAAGGTCGGCAACAGCGTCGTTCGCCATCGGATTAAAAGAAGACTGAAAGAAATCTATCGTCTGAATGAAGACAGGTATACAGAGAGCTTTGATATCGCAGCAATAGCCAGGTTCGCCGCCTCCGGCGCCGATTACAGGACACTGGAGAGGTCACTGCTGCGTCTTTTGTCTGCACAGATTCCGCTGCGGGAGAATCAAACATGAAGAAAATAATGGTCAGTTCCATTCGTTTTTATCAGAAGAATATCTCTCCATATAAAGGATATAAATGTCCTTATTATCCGTCCTGTTCACAGTATGGTCTGGAAGCCATCGAAAAACACGGACCGCTCAAAGGGGGAATTCTGGCTCTGTGGAGAATACTGAGATGCAATCCGTTTTCACACGGAGGATACGATCCCGTTCCCTGATCCCTTTTATCCGCAACAGGGTATCCTGTTTATCCTTATGAGTCTGGAAGATGGTGCAGGTAGTCCTGCATTCATATAGAGAGCTGCGCAAAAAATTTAAAAAGCAGCAATATTATTCACAAGGAGGAAGCAACGTGACAGTCGTACTGACAAAAAGTTCTATGCCCATTGTCAAATGGGTAGCCGAGATACTCGGCTTGCTGATGAACGGTATTTTCTATGTCATCAGTGCAATCGGCATGCCGAATGTAGGCCTGGCGATTATTATTTTCACCGTGATACTTCTGATGGCAATGATGCCCATGCAGATCAAGCAGCAGAGATTTTCGAAGCTGAATACGATCATGCAGCCTGAACTGAACCGCATCCGGAATAAATACAAGGGCAAAAATGATCAGGTTACGCAGCAGAAAATAGTAGATGAGACAAATGCCGTCTATGCGAAATACGGTGTGTCTCCCATGGGAAGCTGTGTACAGCTGCTGATACAGATGCCCGTTCTGTTTGCTCTTTATCAGGTTATCTACAAAATTCCCGGATATATCACCATCATCGGAAATAAAATCGCCGGAATAGCCGCGGACAGCGGTTTTGTCAGCGTATTTTCCAAATTTGTGGAAGATCAGAACGCGGCGACACTGACCAGAAATTTTGCGGGCGGTGAGACGGCCAATATCATTGATGCCGTCTATGGAATGACGACAAAGCAGTGGGGAAGTTTTCTGGAAATTGCCGGCAATCAGTTTCCCCAGTTAGCCGATATCCATAAATATGTTCACAGAGCGACAAATTTTCTGGGTCTGAACATCTCGGATTCTCCGATGGAAATCGTGAAGAATGCGTGGACCGACAAAGAAGGACTCTGGGTTGTCATGATTATCGCGGCTGTTCTGTTCCCGGTTCTCGCCTGGCTCACCCAGTGGCTTACATTCAAGCTCATGCCGCAGCCGCAGAGTGATAATAATGATAACAGCACGATGAATGCGACCATGAATTCCATGAATACGGTGATGCCGATCATGTCAGCATTCTTCTGTCTCACTCTTCCGGTCGGTGTCGGTATCTACTGGATTATGTCAGCCGTGATCCGTGCGATTCAGCAGTTTGTAATCAATAAGAGACTGGACAAAGAGAGTCCCGAAGATATTATCAGGGCAGCACAGGAGAAGGCAAACAAGAAGCGCGAAAAGCAGGGCCTTCCTCCCCAGAGAATCACAAACCAGGCTCATTTTTCCACAAGAAGCTTTGATGCGGACGAGAAGGCCGAGAAAGCCAGACAGAGCCGGTCTGAAAAGAATGCTGCCGACAGAGCCGCATCAACTGCCTATTACAATAAAAATGCAAAGCCCGGATCCCTTGCTTCAAAAGCAAATATGGTGAAGGCATATGACGAAAAGAATCAGAAGAAGAAAAAGTAAGGGATTACAAACATAACCGGGAGGAATTCAGATGGAATACAGAGATTTTACGGCAAAAACCGTAGATGAGGCAATTACGCAGGCGTGTCTTGATCTGGGAGTCACCTCAGATCGTCTGGATTATAGTGTGATTCAGGAGCCGTCAAACGGATTTCTGGGGATCGGAAGCAAGCCGGCCATCATCCGCGCCCGCGAGCGCATGCCGGAAGCAGAGCAGGCCATCTCCAAGAAAGAGCCGGCAGCGGCCGGAAAAGAAGCTGTCCGTCAGGAAGCGGCCGTGAAAGAAGAAAAGAAAGAAGCTGCTCCGAAGGAAGAAAAAAAGATCATCACCAGTGATGAAATCGAAAAGCGTGCGCAGGCAGCAGCCGCAAAGGCAAAATCCGAAGGAAGAACCGAGGAGACACCGCGTCCGAGGCGTCAGGAAGAGAACAGAGAACGCAGAGGCAGAAAAGGCGACCGGGCCGAAGGACGCAAAAAGGCGGGAGAATTCCGCGCAAACAGGGAAGAGCCGCAGGCAAAGCCTGTTCATCATGAGCCTTCCAGACCCAAGCCGGAGCGTGTGGTCAAAGAGAGAAATGATGAAGAAGCTGCCGAACTGATTAAAACCGCCGAAGAATTCCTCACGGGTGTCTTCGAGTCCATGAAGATTAAGGTTTCGATTCAGTCGGAGTATGACAAGGCGGAAGGATCCGTAAACTGCACATTTGACGGAGAGGAAATGGGTCTTCTGATCGGAAAGCGCGGTCAGACGCTGGATTCCCTGCAGTATCTGACCAGTCTTGTTGTCAACAAGAATACGGACGATTATGTGCGCGTGAAACTCGATACGGAAGATTACCGCTCACGCCGCGCAGATACGCTCAATAATCTTGCCCGCAATATTTCTTATAAAGTCAAAAGATCTCACCGTCCGGTAGCGCTTGAGCCGATGAATCCGTATGAGAGACGGATTATTCACTCTGCGCTCCAGAACAACCGGTTTGTTGAGACCTACAGCGAGGGCGAGGAACCCTACCGCCACGTCGTTGTGGCTCCGAAACGCTGATGAATGATACGATTGCAGCAATTGCAAGCGGAATGACAGCTTCGGGCATCGGAATCATCAGGATTTCCGGGCCTGAAGCTTTTCATGTTCTGGGAAAGATATTCCGTACCAAAAAAGCTGCGGATGTGGAAAAAATGAAATCGCATACCATCCACTACGGCTGGATTACGGAAGAAGGAGGAACCTCTCCCGTAGATGAGTGTCTGGTGATGGTGATGCGGGGGCCCCGTACCTACACGACGGAGGATACAGTGGAAATCAACTGTCACGGCGGTCCCTATGTGATGAGGAGAATTCTGAAACTGGTACTCGCCTCCGGTGCGAGATCTGCGGAGCCCGGGGAATTTACAAAACGCGCATTCCTGGGAGGCAGAATCGACCTGACAGAGGCAGAAGCCGTCATGGACATTATAAAAGCCAGGAGTGACGATGCCCTGAAAAGCTCGCTCGCCCAGCTGTCGGGCTCCGTTCGGAAGATCGTGACGCATGTCCGTTCAGAAATCATGGATGAGCTCGCATACATAGAGGCGGCCCTGGATGATCCGGAACACATGGATCTGACGGGATATCCGGAAGAATTAGATCAGCGGCTCGATACAATCTGTGGGGAGATCGGGAAGCTTCTGAGGACCTTCGATGAAGGAAAACTGATCCGGGAAGGGATTCTGACTGTGATTCTCGGGAAACCGAACGCGGGAAAATCATCTCTCCTGAATGCGCTGACAGGGGTCGACCGCGCCATTGTGACGGATATAGAAGGGACCACCAGAGATATCCTTGAAGAACAGGTGGAACTGAACGGGATCACACTGAGAGTCATTGACACGGCCGGCATCAGGAATGCCAGAGATGAGATCGAACAGATCGGCATCGGGAGAGCCAGGGAATATGCGGACAGGGCGGATCTGATTCTGGCTGTCTTTGATGCTGCCAGGCCGCTGGACTCCAATGACCGCGAGATTCTGTCACTGATCAGGGACAGAAAGGCACTCATATTATTAAATAAATCCGACCTGCCGCAGGTTCTGACGGAAGAGGATCTGACGGGCAGCTGCGGAGTGCCCGTGATAAAAATCTCCGCCCGGGAGCTGACCGGTATGGATGAGCTGGCCGGAACGATTCGTGACATGTTTTTCAAGGGCAGCCTTCAGATGAATGAGGAGGCCATCCTGACAAATGTGCGCCATAAGACAGCTCTGGACAGGACAGTTAAAAGTCTCACTTATGTCAGACAAAGCATACAGAGCGGAATGCCGGAAGACTTCTATTCGATTGATCTGATGGATGCGTATGCGGCTCTCGGAGAAATTCTGGGAGAAGATGTGGGCGATGACCTGGTAAATACCATCTTTTCAAAGTTTTGTATGGGGAAATAAATGCAGACTATTACGGAAAATTATGACGTGGCCGTGGTCGGTGCCGGTCATGCTGGGTGCGAAGCGGCCCTGGCCTGTGCACGTCTGGGACTGAGAACGATTATGTTTACGGTCAGTGCGGATTCCATTGCGCTGATGCCATGTAATCCGAACATAGGAGGAAGTTCAAAAGGGCATCTCGTGCGGGAAATCGACGCACTGGGCGGACAGATGGGAAAGTCAATCGACCGGACGTTTATTCAGTCCAAAATGCTCAATAAGTCCAAAGGACCGGCTGTCCACTCCCTGCGTGCCCAGGCGGACAAAAACGCATACACGCTGGAGATGCGGAGAGTCGTGGAAAATCAGGATAACCTGACCATCCGGCAGCAGGAGGTTGCCGGTATTATCACGGATTCTGATATCAGACAGGATGAGGATCTGAGAAACCGGCTTATAAATACAGAATATTCAAACGATTCAGAAAATATATATGATGCAGGTGAAAATAAGGACTTATTCACCAAAATCACAACAGAGTCCACAAAAAATGTGGATAACTTACCCCGTATAACCGGTATTCGCACAGTATCAGGGGCAGTTTATTTTGTCAGATCAGTCATTCTGTGTACAGGAGTCTATCTGAAAGCACGGTGCATCTACGGAGATGTCAGCAATCCGACCGGTCCGAACGGCCTCATGGCAGCCAACAGGCTCTCCTCTTCTCTCTCTGAACATGGCATCGGTCTGGTTCGTTTCAAGACAGGGACACCGGCCCGGATCGACGGACGAACAATTGATTTTTCAAAATGTGCGATACAGGCCGGGGACGATCCCGTTGTTCCGTTTTCATTTTCAACAGATCCGGAAAGTGTACAGATCAAACAGGATCCCTGCTGGCTGACATACACGAATGAGGAAACTCACAGAGTGATCAGGGAGAACATAGACAGATCACCTCTTTACGGCGGAGTCATTCATGCGACCGGCCCCCGCTACTGTCCTTCGATCGAAGATAAGGTGATGAAATTCCCGGACAAGGACAGACATCAGGTTTTTATTGAACCGGAAGGCCGCTATACCAATGAGATGTATATTGACGGTATGTCCAGTTCCATGCCGGAAGATGTTCAGTTCGCTATGTACAGAAGTGTGCCCGGGCTGGAACACGCCGAAATCGTCAGACCGGCGTATGCGATTGAATATGACTGCCTGTCGCCAAAGCAGCTGAAGAGTACTCTGGAATTTAAGTCAATCAGGGGCCTTTTTTCCGGCGGTCAGTTTAATGGAAGTTCAGGGTATGAAGAAGCGGCTGCGCAGGGCCTGATTGCCGGAATAAATGCGGCGGCTTACTGCAAAAACACAGAACCGCTCGTTTTGATGAGATCGGAATCCTACATTGGAGTCCTCATAGATGATCTGGTGACGAAGGAGAATTTCGAGCCCTACAGAATGATGACAAGCCGCGCCGAATACAGACTTTTACTTCGTCAGGATAATGCGGATCTGCGTCTGCGCAGGTATGGATACAGCGCCGGCCTGGTCAGTGAGGAAGATATGCAGAAATGCATACGAAAACAGGAATTAATCGAAAAGGAAATTGAAAGAGTATCCCATCTGAATATCGGAACAGGCGAAGAAACACAGCGCCTTCTGACTGCGCTTGGCAGTACGCCATTGGAATCCGGTGCGACGATGGCGGAACTGATCAGAAGACCCGAATTGAATTATGACAGTTTGTCTTCGATTGATCCCGAAAGACCGGAGCTTCCTTCTGATGTGAGGGAACAGGTCAACATAGAGATTAAGTATGAGGGATATATCAAAAGACAGAAGAAACAGGTGGAACAGTTTGCAAAAACCGAGTCCAGAAAAATTCCGGAATCGATCGATTACGACGATGTTCCCAGCCTGCGGATCGAGGCCAGACAGAAATTAAAGGAATTCAGACCCGCCAATATAGGCCAGGCCGGAAGAATTGCCGGTGTCAGCCCGGCAGACCTCTCGGTTCTGCTGGTTTACTTGAAGAAAAACAGGAAATAATCAATGATGAGTATACAGGATAAGACCGAATATCTGAAGCAGGAAGTAAAAAATACCCTGCATCTTGACCTGACAAGTGAACAGGCGGAAATGATGGTGCAATATTACCTTATGATGATCGAAAAAAATAAGGTGATGAATCTGACACGTGTGACCGACTTTGAAGAAGCTGTGCAGAAACACTTTGTCGACAGCCTGTCAATAGGGCTTCTTCAAGATGTATCTCTGCAGAAAAACAGGATTCTTGATCTCGGATGCGGGGCGGGATTCCCGGGAATTCCGCTTAAAATCATGTGGCCCGATAACGAATTGCATTTATTGGATTCTGTGGGTAAAAAGGTGAATTTTGTAAATGACGTGATCCGGGAACTTGGCCTGAAGAACGCGGTTGCCATGCATGCACGTGCTGAAGATCTGGCACGTGATCCCTCTTACAGAGAAAAGTATGATCTGGTTATATCCAGGGCAGTGGCAAATATGGCTACACTTTCAGAATATTGCATGCCGTTTGTAAAAATGAAGGGCCATTTTATCGCATATAAATCAGGCGACATTACAGAGGAAATTAAACAGGCTGAAAAAATCATTCATTTGACAGGCGGAACAAATCCTGAACTGAATACAATAGAATTGTATGATATGGGCAGAATTCTGGTGCAGGTAGAAAAAAGTGTTAAAACACCATCGAAATTTCCGAGAAAGGCTGGAATGCCTTCGAGAATGCCAATAATATGATCAGTAAGTGCTTTGTCTGAGTTGATTTAGAAGAAACAGTAATTAAAAAACGACCTGGCTGTAAAAATAACAGCCAGGTCGTTTTTTTTGTTGGTCAAATATGATTATACGTGATAATGGTTATTTAATTTGATTCGTTCATGACGTCCGATTCGTCAATAAACGAACAAATCTCGCGAACAGTTAATTCGGGTTCTTCCATATGCGGAAGTTTTTTTGTATGCTCAATCTCTGAAACAGAAATACGGGGATTGAGGGCTGTCCATTCTGTGATCACCTGGGCACCGTCATTTGTTTCGGCTCCCTCGATGATTTTGACAGGTGTCTTAAAATGTGTCAGAACGTGAGATACATCGATGTGTATGTATTTGCCCAGCATTCTGCCTGCAAAATAATGACCTTTTCCGTCGCCGATCTGTGAACTCTCAAAATATGTATCTACGAGATCATCAGTATCATGGAATGGGTTGTAGAAATATTGCTCTGTAAATGCCAGGTCAATCTGCGGTTTAGAACAAAGCAATTTGTAAATAAAAGTTCCTGAAATAGGCATTTCAAGAAAGAGATTCTTTAATTTTGATATAAAATCGGGTTTCTCTGATAAAACGGATATAGAAGGCGGTGATATCAGCACGATTTTACTGAAAAGTGAGGGATCATAAGCGGAAGCCATTATAGCAATGGCAGAGGTCAGGTTCGATGCTACGACCGGAATCTCGGAGAGAGCCATTGCATTCATGAATTCTTCGATTAATTTAATGTAATAATAACCTGTGTATTTTAATCTGGATTTTGAAGATCGGCCGCAGCCGGGAAGATCCAGAACAAACACTTTATGATCTTTTGAAAGACTTTCTGTTATTAATTGCCATTCTTCTGCGGATGCAGCGGGATGAAGAGCATGAAGAAGAAGCACTGGCTCTCCTTTACCAATGCAATTATAGTAAATCCGCTCTCCATTCCACTTGAAATAATTCTCGGGAGAAGAGGTCAGAATATGATTTTTAAGAGCATATATGCTGTGAAATTTATTGAAAGCATACATGGAACCGGCTGCCATAAAAGAACTGCAGAAAACACGATAAAGGACGTTTTTTGCTTTCATAAACAGTGCCTCCATATAGAATTTTGATTGAACCTTAGCTATTTTATCACCTGTTATACGATTCTTCAAGTGCGAGATCATGTTTCACGTGAAACATGTCTATGACCTTATGATTTACCTTTTTAGACGCATTCAAGCGCATTTTTTTGATGACATCTGCTAATGTTTCACGTGAAACATTAGCAGATCCTTCCTCGCGATTTTTAATATGAGACTTGTCAAACAACCTTTTGTGATGTTTCACGTGAAACATTGGTTATCTGCTGGTAAGAAATCAGACTGACTGAATGCAATATAGAAGAAGTGTTATAAGTGCAGATTATAATTAAATTTAACAATAATAGGGTTAATGTAGTAAATATTCAGAATAAAAATAAGATATAGGTAGAAATTATGAATTGAATGAAATGAAGAACCTCCAAAAGCCTGCAAGTCCTTTATGATGTTTCACGTGAAACATCATGATTCGCAGAAAGAATAAGAATCTCTCATTTAATTATATGGAAAGGCGTGCTATAATGCCTATATCTATTTGGAAAAGGAGAAATGCATGGGAAAGATAGTCGCTATCTCCAATCAAAAGGGAGGCGTTGGAAAATCAACAACTGCGATTAATCTGTCAGCATGTATTGCTGAAAGACTAAAAAAAGTGCTGTTAGTCGACCTGGATCCGCAGGGAAACGCGACCAGTGGTCTTGGAATTGACAGAAATTCTGCAGAACATACGGTATATGACCTTCTCACAGGAGAATGTACGCCGAATGATTGCACTGTCCGCACAGAATTTGGCAGACTTTATGTAATACCGTCCAATGTCGATCTGGCAGGTGCGGAAATCGAACTGATGGATTCGGAAAAGAGAGAGTTTCTTTTAAAAAAGGCGCTGAAACCGGTTAAGGATGATTATGATTACATTATCATTGACTGTCCGCCCTCTCTTTCTCTTCTTACTTTGAATGCACTCTGCGCCGCTGATAATGTTCTGATCCCTGTCCAATGCGAATATTATGCGCTGGAAGGGCTGACCCAGTTAATGAAGACCATTAATCTGGTACAGGAAAGGCTGAACCCTGACTTAAAGGTCAATGGGATCGTTTTCACAATGTATGATGCCAGGACGAATCTGTCGGCAGATGTAGTAGAGAATGTCAAAGAAAATATGGATGTACATATTTATAAGACATTGATACCGAGAAATGTCAGACTTGCTGAATCACCGAGCTACGGCATGCCAATCATCCGCTATGATTCACATTCCAGCGGAGCCATGCGTTATCGGGAGTTTGCCAGGGAATTTACAAAAAGGAGGAAGAAATAATGCCTAAACGGGGAGGTCTGGGCAGAGGCCTCGATGCACTAATTCCAGACAGACAATCTGAAAAACAAAAAAAGGAAAAAAGCAAGCCGACGACGGTGAAAAAGAGTCCGGCCTCTAAGACGGTTGAACGTGATACAAAGGAAAAGAGCACGCAGAAATCCGGGTCGGGAAGAAAGAAGGCTGTATCTCAAGCTGAAGAAGAAAAGAAACCAAAGTCTGCTAAAAAGACTTCATATGACATTATAGAAGAGACGGATCATCTGATGGCTGAATATGACAATCAGAATGAGGCAGAAGAATCCGCGGACCGGGAGAGTGACCTATATAATAAGGAAGAAACACCTTCTGAGAGCGAGATCGGCAGCAAACCGGATGATGCAGTTGATGAGACCGCGCAGGATACAGAAACGATAAAGAAAGAATTCGATACTGTTCCTGATGGCAGTGAAGTCGTGAATATGAAGATTTCGATGGTTGAGCCCAACAGGGATCAGCCGAGGAAATACTTTGATGACGCTGCCATTGATGAGCTCGCTGATTCCATCAGACAATTCGGAATCATTCAGCCCCTTCTGGTACAGAAAACAGACGATTACTACCAGATTATAGCCGGGGAAAGACGATGGAGAGCTGCCAGCAGGGCGGGACTGAAGGAAGTCCCCGTGATTATCAGAAATTTCTCCAATCAGGAAGCCGTAGAGGTGGCTTTGATCGAGAATATCCAGAGAGAAGATCTGAATCCGATTGAAGAAGCTAAGGCATATCACAGACTGGTGACAGAATATCATCTGAGTCAGGAAGAGGTCGCGGGTCGGGTGTCAAAGAGCAGATCCGCCGTCACGAATTCCATGCGTCTTCTCAGGCTGGATGAAGAAATCCAGACGATGGTGGAAACTGGTGTGCTCTCTGAGGGACACGCGAGAACTCTTCTCTCCGTTCCGGCGGCAGATGTGCAGAAGCGTCTGGCTTCGCAGGTCGTCAAGGAAGGACTGTCGGTCAGACAGACGGAGAAACTGGTCAGGGATCTCATGATGCCAGGCAGAAAGCGCGAGAAAAAAGAAGATTCAAGCCGCGAAGCCATGCTGAACAGTCTTTCGGAACAGCTGCAGAATGCTCTCGGCACAAAAGTCAGTATCAGACAGACAAACAAAAAGAAAGGCAAAATCGAAATTGAATATTATTCTGATGAGGAGCTTGACCGCATATATGAACTGCTCCGATCGCTCAGGTAAGGAGGCAGTATGAGTGGCACTATTGAGGCAATGGGGATCGATCCGGGAATCATGATCATACTGCTGCTGGTCCTGGAAGTCGTCCTTCTGATCGTGGTGCTCAGCAGCACGATGAAAGTGAGGAGAATGAATGCCCGCTATAACAGTTTTATGAAAGGGCAGAACGGGTTATCTCTGGAGAAAGATATCTCCAAGAAGATGACGAGGATCGATAAATATGCGAACAGCATCGGAACGCTGGATGATGCAATCCAGCAGGTTGCGGAGATTCAGGCAAAGAGCGTACATAAATACGGAATCGTTAAATATGACGCGTTCGATGATGTAGGCGGCAAGCTGAGTTTTGTACTCGCTCTCCTCGATGACAGCGACAGCGGTTTTGTACTGAATGCAGTTCACAGCAAAGAGAACTGTTTTCTGTACATAAAGGAAATTGTCAAAGGCGAGTCTTACATTATGCTCAGCAATGAAGAAGTGCAGGCGCTCCGAATTGCGAAACGCTATGGCACGGATGATATTCTTGAATGATTGCTCACATTAGTTTAATTTGATATCAAGGAAAGGCGGTTGCTTAAAATGATTGACATAAAATTCTTAAGAGAGAACCCGGAAGTCGTAAAAGAAAATATCAAAAAGAAGTTTGAGGATCACAAGCTTGTGCTTGTTGATGAAGTGCTGGAACTGGACAAGAGAAACAGGGAAATCAAAGTAGAAGTACAGTCCATGAAGGCGGAAGTCAATCAGGCATCGAAGCAGATCGGTGCGCTGATGAAGGCCGGCAAAAAAGATGAGGCGATGGCTGCAAAGGATGAAATCGCCAGACATAAAGGCCGCATTACCGAACTGGAAACAGAAGAAAAGCAGGTCGAAGAAGAGATCCAGAAGCGCATGATGGTGATTCCGCAGATCATTGATCCCTCTGTTCCGATCGGAAAGGACGATTCCGAAAATGTGGAAGTGGAGCGCTTCGGTGAACCTGTTGTGCCCGATTTTGAAATTCCTTATCATACACAGATCATGGACAGGTTTGGCGGCATTGATCTGGATGCTGCCGGAAGGGTTGCCGGAAACGGATTCTATTATCTGATCGGTGATATTGCGAGACTGCATTCCGCAGTTATCTCCTACGCCCGTGACTTTATGATCAACCGCGGATTTACATATGTCGTTCCGCCTTTCATGATTCGGAGCAACGTCGTCACCGGCGTCATGAGCTTTGACGAGATGGATGCCATGATGTACAAGATCGAAGGCGAAGATCTCTATCTGATCGGAACCTCCGAACACAGCATGATCGGCCGTTTTATCGACCAGATTATCCCGGAAGAACAGCTTCCTCTGACACTGACATCCTATTCACCCTGCTTCCGTAAGGAAAAAGGATCCCACGGGATTGAAGAGCGCGGAGTGTACCGCATCCATCAGTTTGAGAAGCAGGAAATGATCGTCGTCTGCAGACCGGAAGAAAGTCCGATGTGGTTTAACAAGCTGTGGCAGAATACGGTCGATCTCTTCCGTTCCATGGAGATCCCGGTGAGAACACTGGAATGCTGCTCGGGAGACCTGGCAGATCTCAAAGTGAAATCGCTGGATGTGGAAGCATGGTCACCGAGACAGAAGAAATATTTTGAAGTGGGATCCTGCTCCAATCTGGGTGACGCACAGGCGAGACGTCTTAAGATCAGAGTCAGGGACGAGGAGGGCCGGAAGTATCTGGCACACACGCTCAATAATACAGTTGTTGCACCCCCGCGCATGCTGATTGCATTCCTTGAGAATCATCTGCAGGAAGACGGCAGCGTCACAATCCCGGAGGTTCTGAGACCTTACATGGGCGGCACAGAGGTGCTTATTCCGAAAAAGTAAAGGACAGAAATATCATTCTGCTTCCGAAATCATGAGGTAATATGCATACATATTTAGGATCGATAGGATTAGGCAGAATCACCGGGCACAGAGAACTGGAACGTCTTCACAGAGACACAGTCATGCATTTCGACAGACGGACGCTGTTCAGAAACCGGGCGGGTCAGATCTACGGTGAGTTTTCAAAGGATTATGCTTCCGATATGGGACTCACCGTATGCGGCGAATTTGATGATAACGGAGATTTTCATCTGGAATATTCGATACCCTATTTCAACGGTGCGACCGTAAGCATGCGCCAGGAAGTCGATTTTGAAAAACATGCGGGCGAAGAATCCTATGCCGGGGCCTGTGAAGATCCGAGAATCGGTGCGACCATTATATTCTACCTGAACAATATGGGGGAATATAAGACGGCCGAAGCAAAAGGACCGCTCTCTTCAGATGCCAGACCGATCCGGCTGTCCGCTCTCGCGAAAGAAGGCGTCGTTCTACTGCCGGTCTACAAGTCCGTAAAAGATGAAGAAAAAGGAATCCGCGCCAGGGAGGCGCAGCTGAAGCTGATCTCCGAGGCCCGGGGCGGAAACGAAGAGGCGATCGAAGCTCTTACGGCCGAAGATATGAGAGACTACTCGATCATATCAAAGCGGATTCTGAACGAAGACGTGTTTTCGATTGTGGACACAACCTTTCTCCCGTACGGGATCGAATGCGACCAGTACAGTGTGATCGGAAATATCACATCCTGTGAGAAAGTCAAAAACATTTATACGAGTGAATATGTCTATCAGATGCAGATCGAAGTCTGCGACATGTTTATGGACGTCTGTATCAATGAGGCGGATTTAAAAGGAATCCCGAAAACCGGGAGGCGATTCCGGGGGCTGGTATGGCTCCAGGGGCTGGTGCACTTTGGATAATCGGTTAAAGAAACAGCTGGATTTCTCACTTGAAATCGATAAAGAGAAAAACATCCTGAGGCAGACACATCTGTCCGGACACGGACGCCGTGAAAATGATGCGGAGCATGCCTGGCACATGGCTGTCATGGCATATCTCCTCCGCGAATATGCAAACGAGGAGATTGATATCGCGAAAGTGATGTTAATGTGTCTGATCCATGATATCGTGGAGATTGATGCAGGCGACACGTATGCATATGACGCTGAAGGGCTTAAAAATCAGAAGGAACGGGAAGATGCTGCCAAAGAGCGCATCTTCTCTCTCCTGCCGGAAGATCAGAAGGAAGAGCTGACGGCTCTCTTTGATGAATTTGAGGAATACCGGACGGCTGAATCACGGTATGCACACGCGATGGACAATCTGCAGCCGCTGCTTCTGAATAACAGTAATGAAGGCGGCGACTGGAAAGAACATGGTGTCACTGCTTCGACGATTTACACCCGGCACAATAAGACGCGGCTCGGATCAGAAAAACTGTTTGAAGTCACGGACCAGATTATTCAGGAGAATATCAGAAAAGGAAACCTGAAGGAATGAGCAGACGGACTGCCGGTGCTCAGATTCGGATCACGACGGCTGGCAGTATAATGAAGACTTTACTTTTTTAAACAGATGTGGTAAATTAGATAGGCTAAATGTTTCTGTAGCTCAGCAGGATAGAGCGTCCGCCTCCTAAGAACGAGAAGCGTGCGGAAGCTGTCAAGAGTGAGAGAAGGACTACTGGTTCAACAGAAGGTAAGAAATTACCGTAAGGATGCAGAAGAGCATTTCCCAAAGAGGGAAGAAATCAGCTGCAACCAGGATCATCAAAATGTATGTCTGCAGTCGATCACAAGTCGGCTGAGATCATAAAACGGCTGCCGGGCCGAAGGTGAAAAACCCAGTGTTTAAGCCAAAAAACGGACATGTCGCTATAGCTCAGCAGGATAGAGCGACCGCCTCCTAAGCGGTAGGCCGGAGGTTCGAATCCTCTTAGCGACGGGCTTT
>CACXFM010000057.1 GCA_902766955.1 uncultured Lachnospiraceae bacterium | reverse complement strand
CTGACCGATTCCGAAATTGAAGCGGTACTGGATCTGAGCGATTCCGATGTTGAAGTTGTGGAAGAACTGCTCGACGAAGTGTTCGCTGACGCGACATCCGATGTCGAAGCGGTAGCGGAATTAACGGAATCTGAGGCGCAGGAAGTAGATTCTCTTCTCGGTGTGCTCCTTGCAGCGGTGACGGATGTGGCATCAGATGAGATGGCTTCCGCGCAGTCTAAAGCCGAAGAAGTGAAGACAGCGTTCGAGACGAAAGCAGAGGAACTGAAGTCTGCGGCGGAATCGAAGGTGGAAGAAGTCAAGGCTCTGGTCGAGACAAAGAAGGAAGAGGTGATTTCCGCGACGGAATCCAAAGCGGAGAATATGCTGGAAGCCGGCAAGTCCAAGGCGGAAGAGACACTGGGCAGCCTGCTGGGAAGCCTTGTGATGTCGGAATCCGATGTTGAACTCATCACCGAAGAGGTTGAATCCGGTGCTGAGGTTATCGTCGACGAGCTCGAATCCGGTGCCGAGATAATGGCTGAAATGGCAGAGTCCGGACTGGAGGCTGCGAATGACGAGACGGAATCCATGGTTGAGGAGTTCGAGATTCCGGAAGCTCCGATGACCTATGAAGAGTTTGTCAATGCGGAAGAAAATCAGCCGGTTATGGTAGAGACCTATGTACAGGCGAAGCAGGCATGGGGCGACGGCTGCGCATCGATTTACACACAGAATGAAGACGGCGCATATTTCCTCTACAAGGTCGAGTGCTCGGAAGAGGATTATAACGCACTTGAAGTCGGCCAGAAGATTCTGGTCAACGGATTCAAGGCAGTCTGGTCCGGCGAGGATGAGATCGCGGACGCATACATTGAAACAGAGGACGGAGAATTCATCGCGGAAGCGACTGATGTGACCGAACTCCTCGGCTCAGATGAACTCGAGGCATATAAGAACCAGAAAGTTTCCTTTAAGGGAATGACGGTAGAGGCCTCTGACAACGGCGGCGAGGAAGCTGCATTCCTGTACAACTGGGACGGCTCCGGCGCCGAGGGCGATGACCTGTACTTCACGGTTTCTTACAATGGAGATGAGTATTCCTTCACGGTTGAGACGGATCTGTGCGACAAGGATTCGGATGTCTATAAGGCAGTTCAGAATCTGAAGGTCGGCGATGTGGTTGATGTGGAAGGATTCCTGTACTGGTATGAGGGACCGAATCCGCACATCACATCTGTGACAGTGGAATAATTTCCGGGCTTAATAATTCATAAAACGATGCAGGGGGCTGCCCGCCGGGATTGGCGGGCAGCCCCCTTTATGATCTTATAGGAAATTGCTTTGCAATTCCTATAAGATCATAAAGCCCTCCGGGCAGGATGCGACTGGTGCGCAGATGTGTTTTGCAGGCTTTTGCCTGCGCGCACCAGCGCGCAAAGAGCCGCTTAAGCGGCTCTTTGTTCTTAAAAACGTGATTTTTATCGGTTTTATTTGCGGCTGCGGATGAATTCATCGATGCCTTTGGCCGCTGTTTTTCCGGCACCCATGGCCAGGATCACCGTGGCGGCGCCTGTGACGGCATCGCCGCCCGCATAGACGCCTTCTCTCGAGGTGGCGCCGGTCTCTTCATCGGCGATGATGCACTTTCTGCGGTTGATATCCAGGCCGACCGTGGTCGAGGAGATCAGCGGATTCGGGGATGTGCCGAGCGACATGATGACCGCGTCGCACTCCACTTCGAATTCGGAACCCTCCACGGGGACGGGACGGCGTCTGCCGGACGCGTCCGGCTCACCGAGCTCCATGCGAATGCAGCGGATGCCCCTGACATAATCGTTTTCATCGGTCAGGATCTCCACCGGGTTGGTGAGCAGGTCAAAGATGATGCCTTCTTCTTTGGCATGATGGACTTCTTCTGCTCTGGCGGGAAGCTCGGCTTCCGAGCGGCGGTAGACCAGATGGACTTCGGCGCCCAGGCGGAGTGCGGTTCTCGCGGCGTCCATGGCGACATTTCCGCCGCCTACGACGACGACTTTCTTTGCCTTGTAGATCGGTGTGTCGTAGTCGTCGCGGAAGGCTTTCATCAGGTTGTTTCTTGTCAGATATTCATTGGCGGAGAAGACGCCGTTCGCGTTCTCTCCGGGGATGCCCATGAACATGGGGAGGCCGGCGCCCGAGCCGATAAAGACGGCCTCGAAGCCCTGCTCCAGCAGCTCATCGACGGATTCCGTCCTGCCGATGATGACGTCCGTGCAGATCTTCACGCCCAGAGCCTTGACATTTTCGACTTCTTTTGCGACCACCTCGTCCTTGGGAAGACGGAACTCCGGGATGCCGTAGGTCAGCACGCCGCCCGCTTTGTGAAGCGCCTCGAAAATCGTCACGTCATAGCCCATTCTGGCCAGATCGCCCGCGCAGGTCAGACCGGCGGGGCCGGAGCCGACGACCGCGATGCGGTGGCCGTTGGGAGGAGCGTCCGGCGTCGGGACGATGCCGTTGTGTCTCGCATAGTCCGCGACGAAGCGTTCCAGCTTGCCGATGGAGACCGGATCTCCCTTGATGCCGCGGATGCATTTCCCTTCACACTGTGTTTCCTGCGGGCAGACGCGTCCGCAGACAGCCGGCAGTGCACTGGACTGGCTGATCGTGCGGTAGGCACCTTCGAAGTCGCGCTCTTTGACTTTGGCGATGAATTCATTGATGCGGATGTTGACGGGGCAGCCGGTGATGCATTTCGCGTTTTTACAGTTCAGGCAGCGCTGAGCTTCAGCGACAGCTTCTTCTTCATTGTAGCCCAGGCACACTTCGTCGAAATTTGCGGCCCTGACCTTCGGATCCTGTTCCCTGACGGGAATTCTTTCTAATACATTTCCCATAATCATTCTCCTCGATTCGGCCTGTCAGCAGTTGCCGCAGCCGCCCTCATGTGTTTTTCCTTCCTGATAACGGAGCTTTGCCTCGCCTTCGACCGTCTTGTACATGGCGGCGCGCTTCATGCATTCTGCCCAGTTGATTTTGAACCCGTCGAATTCGGGGCCGTCCACACAGGCGAACTTCACTTCGTCGCCGACTGTCAGGCGGCAGGCGCCGCACATACCCGTGCCGTCCACCATGATCGGGTTCATGGAGACGATTGTGGGAATGCCGTACTTCTGCGTCGTCAGGCAGCAGAACTTCATCATGATCATGGGACCGATGCAGACACAGTGGTTGTATTCTTTGCCTTCGGCCACGAGCTCGTCGATCACTGTCGTGACGACACCCTTGTGCATATAGGAGCCGTCGTCAGTCGTGACGTACAGATGGCCCGCGACTTCGCGCATCTTGTCTTCATAGAAAAGCAGGTCCTTCGTCCGGCATCCGATGATGACATCCGCGCTGATGCCGCGCTCGTGAAGCCATTTGACCTGCGGATAGACGGGAGCGGTTCCGACACCGCCGCAGACAAAGAGAAATTTCTTTTTGCGGAGTTCTTCGTCGCTCATGTCGCAGATATCAGACGGCCGTCCAAGCGGTCCCACGAAATCAAGGAAGGAATCTCCTTCTTCGAGCTCGAGGAATTTCTCCGAAGAGACGCCGACGGGCTGAAACACGATCGTGACGGTGCCCTTTTCGGTGTCATAATCACAGATTGTGAGCGGAATGCGTTCGCCGACTTCATCCTTGCGGACGATCAGAAACTGGCCCGGGCGGCAGTGCCTGGCCAGAAGCGGTGCTTCGACCACCATCTCCCAGACGACGGCGCTCAGCTGTGTTTTGGAAAGGATCTTGAACATATCTGAAACCTCCTCTGTTAAGAACATACCGGGCTTATAATAGCATATATAATTAGAAAGAACACGATAAAACCATAAATAAGCAAAAATTGTAAAAAAAGACCCCGGACTTTTCAGGTCCGGGATTCTCTGTTGAAATTGAAATTTGGTGCCGCGGATTGCTCCGTTTCTGTGCAACTCCCGCAATCATGCAAGATCCGAATCAGGCAGCCAGATCAGGTCGGCCAGCCACTTGCGGATCTCGTCCGCGGACGGGCTCTTTGACAGAAGCCTGCCGGCATGCCATTTGATCTGATCGGGATACTGCTCCTGCAGCAGATCCTCGCTTTTGGAGATGCTGTTGCCGCCGGAGGTGGCGAAAGGCACGACCGTTTTTCCCGCGAGGTCAGCCGTCTCCAGAAACGTGTTGATGATTCTGGGGGCAGTGCCCCACCAGATGGGATAGCCGATCAGAACGGTGTCGTAGCGGGAGAGAGCGGGAATCTCTCCGCTGATGGCGGGCCTGGCGGAGGGATCCGTCATTTCCGCTGTTGAGCGGCTTCCCTTGTCGGTCCAGTCCAGATCAGCCGCCGTATAGGGAGTCTCCGGACGGATCTCATAGAGATCCGCGTGGACTTCGTCCGCGATTTTGCGCGCCGCGGCTGCCGTCGTGCCGCCGGCCGAGAAGTACGTGATGAGCATGCGGGGCTTTACGCTGATGGAAGAGGCGGATTTCACCGGTGTTTTCCAGAGCCCGTGCAGATTGCAGTATTCGTACGCCGCGAGCGGCACATCATCTGCCGTCAGGGCGAACTCGGCGGCAGGGACGTCGCCGGGCTTCAGGTTCTTTTTCTGGAACCCCTTTTTGGTCTCGAGGGCGATGAAGGTGATATAGTGGGCATCCAGCATCGGATGCTCGGCGGAACCGACTTCGACCCGCACCGTGCTCCCCTTGATTTTAATCACGGGCAGATGTTTCTCGTGCGCGCCTTCGGATGTATTGGGCTCGAGAAGGGAGAAGGAATCGCCCGCGCTGGCTCTCTCGGATGTCACTTTCCAGGCGGTCGTGACAATATTGCCGCTGTTTTCACCTTTAAAAAATTTCATAAAGACTCCTTTCCTTAGAATGGAACGTGTTAAGCTCCGGGTTTATAGTGACGGTATTTTGACGGCGTCAGCGGCGATCCCAGAGGTCGATGCCGCCTTTGACGCCGAGTGAATGGCGGTCTGCTTCGGTTTCAAAGCCGTTTATGATGGTCTGATCACGGGACGTCTGCATCGGGTTCCGTGCTCCTGCATATTGGGACTGAACCGGACCGGGTGCCGCATTTCCGCGCCTGAACCGGAGGCCGTAGATGAGGAGGGAGAGACCGAAAATGGCGGGGTAGGCTAACTGAAAGACCATGGGGATGCGGTAACGGAAGTTACCCTGCAGAAGCAGGCGCAGACGATTTCCGTTTTCCAGACCCCACATGACGACGATCAGAAGTCCCGGAACGAACCAGAGAGGGTTCCTGTTCACAAGGCGTCCTTCCGCATAAATCATCAGACTTAACAAAATGCAGGCACAGACCATGACGCCGAGAAAAGTCCGGGATGAGAGACCGCGGTTCGTCAGGGCTCTTGCCGGAAAGCCGGGAATTTCCAGAAACTGAAGAGCAAGCGCGAGGGCGAGGAGGACGGGAACGGCATAATTCAGGCCCGCCATCATGAGCAGCCCGAGCAGGGCAAGAACTGCCAGATCGGGGAAGAACCGTATCTGAAAGTGATAGTGACTCAAATAAAGAAGAGAGGCGGCAAGCAGGAGCAGTCCCGCCGCCACATTTGAAAACGGGTTGCCCGAACGGCTTTTCTGATTCATTCCGGACCTCCTTAAAACATGAGAAATATTCTGAGATTAATTATACTTCAGCATGAATTGTAAGTCCAGTCAATCGGATGCGTGCGCGGCGGACGGCAGTTTGCGGAACGCGCGCCGTCGCACCAGAAAATAGCTGATCATAACCATGGATCCCGTCAGAACCCAGGAGGCCGGATAGACATTCAGCAGCATGCCGAAATCGCGGCTTCGGGGAAAGACGACGGCGGTCCAGAAAATCCGGAACACGCAGGTGCCGAAAATCATCAGTACGGACGGCGTCATGGAGTACCCCATGCCCCGCATGGCGGCGCCGGATATTTCATAGGAAGAAACCATCCACTGCATGAGCAGCACATGAAGGAAACGCGTGTAGGCAAATGCCAGTACCTCGGGATCCGTTGAGAAGATGCGGAGCCAGATGCCACGCTGGAGAACGAAGCAGAGATCAAGGCAGCCGGCACTGATCAGTGCGCCCAGGAAGGCGATCCGGAAGACTTTTTTACATCTGTCCGTCAGTCCCGCCGCGTAGTTCTGGCTGGTGAAGGTGACTGCGGTGAGATTAAACGCATTGACCGCATAGTAGGCGATGATCTCGAAGTTCAGAGCTGCCGCGGATCCCGCCGACGCGGCGGCGCCGAAGCTGTTGACTGCGGACAGGATGACCGTGTTTGACAGGGAGAAGACCACGCCCTGCACGCCGGCCGGCAGACCGATTTTCAGAACTCTGACGAGGTGCTGCCTGCGTATGCGGAGTTTCCGGAGATCCAGGCGGAAGGGCTCTTCCTCCGTACACAGGAAGAACAGTACGAGGAGGGCACTGACAATATTGGATATCACCGTGGCGGCTCCGACGCCGATCACATGGAGGCGGAACACGATCACCAGGAGGAGATTCAGAAATACGTTGATAATACCGGCGGCCGTGAGCGCAAAAAGAGGCCGCTCGCTGTCACCGCGGCTCCTTAAGATGGCCGCGCCGAAGTTGTAGAGCATGACGAAGGGCATGCCGAGAAAATAAATGCGCAGGTATAACGATGCGAGGCCGATCACATCCTCCGGCGTGTTGACCAGCAGCAGAAGCGGGACGGATACAATCTGACCGGCAATAAGCAGAAGAACACCCGAGATGAGCGAAATGCTGATGCAGGTGTGGATGGCATCGGGCAGAGAAGCGTCGTCGCCGCGGCCGATCAGAGAAGATACGACAACATTTGCTCCGACGGAGATGCCCGTAAAAAGGCCAACCACGAGATTGATGATCGCGCTGTTGCTGCCGACGGCCGCCATGGCCTGACTGCTGGCGAACCGGCCCACGACGGCCGTATCCGCGGCATTGAAAAGCTGCTGCAGCATGGAGCTTAAGGCAAGCGGCAGCGCAAACAGAATCATTTTCTTAAGAAGGGGGCCGTGGAGCATATCCGTTCCGCCGCTGACTTTCCCCGTATGATTGGGTCTCATAAAATGAAGATGTCTGTACATAGGTCTTTCCATTATCCTTATTCTGCAGGTGGTGTAAGGGCGCGGCTGGTGAGGAATCCCGGGCGCCGGTCAACTATTGTACCACCGGAGGGCCGGATATGAAAACCTTATTGACGCAGGTGAAGCTTAAGTTTTATCATTTTCCATGAGATTTATGAAAAATCAGAGGGAGTCTATGGATAAAAATCATATTCTCATGCAGAGGAAAGAGCTGAAGGAGAGGGGGCACCGCGTGATGCGGAGCCATTACTTTCTGCTGGTCTTTCTCTGTCTGGCAATGATGCTCTTCGGTACGGAGTTCAAGCAGGTCATTAACGGCATCAGCGGTTACACGAGCTTCGGCGGCGGGTATTTCGTCAACTATCTGATCGAACAGCAGAGCAGTCCGGTGAAAGAAAATATGACCGACGTTCTCCTGAGCTCGGATGATGTGGTCGGGGACATCCTCTCGGGACATATGTGGGACGGGATTCTGAAATCGGATCAGCTGGAGCAGCATCTGCAGGAGACGGCGAATGACAGCAGTTTTCTGAGCCGCAGCGAGGGAGAGCTTGCCAAGCTGGTCAATACGCTGTGGTCGGGCCGGCTGTTCACCAGGCTGGCGCAGACGATCTACTCGGTCACAAAGTCGGACAGGGCCGTGTCGGTTATTTTTACGATCGGCGGCTTCCTGTGGTTTGCGCTCGTTTATCTGCTTCTGAAAAATGTGTATTCGGCGGCGATGCGGAGAATGTTCCTTGAGGCCAGAATGTACAGCAAGGTTTCCTATATGGATATCCTTCATTTCGCGGCCGTCAGGAAATGGCTCAAAGCGGCCGGGACGCTGGCCTTCAAGTATATTCTGGAGATTCTGTGGTCCTTTACGGTTGTGGGGGGCATCATCAAGTATTATTCCTATTTTGCGGTCCCCTATATCGTGGCCGAGAATCCGGACATGACTCCGGCCGAAACCGTCACGCTGTCCAGAAAGATGATGGACGGCCACAAGATGGAACTGTTTGAGTTTCAGCTGACGCTGATCGGCTGGCAGATCTTAAGTATTTTCACGTTCGGTTTTTCGGATATGTTTTACGGAGCCCCGTACAGGATGGCCTGCTACACGGAATTCTATGTGCGCGTCCGCGAACAGGCCGTGGAGGCGGGAATCCCGGGGACGGAACTCCTGGACGACCGGTATCTGTTTGAGAAAGCGGATAAGATTCTGCTCCTGGAGACCTATTTTGACGTCGTGGATGAGGTGACGCTTTTGCTCGAAGAGCGGGTGGAGCTGGGCCTCTGGCAGAAACGGATTTCCGACTGGTTCGGCCTGTGGATCGGATCTCTGGAGCTCAAGAAGCAGCATGATGACCTGGAAGGCCGCCGGTATGTGATTCAGGACCTGAAGAGAAGCATGGACGGGCTGGCTTATCCGCAGAGGCTGAACCCCAGGTGGAGAACGAAGGAGATCCACCGGCTCGGGCATTTCTCTTTTATGCGCAGTTATTCGCTGTGGACGCTGTTTCTGCTCTTTATCGTGTTCTCGATGATCGGCTGGAGCTGGGAGCTGGCGCTGCATTTCATGCAGACGGGCGAAGTTGCCAACAGGGGCGTGCTGCACGGACCTTGGCTGCCGATCTACGGGTCGGGCGGTGTCGTGGTGCTGCTGATCTGCAGCCGTTTCCGCTCAAATCCGGTTGCCGAGTTTTTCACATCCATCCTGCTCTGCGGAACGCTGGAATACTTTTCGGCGTGGTATCTGGAGATGAAGTTCCACGAGAGATGGTGGTCCTACGACGGCTATTTTCTCAATCTGCACGGCAGGATCTGCGCGGAGGGGCTTCTGGTCTTCGGCGTGGGATGCTGTGTCGTCGTCTATCTGATTGCGCCCATCTTCGATTTCCTTCTCTCGAAGGTGAAGCCGAAGATCCTGATCGGGATCTGCATCGTACTGGCCGCTCTGTTTGCGGGAGACCTTGTCTATTCGCAGGTGCATCCGAATATGACGCCCGGAGCGGTTGAGGTGAAGAAAGAGAAGGAGGAGCCTGCCGCAGCTCCGCAGCAAAACTGAGGGGAAAAGGAGAACGGCATGAATCCACTAATTTCGGTTTCTTTCTATATTATCATGCATATCATTCTGATGGTGGGGATCAGGGCCTGCCTGTACTCGGTCCTTGCGCCGGGAAAAGCGAGAAGAAATATCTGCATCGCAGTGCTGGCCGTTTTTGCCTGCCTTACAATGCTGCCCGTCCTGGGGGCGCTTCTGCCGGACAACCCGTTCAAGTTCCGCCTGCAGGCGTACGGAAATATCTGGCTCGGCTTCGATGTCTATTTCATCATGTGTATGCTGAATCTCTCCGTTCTCACCTTTATTATTGAACGAATCCGCAAAAGAAGGTTTTACCACGGGGCAGGCGTGATTCTGGCCGTGTCAACGGTTGTCGGTCTCGGGACGATGGCATACGGTATGGTGCACGCACAGCATACAATCCTGACTCATCTGTCTCTGGAATCAGAGAAGCCGCTGGGCGCGGATCACAAGCTCAGGATTGCGCTGATCGGGGACCTTCACATGAGTGTGAACTCAAAGCCGGAGACCATTCGGAGGATGGTGGAGCTGATGAATCAGGAACAGCCGGATGTCGTCCTGATCGCAGGGGATATTCTGACCAGTTCCTATCCGGCTCTGAAGAACCCTGAGGAGTATGCGGCGGCGCTGCGCGGCCTGCAGTCCAGGTTCGGCGTATATGCTGTTTACGGCAACCACGATGTGGAGGAGACGCTGTTCGGGGGCTTCCCGATCTCTCCGATTTCGAAAGCCTTCCGGACGAAAGAGATCGAGCAGTTCTTCAGGGACTGCGGCTTTACGGCCCTGTATGATGAAATCACTGAGATCGCGGACGGCGCCGTCCAGATCGCAGGCCGGGTTGACGGCGAGAAGGCGGGAGACGGCACGGCTCAGAGGATGTCCGCGGAGGAGCTGCTTGCGGGCGCGGATCCCGGCAAGCAGCTGATCGTCCTGGAGCATGAGCCCATTGATTTCTCCAATCTGGCAAAATGCGGCGCGGATCTGGTCCTGTGCGGACACACACACGCGGGGCAGATCTTTCCCGGGAACCTGATCGTTCCGTTCTTTAGTGAAAATGCCTACGGACTGAAAACCATCGACGGCATGGACACGGTCGTGACTTCGGGGATCGGTTATTACGGCCCTCCCATGCGGGTGGGCACCAACAGCGAGATTATGATCATTGATCTGACCGAAAAGTGAAAAAGAGCTGTGGGAAGCGGCCGTAATTGCGTTATAATGGAATAAAGAACAAGGCAACGGCACTTTTGGGAGATGGAGAATATGAGAAAGAAGACTGTATGTACATGGGTCTGTTCTGCAGTGCTTGCCTGCAGTATTGTCCCGGCCCCGGCGCTGTGTGCAGCCGCTTCCGAGGGACAGGTAAAGCTGACGCCCGGACTGGAGTACCGCCTGGAGGATGAGGAGGCGGTCATCACGGGAGGAAACCGCTATCTTCCGGAGGAACTGGTGATACCGGACACAATCCGGGGGCTTCCCGTGACAAGAATCGAGAAGGATGCATTTTATCACGAGGAGACGCTGACCAGCGTGACGCTGCCGGAGTCGCTGACCGAAATCGGCCAGTCGGCTTTTATGGGATGCAGCCATCTGATCTCGATCAATCTGCCATCTGACGTGACGACGATCGGGAAGGAGGCCTTCTCCCAGTGCACGCGGCTGATAGAGATTACGCTGCCGGACAAACTCACGGAAGTGAGCGACCGGCTGTTTATGAACTGCTACGCGCTTGAAAAGGTTGTGCTGCCGGAAAAGGTGACATCTGTCGGCGCGTATGCCTTCAGCGGCTGCAGCCGCCTCATGGAGCTCGAGCTGCCGGAGGATCTGAAGTCGGTCGGTGATTACGCTTTTGCGGAGTGTGACGGACTGAAGGATATGAGACTGCCGGAGGGTGTGGAGACGATCGGTGAGCACGCGCTGCCGAACTGAGAGATGTTATTTGTTGAGTTATCTGTGATATAATGAGGGCAGCTGTACATGCAGCTGCCTTTTGAAATATAAGATGCATAAGAAAGAGGGAGGAGAGAACATGAACTTACTGAATCTTTTAATGAGCTCGATGACGGCGGACAATTCCGTCAATTCACTTTCGAAGAAAACCGGGATTTCCGCTGACCAGCTTATCAAGCTGATCCGTATGGCGCTGCCGGTCCTGATGAAATATCTGACGGCGAATGCGGCGTCTCCCGCGGGCGCCCAGTCACTGCTCGGTGCACTGATGCAGCACAAGAGCACCAGAAATATGGCTGACCAGTTCGACGAGGCCGACGAGCAGGACGGCGAAAAGATCCTCGGCCATATCCTGGGCAGTGATTCCGATCAGGTTCTGAACGGACTGGCCGAGAAGTCCGAGCTCGACCGCGCATCCGTCGAACATGTCCTCGCCAATATGGCGCCGGGACTTCTGAGCGGCGTATCGGCGGCAAAGGAGAGCGCGTCCGGAGCAGGGAGCGCGCAGGGATTTGATGTTTCCGGCCTGCTCGGAATGTTCGGAGGAGCGCCGGCTGCGAAAAAGAGCGGCATCGGGGGGATCCTTTCCGGCATTATGGGACTTGGCGGAGCTGACAAAGAAGAAGAAAACGAAGAGTCCGGCAGCGGGGTGGACGGCAGTGATCTGATGGGAGCCCTGTTTTCGCTTCTCAAGTAAATCTGCATGGAAGAAACATATTTTAACCTGGAAATTGACAGAAATGAAGTGTATCGGTACCTGGGGGCGGGACAAACGGCCCCCTCTTCCGTTCTCGGGGAACTGGCGGAAGAATGTATCGGGATGATCCGGAATACGGCCAGACCGGCGCGGTATTTCCGGATTTTTCCGTGCGCCGGGAACGGTGAGACGGAAGTCCGGATCGGGCCGCTCACCGTTATGAGCCGGGCACTTGTGCGGAACCTTGACGGATGCCGGGAGGTCTGTCTCTTCGGGGCGACGCTCGGTGCGGGGGTGGACCGGCTGATTGCGAGGGCCCAGGCGAAAGGCGAGATGACCCGCGCGCTGGCACTGCAGGCTGCGGGCGCCGCGATGCTGGAGGCCTTCTGTGACAAGACGGAGGAGGAGATCCGGCGCGCCGCGGCGGCGCAGAGCGGCAGGTCCGCGGAGGAAGTGTTTCTGCGCCCGCGTTTTTCACCGGGATACGGAGATTTCGGCCTGGAATATCAGCGGGATCTGTTCCGGATCCTGGAGCTGCAGAAACGGACCGGCATGGTGCTGACGGAGAGCCTCATGATGCTGCCGTCGAAATCGGTGACCGCGGTGACCGGACTTGCGGATACACCGTGCAGCCGCGGAAACACCTGCAGCAGATGTGCGAAAACGGAATGTGCATACCGAAAACCTTGAAATGTGCTATAATGCGCCTATGAGAAAAGAGGAAAACGATATACGCATTCTGTCCGAAGCTCCGATTCCCGCCGCAGTGGCGGGCCTGGCCGTTCCGACAGTCATTACCCAGCTGATCAATATCTTCTATAATTATGCGGACACATGGTTCGTCGGGAGGACCGGGAATCCGGCAGCCGTTGCGGCCATGTCGGTCTGCATGCCTCTCTATGTCCTGATGGCGGCGATCGCCAATCTGTTCGGGATCGGCGGGGCCAGCGTCATTTCCAGGCAGCTGGGCATGAAGAACGAGAAGAAGGCGAGGCATGTGTTTGCCTTCTGCCTGTACGGGGGACTGGCCGCGGCCCTTCTCTATATGGCGGTCATGGCGTTTTTCGGGCCGAAGATCATTCTATATATCGGCGGTGATCAGAACTCCTATGAGTTCATCAGGAAATACATGTTCTGGACCATGGTCGTCGGGGCGGTTCCGACGGTCGGCAATGTCCTCTGCGGACATCTGGTCCGCTCGATCGGTGCCGCAAAGGAGGCGGGGTTCGGCATGTCCATGGGCGGCGTGCTGAATATTTTTCTGGATCCGCTTTTCATGTTTGTACTCCTGCCGCCGGGAAACGAGGTGACCGGCGCAGCCTGTGCGACATGCCTGTCGAATACGGCGGCGCTCCTGTATTTTGTCATTTACCTCGTGCGGCACAGAAATCATCCGGTCTTTACCGTGAATGTGCGTGATATTTCGTTTGGAGACAGAATTCCTGCGGAGGTTCTCCTGATCGGAATGCCCGCGGCAGCGTCCACGGCACTCGCGATGGTCTCCAATATTACCGCGAATGCGCTGGTGAAGGACTTCGGCAGTGAGGCAGTGGCGGGCATGGGTGTCGCCAAGAAGATCAACATGCTGGCCTTTAATACGGCGATGGGCATCACCCAGGGGGTGCTCCCGCTGATCGGGTACAGCTACGGCGCGAAGAAATGGGACAGGCTGAAGGGGGCCGTGCGCTATACCGCGAAGCTGGCCCTGGCAGTGACCGGCGCCTGTATGGTGCTGTTCCTTATGTTTGCGCCTTCCCTCACGAGGTTTTTTATCGATGAGCCCGGGTCGGTTGCGTACGGGACTATGTTCCTGCGCGTCGTAGCGTGTGCTTCTCCGCTTGCGTCCGTATGTTATCTGGTACAGACCATGTTCCAGGCATCCGGAAGAAAGACAGAATCCTTTGTCCTGTCGATTCTCCGCAAGGGAGTTCTGGATATCCCGCTGATGTTTGTTCTCAGAACTGTCTGTGGAGCCGTGGGAGTGACGCTGGCAACACCTGTGGCGGAGCTTTTGTCCACGGGGGTGGCACTGCTTCTTGTAAGGAATTACTGGAAGACTGTTTTCAGAGATCAGAACTGACTGATGAGAGGAGACGATTGTTATGAAAAAAAGAAAACTGGCATTATTAGTATGTGCGGCAGCAGTGACAACGCTTATGGCGACTGCCTGTGCGGGCAAGTCCGGACAGGACGGGAAGACTGCATCCGGGGCGGAGAGCCGGACAGGCTCCGCGGTGTCGGACGCACAGAGCGAAGCGGCGGCTGCGCCGGACGCGCAGAGTGAAACAGCGGCTGCGGCAGCGGAAAGTGCTGTCGCTTCCGCAGTGGAAGAAGGAGGTATAAAAGTCGTGGAGAACACCCCTCTGCATACAGATGCGAAGCGCACGCCGGCAGCGGCTGATTCAGCTGCCCCGGAGAGCATAGCGGAAAGCGAAAGCGTTCCGGCAGCCATGAGTGACGCGGAGAGCGTGGCCCAGGAGGCGGACGAAGAGACCAGCGAGCAGGTCGCACTGGACCTGTCATGGCCGTATGCGGATCATTCCAAGATTCATTCGGGCATGGCGACACTCTATCATGCCCGCCCGTCCATCGCCAAGCATAAGACCGTCTGCGTCAATGCGGGACACGGCACGGAAGGCGGAGAGTCCGTCAAGACGCTCTGCCACCCGGACGGCACACCGAAGGTGACCGGCGGCAGTACCGCGGAAGGAGCAACCGAGGCCATGGCGGTGGCCGGCGGCATGACGTTCCAGGACGGCACGCCGGAGCGTGACGTGACGGTGGCGCTGGCCCTGGTCGTAAAGCGCCAGCTTCTCGACAACGGATATGACGTGCTCATGATCCGCGAAGGGAAAGATGTCCAGCTGGATAATATTGCGAGGACCGTGCTGGCCAACAACAAGGCGGACTGCCATATCGCGCTGCATTATGACAGCACGACCAGTGACAAAGGCGTGTTCTTCTTCAGTGTTCCCTCGAACGAGAGCTACAGGAACATGGAGCCCGTGGCTTCCCACTGGCAGGATCACAACCGCCTCGGCGAGAATATCGTGAAGGGCATTGAGGCACAGGGATTCAAGCTGTTTGAAGGCGGCGCCATGGAAATGGACCTCACGCAGACTTCCTATTCCACGGTTCCGTCCATCGACCTGGAAGTGGGTGACGGCGCATCTGATCACAGCGGCATGACCTTCCCGGGGCTCGCGAAGGGGATCTCCGAGGGACTGGACAGCTTCTTCCTGTTCACAAAATGACAGAATTTTGAATTTTCTGTGACAAAAAGCCGGACTCCATGTACAATACAAGAGAAGGGTTCCTGCCGCATATATATGCGGCAGGAAATTGCAGGCATTTATGAGACTGGGGAGAATCAGGATGCCTGAATGTATGATAAGGGGATTTGGTTATGAAACACATGAAGGGGTTGCTTGTTTTCTTATGTTTTCTGACCGTCGGCTGTGTTCTGGGATACCTGTATTACCGGGGATATCAGGACCTGCAGGGGAAGCTTCTGCCAAATACATGGGTAAACGGCATGAATGTGAGCGGTATGACCGCCGAAGAAGCCAGAGCGCAGTATGAGGCCGAAAGCCGCGGATGGAAACTGACCGTTCATGAAATGGACGGAGCGGAAGAGACGATTCCCTACAAGGACTTCGGCTTCCGTCTGACCATGGGAACGTCTTTTGAAAAGCTGATCGCGGACCAGAATTATTATAAATGGCCGCTGGCTAATCTGAAGAAGACAATCATCCGGACAAAGCAGGGCTTCACCTTTGACAAGGGAAAGCTGAAAAAGTGCGTGCATTCGCTCAATGCCGTGTCAGGCGAGGGGATTGTGGATCCGGTGGACGCACATATCGAGAAGACAGACAAAGGCTATGTCTTTAAGAAAGAGATTGACGGAAATCGGCTCAATGAGGATAAGGTCCAGAAGCTGGCTCAGGAGGCGGTGAGCGACCGCCCGTCGGAGATCAACCTGGTCAAGAGCAAATGCTACAAAAAGGCCCGGGTCCGCTCCGACAACAAGACGCTTTTGAGCCGCTTCAAGAAGCTGGACGCCGTGCAGAATACGGTACTGACCATCTATCTGGAAAACGGTGCCGTGGAGACGCTGGACAAGAGCACCTTCCTCAACTGGATGAACTGGAATGACGAAGGAAACAAGGTGCTGATCAATGCCGGGGCCGTGATGAAATACACAAACAGCCTCGGTGACCGCTACGACACGCTGCGCACGGTCCGGAATTTTACCAACCACGACGGTGAAGTCATACAGGTGGGCGGAAATCCCGTGGATTCTTACGGGTTCCTGATGGACCGCGACGCGACGGCGGAGAGAATCCGCACGGCTCTGGAAAATGCGGAGACGAAGAACATGGAGTGTGTCTGGTTTGACTACGGTCTGACCCGCGACACCGAAAACGGCGATATCGGCTACACTTATATAGAGGTCAGCCTCGATGAACAGCATATGTGGTACTACCAGGACGGCGAGCTGAAAATCGATACGCCCGTGGTGACCGGGCTGGATACGGAGGAGAGAAGGACGCCGACGGGTGTTTACGCTGTGCTTGACAAGCTCAGGGACCACACGATGAGCGGATCCTACGGAACCGCGTTCTGCAGATATACGCTCGCCTACAACATCGACGGTATCTGCATCCACGACGCCTCCTGGAGAGGCAGCTTCGGAGGAGATATCTGGAGGTATAACGGCAGCCACGGATGCGTCAATACGCCGTCGGATGTGATGGCGCAGCTGTATGAGATGGTAGATCTGAATACGCCTATCGTGATTTACTGAGGCGGGGGTGTTGCCCGGAATTGAAATTTCAGGCAGAGGAAATAGGCTTTTTGCTTATTCCTCTGCCTTTTTCGTGGGAATGGTTTCTTATATCACGTAGGACACCACGTGCAGGAAACCGCTCCCTTATATTCAGATTCGGCCGGCAAGAAACAGGCGAAGGCTGCGTGCGAGGAAACCGCTCCCTTATATTCAGGGTTCGGCCAGCAAGAAACAGGCGAAGGCTGCGTGCGTGGAAACCGCTCCCTTATACTCAGATTCGGCCAGCAAGAATATCTAACCCCGGACGAAATGGCCTAAAGGCTCAGAAAAAATCTTAAACTCGCTTCAAGGTTATGAAAAGGGCTT
>CACXFM010000056.1 GCA_902766955.1 uncultured Lachnospiraceae bacterium | reverse complement strand
TTCGGATTTGAAAACAATATCAAATCTGTTCCGCTGTATGCTGTCTTCTGTATTTGTGATGATTAAGACTGCTATTACGCCTATGTTTTAGGGGGGATGCGTTCAGCATCCCTCCCTTTGTCGGGAAGATGCAAAAAAGGGGCTGTCGCAATAGATATTGCGGCAGCTCTCTCTATTCACAGAAAAACCGGCCGTCAAGGCCGGTTTTTCTGCATTACTGACTTGATGTCTGGGAAATCCCTGATTTAAGGCAAACTTCAAGCAAAGCCGCCCGGATGAACCAGCGCCTTTTCCCGATTGTTGTTTTAACTGTTCAAAATTTATGAAGCTTTCAGCTCTGTCAGGAACCGGCCTGTTCGTCCTCCCTGGATCTTGAAATGGAGCTTGTTTATGTTATAGGCAATAGCCAGAAGGACGCTCTGGGCCAGCACATTTTCCTTGCCTCGATAAAGATATCGCCGGAAATTCATATCCTCAGGAACAACTCACACGCACCCCAAGCATTCCCAGTCCGGTATTCTTCTTTCCGGTTTATACAGATCACTGGGTGTACAGAGACGACCACTTAGAGGCTTTCTGCTGAAATGATAGGTACCCTTTCAATCTGTACCTCTTTCTCTTGGAAGGTCTGTATAACGGGTTTGGGCGGCAAATATTGGTTAGCCTTCTCTAACTTGATGTTAATTATATTCCTCGTGCAGAAGAAAATCAAGCGAAAAGCCGCCCTTTACACATCTAAAAAGTCGACATGGTGAAAGATACCAGGTATCTTTGAAAATCGTACTTGTTTTTATTATTCTTCGGTCATATAATCGAACCAGTTCAAAAATATGACCTAAAAAGGAGGCCGCCTATGAAAATACAAACAACCCTCGAAGAGCGTTTCGGGCAATGCCCCTACGCAACATCCCAGAGCCTGATCTCCGGCAAATGGTCCGTCCTCATTCTGTTTTATCTGGAAGACGGACCGATCCGCTTTAATGAGCTTCTCAGGAAGATGCCGAAAATGACTCATGCCACCCTCTCCGTTCAGCTCAAATCCCTGGAAGAATATGGTCTTGTCAAACGTGAGCAGTATGAGTCCATCCCGCCCAGAGTAGAATATTCTCTCACCGAGATCGGCAGAAAGTTCCATCCTGTAATCGCAGCTATGGAGACTTTCGGAAATGAATATATTGCACAGATGATTGGAGGTAAAAAGCAATGAACATGACTGGCATCGTGTACCGGCCTCCGTACGAGGCAAATTCGCTCCTGCTGCAGGTCACGCTCGGATGCAGCCATAACAAATGCACCTTCTGTTATATGTATCCGGATGTGAAGTTCACTGTATGCCCTATGGAACAGATCGAAGCGGATATCGAAGAAGCAGCGAGCGTCTGTCCTGATGTCGAACGTGTTTTTCTGGAACACGGCGACGCGTTTGTGCTTTCAGCGGACAAACTGACCGAGATCGCGGTTGCGATACATAAGAACCTGCCGAAAGTGAAAACCATCGCTATGTACGCGTCCATCCAGAATATCAAACATAAAACGGACGCTGAACTTCGCTGCCTTAGCGATCTGGGGATCGGCGGCCTGGATATCGGCGTGGAAAGCGGTCTGGACGCTGCTCTGACCTATATGAACAAAGGCCACACTGCCGAGGAAGCAAAGGAACAGCTCCTGCGTCTGACGAAAGCCGGGATCACTTACAGCTTCAATGCGATCCTCGGCTGCGGCGGCGCTGATCTTTGGCGGGAGAATGCCGATGCTACCGCTGATCTCATCAATGCCGTCCAGCCGCATCTGCTCTTCATCGGCTCGCTTCATGCACAGCCCGGATGCAAACTGTACTCTGATATGAAAAACGGCACGTTTAAGGAATGCACGATCGGCCAGCTGCTTGATGAACAGGAGCGGCTGATTTCCCACCTGGAGCTGAAAGATACGATCTACTTCGGATCACACCCTTCCAACCTCGTACCGATGCAGGCACTCTTACCGAAACACAAAAACGAAATGCTTCGGATCGTGCGTGAAACAAGAAAAAAACTTCAAGGCTGCCTGGATGAATATCCTGTCCGGGGCGGAGAAGGTTCGATCATAAACAGATAATTCTATTGCGGAGGTAAACACTTATGGAAACATTAATGACTCTCAAAAGCCGCAGAAGCTGCCGGCCTACAAGCCGGACCACGTAGAAGAAGAAAAGCTGAACGCCATTATCGAAGCCGGGACCTTCGCCCCGACCGGAATGGGCAAGCTCCTTTACTCTGAATCAATCGTTGTTACGCCGAGTGTAACCTCCT
>CACXFM010000055.1 GCA_902766955.1 uncultured Lachnospiraceae bacterium | reverse complement strand
GATAAGCTCTGAAGAATGACGAAGGCTGTCGCGATCCTGCGGCAGCCTTATTTTTTTCTTGCAAATTCCGAGTTTGTCTGCGAAGATAGAATTTGGGACTTTTTACTATGTTGCGATATTCTTGAAGGAGGCAGAAGTATGCTTCAGGAAACCTTAAAAGCAAAACTCATACATACCGATGACCGGCGCGAGATGGAGCGGATCGGTGAGGAAATTATGAACGCCATGCCCTCCCGCTATGACGCGAGAACAATGGGCTTAATGAAGGCTGCGGTCGCGAAAAGCATGCCGGATCTTCTGGGGGATGAGGCCGACCGGTATCTGAAGAGAACGGTTTACGGTTACTGGGTATACGGGGTGACGACGAAGGAATGGTTCTACTACGGCTTTGAGAATAAAACGGATGAAGAAAAATGCGAATACATCGGCTTTATGGACCGCTTTTCTTATCTCCGTCATCTGAATAATCTCGAGCTGGGACAGAAAGTCCTCGATGACAAGTATACCGCTTACCAGCTGATGAAAAGATTCTATAAGCGGGAGATCATCCGGATCGCAGATGAAAAGGATTACGAAGTATTCGCCGATTTTGTCAGCAGACATACTGTTTTCGTGAAGAAGCCCCTGAATGCAAATATCGGGATCGGCATCAGGAAGATAACGGTCCAGCCGGATACGGATCTGAAGGCGCTGTTTGAAGAACTGCTGAAAGAAGGACAGTTGCATGCAAAATCGCAGCCATGGGGAAACAGCAGCGACATTATTCTCGAAGAGCTGATCAGGCAGGATGAACACCTGACGCAGCTCCATGCCGAATCCGTGAATGTCGTGCGGGTCAATACATTCCGTGCCTGCGGGAAGACCTTGTGCTGGTATCCGTGGCTGAAAATCAGCCAGGGAGGGAAATTCCTCACATCTGCATCGGAGGGAAGCATGGGATGCTCCGTTCACTCCGAGACAGGCGTCGTGAGAGGGCCGGGCGTCACCGAATTCGGCGCTCTCTATCATGTGCATCCCGACACCGGAATCCGTCTGGAAGGTTTTCAGATTCCGCGCTGGGATGAGTGCCGCAGGCTGGCCGAAGAAGTGTCTGATTTATTCCCCGATATCCGGTTTATCGGATGGGACTTCGCGCTGACTCCGGACGGCTGGTGCGTCGTCGAAGGCAATTCAAAGGCGGAGTTTGTGGAGCAGCTCACGGAAGGCAGAGGAACAAAGCGGGAACTGGAAGGAACCATCGGATGGAAGCCGGACAGAGAATTCTGGTGGGAGTGATAAGCGGGTACAGAGTCAGAGGATCAGAATGTACATTGATATTTTAAAATCCAAAATACACAGAGCAACCGTTACGCAGGCCGAACTGGATTATGTCGGCAGCATTACGATCGACCGCAGTCTGATGGATGCGGCCGGAATCCTTGAGTATGAAAAAGTGCTGGTGGTGGATGTAGACAACGGAAACCGCTTTGAGACATATGCCATTGAAGGAGAAAGAGACAGCCATGTGATCTGTCTGAACGGCGCAGCCGCGAGATTGTGCCAGGTGGGAGACCGCGTGATCATCATGACATTCTGCAAGATTGATGCAGAAGAAGCAAAATCCCACAGGCCGGTGGTTGTGTTTGTCGACGACAAAAATGTACCCGTGAAAACGGCGCACTATGAAAAACACGGAACGATTGAAGCGTACTGACGGGAGGGGCAAAATGGGTTACTACTATGATTTATTCGGAGAGCTGCATGTGGAAATGCAGAAGTATTATCACCGCTGGTACTTCGACAGGCCGATGGTAGTCACCTCCGAAAGGGACGAAGAGCTTCACCGGATTACAGTCCTGTTTAACAGATTTCTGCATTTCTATGCCGAGCATTATAAAGAATATCTCGACCGCATCCCGTATTCGGATCAGGTGCTGCGGTTTCTGGAACTGCAGGAGGAGCAGGGACCTTATCATCCGGGAGCCGCCAGAATCGATTATCTGATCGGTGAAGACAGGCATATTCAGGTGTGTGAATGCACATCCCGTTTCTTCGGAAACGGATATTTCACATCGTTCTTTGCGGACAAACGCGGCCGCATGCTTGCAGAAGAACACAATCTCGAGCTCACCGACGACAGGATGGAGCGGATGCTGGAACATTTTGCGCGCTATGCCGAAGGGTACGACAAGGTGTGTCTTCTGAAAGGCAGCAACCGCCTGTCGGCCTGGAAACTGTTTATGCCGTTCTATGAAGCCCTTGGTAAGAAGACTGAGGTCATCGAGGTCAAAGATGCAGAAGAAGAAGCCCGCAGAGGAACACTGGACGGGACCTGTCTGCTCGGAACCTTTAATCAGCAGGATCTCTTCAGCTGCTCGGACGATACGATTAAACGGTTTGTTGAGGACCATTATCAGAATGATCTGAGAAGTGTCTTCCTGGCCCATGACAAGCGGGTTCTCTCCCTTCTGTTTGACGATGAAGTGACAGACCGCTTCATGAATCAGGAAGAAACGGCATTTCTCCGGGACCATGTGGTGACATCCTGGCTGTATCAGGGGCATGAGGATCTCTGGGAAGATGCGGAAGAGAACAAGGACAAATACATTCTGAAGCATCCCTGTCTCGGATCCAGCCAGATGGTCTATGCCGGCTGCATGACATCAGACGAGGAATGGAAAAGCCTCTTTGCGGACGGGACGGCCAGAGAGATGGTTCTGCAGCCTTTCATAAAGCAGAGAAGCGAGATGAACAGGTGGGAAGGACAGGATTTCAGGGAATACATAACGGGAACGATTCTGATGCTTGAGGACGACTACTATGGAACCGGTATTTTCCGGACTTCATCACTGGAAGTGCTGAACAAAGGAGACGACCGGAAGGTGGGGTATGTGCTCACGGACAATACCGATGCATTTGACGGGAAATACATTCTTCTCTAAAAAGCAGCAAGATTATCAATGAAAAAGATACTATTACTCGGGGGCTCTCAACAGCAGATCCCGGCCATACGGGCGGCGAAAGAAAAAGGCCTGTACACCATTCTCTGTGATTATCTGGAGGACAATCCCGGACAGTACTTTGCAGACAAATTCTTTCTGATCAGTACAACCGATCCGGAGGCGGTCCTCGGGATTGCCAAAGCGGAAGAAATCGATTATGTGATGGCATATGCCTCGGACCCGGCAGCGCCCACGGCGGCCTATGTCGCGGAGCAGCTGGGCCTGCCCGGTAACCCCTTTGAGGCCGTCAGCATACTGTGCAACAAAGAGCGCTTTAGGAATTTTCAGAGAGCACACGGATTTGCAGCTCCCGCGGGATGCGGCTATGGGGACGTGGAGGAAGCGTTGCGGGATATAAAGAACAACCGCTTCCGCTTTCCCGTCATCGCAAAGCCGACGGATTCCTCCGGAAGTAAGGGTGTCGGCAGAATTGACGGAATCGCCGAAGCGGAAGAAAAGCTGAAAACCGCATTCCGCTTTTCCAGAGAAGGTCGGATCGTAGTGGAAGAAGCGGTCGGGACTTATGGCCGGCAGCTGATGGGGGACGGCTTGTCGGCAGACGGCAGACTCGTCTTTTCGTGCTTCGCGGATCATCATTTTGATCTGGCCGGCGAGAATCCCTTCGTTCCGGCCGCCGGTGCATTTCCGGCAGATCTCTCCGGGGAGATGCTGGACAGAATCAATGCGGAGATCCAGCGCCTGCTCAGTCTCCTGCACATGAAGACGGCCGCCTATAATTTTGAGGTGCGCATCGGCGATCAGGATCAGATCTATCTGATGGAAGCGGCGCCGCGAAACGGCGGAAACTATATCCCCGAGGTGATCAGGGAATGCTGCGGGACGGACCTGGTGGACTGCGCCGTGCGGGCAGCCATGGGGGAGGATCTGTCGTCTGTTCCCTTCGGGAAACCGAAAGGGTATGCTTCCTACTATGTGGTCCACAGTCCGAAGGCGGGCATTCTGGATCACATAGAAATTGATCCGTTCGTGAGAGCGGGCAATCTTCTGCAGGAACATTTCGTCAAATCTCCGGGCGATTGTGTGGAAGCCTTTACTGCGGCAAATACCACGCTCGGAATCCTTGTCATGAAATTTGACAGCAGAGAAGAGATGACTCATATGATGGACCATCCGGAAGAATGGATCCGGGTGATTGTAAAATAGTCGTATGGGGGCTTTACGGGAAATATACTAACTGAATCAATGTGAGCGGCAGCGGAATTCATGAAGCTGCCGCTCTTTTTTAGTGCAGTTAGAGTTGCCTGCTAAAACAGGCGCCCACCAGCACCCAAAGAGGTGCTTAAGCGACTCTTTGATTTGTTCGGAGAGAGCAGCGGAGATAGTACTCTGACGTGGATTCTTACCCCCCAGGAAGTCATCAAAAAAGCTGTGGTACACTTTTTTTGTCAATTTATCTTACAACATGATTTTCAAAAGGGCAGTGTTCAAGTGACCTATTGGCCGGCATGTTGTCGCCATTCTTTATGACGTCATCTTCGACCAATGGTCGTTTGTATCTGTGGAGCTTGTGCGGGCGCAGGAAGTTGTAATAAGCGACACAAAGAGCGAGGTCAATACTCTTTTTATTTGAATCTGTAGGAGGTACATCCATATGCGAAAGCAAATATGTTTACTTATTTTTCTATTTTCTATTTTATTTGTAACACCTGTTATGGCAGGCAATTATATCTTTATGGGAGATTCATATAGCTCATCTGAATATTCCTGGCCTGAAATGGTCATAGAAAAACTTAATATTCCGAAATCAAATGTTGGTTACAGCAAAAACAGTGGGGCAGGAATTGCAAAATATGTGAATTCTTTTTATCTTAATCTTGACTGCAGAGATAATTGCTCAGGTCGCATCAATACTCTTTACCAGAAATCAAAATCATGGAACAACAATGTGACAAGAATCATCATTCAAGGTGGAACTCTCAATGATTACCTCAAGACAAGCGGACCATCATCACAGGAAACCGTATTTAAATTCATGAAGCAATTGAATAATGAATTAAAAAAAAGGTATCCTAACGCAAAAATTTTATACGCGAGTACAAACTGGTGCGTAGAATCAATGGTAAAAAATAGAAAAGCTGAAGTATTATCTGCATTAGCCAGGGCAAAGGAATATGCACGACTTGTGAAAAAGCTCGGATGGTACCATATGGAAAATGCAGAGAATTCGTTGAGAGTCAGTTCATCTATAATAAAGAAGTATTTCTGTTCTGATGGAATTCATCCAAATATCAATGGTAAGAGGCTCATTGCAAACGCCATGGTAAAAGACATAAAACTGTTTGAGGAACAGGAGAGGAAGAGAGCAGTACCAGAAAAACAGAAAAAAGTTGCTATTACCAAGATGAATGTTTTAAAAGTCACAAACACAACAATAACACTGAATATCAACAGCGACCCAAAAGGAACAAAATACATCTTATATGGTGGAAAAGTCGGAGAGAAATTTAAGAAGATTGATACATTGTATACAAATAGTACTGTGAGAAAGAACCTGAAGAAAGGTACCTATTATAATTATCAAGTAATTGCGTATAACGTAGCAGGCAAAGAAATCGCAAAATCAAGGCGATTATATGTCGCAACGAAAGGTGGTCAATATACGAACGTATGTGACATGACGGTACCGACATCATATGTCAGCTTGAATAAAGGAAAAACTTACAACATTCATCCGACAAAAATTCTTCTTGAGAAAAACAAGATAGAAAAAGTCTTCCAGGAATATGCATACGTCTCAGACACTCCAGGGGTCGCGAGCGTTTCAAGCACAGGAGTCATTACAGCTAAATATCAAGGAACCGCGATTATTCACGTTATAGCACAATCAGGTGCGTCAAGAAGAATTACGGTGAACGTTCCGTAAAACAGATCGAATGTTTCACAGAGCCTGGAAAGGCGCCAATTCAGGGCGAAGTCCTGAAGAAGCAGGAACAGATTTATCTTCGTCTGGAGCGTCAGTTTTCTTATAACGCTCAATCTCCGGATGAGAAGTGAAGTAATCTTTGTCATAGAATTCGATGGCACGGATGACGCCAAGCCCGTTGGTAAGGACACCTGTCTTGTAGGCATAGCATAAATACCCATTGAGATACTACTGTTTGATTTCGGCATCAGCAGAAGCGTGCGTTGACATAGAGCCATAGGAAGATATCTGTTGAATCCACAGATCAAAGCGTTGCTGTTGCATGGCCGACCAGAATCAAGGTTGGAAACAAAATGCGTAATGTTATTAAGGTGAAATCAGTTTCAAAAGGGACGTGTTATATTTATGTTTACCTGCAAAATGGTGTTTGCGCGAAGCGGAAAATAAGAGTGGAGTAAGATTAAGGACATCCTCACATCAAAGTGAGGATGTCTTTTTGCTTCAATCTTCAGTCTTTTTGTGTTCAGAAAGGCAAGGTTAAATCAGTACCCTGACATGGATTCTTACCCCCCCGGAGGTCATCAAAAAAGCTGTGGTACACTATTTTTGTCAATCTGTCTGACAACATGATCACCAAAAGTAGAAAGGGAATGAAAATGAAAAAGTATCTGGTATCAGCAATAATGGCAGCCATGCTTACTGTGTCCGGTATAGCACCTGCAATGCAGGCAGCCGCAGCGGAGGATCAATTTGAAGAGACCGCTGTCAGTATGGAGGAAGTCGAAGAAGCGGCCATGGAGGATTATTCTGCGGAAGAACCATATGTAGAAGAAGCCGCTTATGAGGATGCAGCTGAAGAGGTCTCTGATTATGCGGAAGAAGAAACAGAGATCTCTGATCCGGTCTCGGAATATGCAGAGGAAGAAGAAACAGAGATACCGGAGGTAGTCTCTGATTATGCAGAGGAAGAACCCCAGGCGTCTGAGCCTGTTTTTGAATATACAGATGAAGATACAGAGACGACGGATGCAGCGTCTGACTATGAGGATGAAATTGCGGATACAGCAGAGGAGGCAGCGGAATTCATCAATGTAGAAGATGCTGCAGACGAACTGACGGACGATGCCGCATCGGAGACTAAAAATGGGTCCGGAATGGCTTCAATGCAGACGGAAGTTGTACAGACAGAATCTGAGGCCGCTGCGGAGGAGGCTGAGTATGCTTCGCTTAATGGACAGAATAACAAGAATCATTTCTGTGTATCTGTTGTGGATGGCGGACAATACGATGAGCAGAGCACGTACACGGCTGTTGACTATGGAAAATCAGCCACGTTATATGCCATTCTCAATGGTGATGATTTAAGAGGAGTAACTGTAAAATGG
>CACXFM010000054.1 GCA_902766955.1 uncultured Lachnospiraceae bacterium | reverse complement strand
GCAGTGAATCAGGTAGTCAAACGGTCTGGTCTTTTCGAGAACTTCCCTGAGCTCCGCCCGCTGACCGTGCGTATCGCTGACAACAAGAATTCTCATGAGAGTTCACCCTGTGCGGACAGCTCCTCAAGCTTCCTCTTCATGTCCCGCAGGGCTTTCCCGCGGTGACTCACCGCATTTTTCTCCTCCGGCGTGAGTTCTGCCGAAGTGCAGTCCCTGTCCGGCAGGTAGAAAATCGGGTCATAGCCGAAGCCGTTCACACCGTGTTCCTCGTGGGCGATTCTGCCCTCGAAGGACTGGACCGATGTCAGTTCCCTCCCGTCCGGGAATACACAGGCAGCCGCGCACATGAATCTGGCCGTCCGTTTTTCTTCCGGCACGCCGGAAAGACGCCTGATAATCTCCGCGTTCTTCACGCGGTAGGAAGTATCTTCCCCCAGCCATCTGGCAGAATAAATCCCCGGCATGCCGTCCAGCGCATCCACCACAAGCCCGGAGTCATCGGCCATGGTGATCTCTCCGGTCTCACGGCAGACGATCCTCGCCTTGATCAGCGCATTCTCCAGAAATGTCGTGCCGGTTTCCTCAATATCGGCATGGACGCCGGCTTCCTTCATCGAAAGAACTTCAAAGCCCAGATCCGAAAGGATGGCCCTGATCTCTCGCAGCTTGCCTTCATTTCCCGTGGCAAATATCAGTTTTCTCATGTCTTTTCCTTCTTTCAAGTAGATTTTCTGCGGCGCGGAGGCTTTGGCCCCAGATACTGATAGACGTATGTCTGAATCATGCCGTTATAGATTTTCCTGTTTTTATCAGCCTTTCTGCCGATGTACTGCTCGGTTTCCCTGCACGAGGATATCAGATACATGGACCAGGAATCAAGTTTTCCGTAGATTTCACCCACGGTTCCGTAGAGGTCCTTCAGTTTTTCACCGTCCAGCAGGCGTTCGCCGTAGGGAGGATTGGTGACCAGAAAGCCGTACTTGCCGGAATGACGGAAATCCTTTACGTCTCTCGCCTGGAAGTGTATACAGTCGGCCACGCCCGCGGCCTCCGCATTCTGCCTGGCGAATCTGACAGCCCGTCCGTCGATATCGTACCCCTGTATATCGGTCTCCGGAGGACAGGCCCGGACAAGCGACCGCGCTTTCTTTCTGGCTTCCTCAAAAGAAGCCTCCGGAAGAATGGTCGTCCACTGTTCCGCCAGGAAATTCCTCTTGAGCCCCGGAGCGATGCGTCTGGCGATCATGGCCGCCTCGATCGGAATGGTTCCGGATCCGCAGAAAGGATCCGCCAGAATCCGGTCCGGGTGCCAGGGTGTGAGGGCAATCAGCGCAGCCGCGAGCGTCTCCGAGATGGGCGCAATGACAGGGGCCACCCTGTACCCTCTTTTATGAAGAGCGGCGCCGCTTGTATCAAGCCCCACCGTCACCACATCCTTTTTGATCGAAACCCGCAGCGGATAGGTCGGTCCGTCTTCGTCGAACCAGTTCCTGCGGTAGCGGGTTTTCATTCTCTCCACGATCGCCTTTTTCATGACAGACTGGATATCAGACGGAGAAAAAAGAGCGCTTCTGACGGAGGCAACCTTGGCGACCCAGAATTTTGCGTCAACAGGCAAAAGCTCCTCCCACGGGATCTTTGCCGTCTCATCAAAGAGCGCCTCGAAATCAGCGGCCGTAAATTCACCCGCTTTGAGAAGGATTCTCTCGGCGGTCCTCAGATTGACATTCGCTTCGGCCGCGGTAAACTCGTCACCCGCAAACGTCACTCTCCCGTCATCTACCGCCGTCACTTCCCATCCGAGGTCCGCAATCTCACGCTTCAGCACCGCCTCCAGACCGAAGTGACAGGGTGCTATATATTCCAGTCGGCTCATGTATTCTCCTCATCTGATGATCGTATCGGCAGCCGCAAAAGCCGCGGCCCGGACAAATGAATGTTGTCATTATAGCGCATCTTTCACTACATATCCACATTCTCCTCATCTATTTTTTACTATTTTATTAAGTTTGTGTTGCTTTTTTTTGTAACGTGCGCTATAATTCAGCTTGTAAAAGAATTTACCCTTCAATAATTTTTTTACAACCCCTTATTAATTTTTATTTATACTCCCCAGAAAAGGTCTTGCCGGCTCCCCCGGCAGGACCTTTTCACGTTTTCCGTCACCCGGGAGGGTCTCCGTGCTATAATAATCTGATGCCAGGGTTCAATTTTGACCCCGACATTGTAATCTGAAAGACCCCATATACCGGAGGAATCTTCACCAAATGAAACACATTTCTGTCCCGAAATTTCTGAACGGACTGCCCGCTGCCCTGCTTTTGTCCGCGGTTCTGTCCGTAGTACCCTTTTTAATCCGCCCTGTCTATTATATGACCGGGGACGACTATCTCCTTAATTATATTGCAAACGGATCGTACGGCATGGCCGGCAGCTCGCATCTGGTTTTTATCCGCGTCCTCTACGGTGTTCTTCTGAAGGTGCTCTATACCCTGACCACTGCCGTCAACTGGTACCTGGTGATGCTGATACTGCTGCTCATCGTCTCCTTCACGGTCATTTACAGCGAACTTCTGCGCCAGGGCAGATGGCTGGCGCTCATACCGGCCGTCATCATGCACGCCCTTGTGGTGCCGTTTTTCCTGTCCTTTACCGTCATCGCTTTCCTGGCAGGAGGCGCCGGCGCCATCCTGCTGGCCGCTTCTCTGCGTCCGGGGCGCACATGGCGGCGCGCCGCTGCCGTGTGCGGCGGCCTCCTGCTCTGCATGATCTGCAAGTGCCTGCGCAAAGATGCCTTCCTTCCCTGCCTGGCGGTCATGTTTCCGCTCCTTCTGTGCGCGTTTTACAGCGCGGTCTTCCGCGCGGAGGACCGCACCCGCCGGAAAAAAATCCTCCTGCAGACAGCGGGAATCCTTCTGCTTCTTGCGTGCGGCGCCGCCGCGGAAGAAAAGGTGGAACTCTACGCCTATTCACAGCCGGACTGGCATGATTTCCGGAATTATACCTTTGCGAGGAGTGCCGTCGTCGACTTTCCTCCCGCATCCTACGAAGCCAGCCGGGAGGCCTTTGAACAGGCAGGGCTGACCGAGCTGGACTATGATCTCCTCCGCGGGTGGAAATACGCGGAAAAGAGTCTTTTTTCAGAAAAAACGCTCAGGGAAGTCAGCCGCATCACGGCCGCCGCTCTCACAAAGAACGCTCGCATAAACTATGCGAAGAGAGTCTGCCCCAGGCCCTACCTGCTGTTTTTCGCGCTGCCGCTCCTGATGTTCGCGGTCATGCTGTGCGCAAATCGATCATATCCGGCTGTCCCGGGCATCCTGGGGCTGCTCATTTTCTACGCGCTGAACGTGATGCTCCTCTTCGTCAGGCTCCGCTTTGTCATGCGCGTCGCCGGTCCGCTCGCCATGCTGACCATCATCTGTCTCTGTCTGCTGCCGGCGGCCCGCGGGCAGTCCCTGCCGCGCGGATCAAAGAGGTCGTATGCGGCCGCGCTCTGTTTCTCGGCGGCCTTCCTTGCGGCCGGCACTGCATTCATGATGTTTTTTACGAGAGCCAACGCCGTGCCCCGCATCTCCCCGGATGAGTGGCCGAAAAACCAGATCACGGCGGAGATGGAAGCACATAAGGACACGCTCTATATCCTTGACGGCAGTATTCTGAATGTTCTTTATTATAACGGCACCCCCGCAGCGGACGTCATGACGACCGGCCGCTTCTCCAACATCGTCAGGGCCGGCAGCTGGGACACATATTCCCCGCGCTTCTATGCTCAGGCCGGCATGCTTGTGAATGACCCGGAAAATCTGCTCACCTCCTTTGCGAGAACGGACAATACCGTCTTCGTCGGAACCGAAGCGGACCTGATCGCCTCCTTCCTGCAGGAGCGGACCGGCGCCCTCTATGTGGCGGAAGCGCAGAGCTTCCCGGAACTGCAGACCAGACTGTTCCGGTTCAGGCCTTACCAAGCACCCTGACACCGGAAGCCGTCTGCACACGGCAGTCCGTATAGCATGGAAGCCGTCTGCACACAATGGTTCATATAGTATTTTTCGGAATTCTGTGAGATAATGCATTGATTACAGCGCCAAAAGTCTGGCCCCACGTCGTGCTTACACGTAAGTGGGGACATGACTTTATGGCGCGCCCCACGTGAGCAAGCAGCGGGGAAGGGGCCCCGCGGATTGCGAACGTGGGTCAGGATTGTGGGAGCGCGCAGCGCGGAACAATCCGTAATCAATGTGGACGGAACATAACCAAAAGTCTGGCCACACGTCGTGCCTGCCGTAATCAATGTTGACGGAACAATCCGCAGCATCATTTGAGGCAAAGAAAGGAACTGCATGAAAAAAAAATATACAAACGCCGACAGACTTATTCTCATCGTGACAGCTGTGCTCCTGGCCTTTGTCTACGAATCCGCTTCCCGATCCGTTTACAATGAAGGCGCAGGCATGTGGCATGGTCTCAACTTCAATCTGGCCGTCTACGTGGGCTCACTCGCGGGCGCCTTTCTCCTGTTCCTTGTCTCCTCATTTGTGCTGGACAGGATCCGCTCCGCGCATGGTTCCGGTGAGCTTCCGCAGGCCGGGCGCATCATACTCAACGTCATTTACACCGCGGCTGCCGCAGCGGTGTTTGTGCTGATTTACGAGATCTATATTCACGAATGTGATCTGTATCCGGGGACTTCCGCCTCCACATATCTCAGGCAGGAGGTTCCCCATAAACTGTATTTCACGTTCGTCGTCCTTGCCGCGGCTGCCGCTCTCCTGTCCATATCCCGGCTCACGGAGAACACGGCAGCGAACCTGAAGCTGCGCTTCTCCGCCGCCGTTCTCATGGCAGCCGTCAACGCGGCGGCCCTCTACGCTCCGAATATGTTCGCGGACCGGGGCGGGGGCGTTCCCCACATCCACGCCGTCACGAACACCATCATCAATGTCGCAAAGCTTCAGCCTTATGACGCACATAACGTCAGTATCTACGGCCACTACGGACTGATCTGCCTCCCCTTCGTAAAGCTGCTCGGAAGCGACTTCTACGGTGTGATGCAGACGCTGGCGCTTATGGGCTTTTTCACATATCTCGCCGCGTTCTATGTCGCCCACAAGATCATCCGCCACAACGCGGTTTTCCTTGCGGCTGTCGCCGGCATTACCGGCACAACCTCCGTCCTCACGAGGAGAGGACAGTATTTCCAGATCAACCCGCTCCGCCTGCTGTTTCCGATGCTCATGCTGGCAGTTCTCACTTTCGGAGCGTATCACAACACGAAAAAAGCCCGCAGAATCACCGTGATTCTCGAGATCCTCACGGGCACGGCCTCCGTGATCTGGAATTTCGAGATGGGCCTCTTCTGCGTCGCGGTCTGCATGTGCGTCATTGTCTTCCGGGCCTTAAGCGAATATCCGGTCTTCTCGCGCAGGACCGTCATATCCGTACTGACGGCAGTCCTTTACTTCGTGCTCTGCACGGGAGGCGCCTACGGGATCGTCAACCTCTACAATCTCGCGTGCGGAGGAAGCATCAACAGTCCCAGGCTGTTTATTTACCCGCTGTTCTCCGGCGTCTACAACGTCAATCACCTGAGAGCGGAACTGCCCTCCGTCGTGTATCTGTATTTCTTCCAGATCCTGCTGTTCTTCCTGACGGTTCTGGCCCTCCTGCGGAAACAGCAGCTGAAAGCATCCGTCTCCATCCCGGCAGACACGGTCTGCTTCGCCATCTCCCTGTCCGGCCTCTCGTCGCTGATTTATTTCATGAACAGAGCGGCCTACGGAAATATGGCGATCTCCCATATTCAGATGTGCATGCTTCTGGCATGCTTCGGAGAACACGCCCTCACCTTTACCAGGGAGCGGGTAAAAGCCGCACTCAAAGAGCCAGGCACCTGGCTTGCGTGTATCATGTCCGCTGTCCTCTTCGGAGGATCGCTCTGGATGGCAGCCGAAGGGATCCTGTATATCTCTGTCTGTCTGGATTACAGGGCCACCTCCAGCTGGCTCACGGCCGATATGAACCGGGGGATCGAAGAGATCCGCACCAAAGTCCCCGAGGACACTTTCGCGTTCGGCTTCTGCGTGCCGGAAATCTATTACCAGCTCGGATGGGACAACGCGCTCCCCATGATCGACTGGTCGGATATCAATGATCTCAACCGGGAATACGCCATGGAGGAAGCCTCAAAGCACGACCGCGTGCTCATCTCGGGCGTCGACTTTGAAAACAAAGACTATAAAGCGGTGCAGAAAATCGAAATCGACCCCTACGAATTCATCCTCTACGAAAAAACAGACGGCAGCCAGAACGCAAAAGAAGCCGCAGCCCCCAAAAAACGGTGAGCTGCGGCTTTCCGTCCCCAGACGGAACGATTCAGATATTCTCTTTCATATAGCGCTCAACTTCCGCGCAGGCGGTCTCTTCATCGGGGCCCTCGAATGTGAGCTCGACTTCCTGTCCCTGCCTGATCCCGAGAGTCATCACGCTCATCAGCTTCTTCGCGTCCACGGTCTTGCCGTTCCCGCTGATCGTCACCGCTGACGCAAATTCCTTGATGACCTTGACCAGATTTCCTGCCGGACGCGCATGGATTCCCACCGGATCCGTAATCGTATACTTAAATGACTGCATAAAACACTCCTCCTCTTAAAGGCCTCTGCCCGTCAAACCTGGCACCGGCAGAAATATCTTCCACCCGCTTTATTATACACCAGGCCTTCCGGTATGTCATGCTGATTCGGCACTTCCCTCACCGTCACCCGCTCTTTTTCCTGATTCTCTGAAGCGCATTGTCGACTGACTTGGGCTGCTTTCCCAGCACATCCGCGATCTCATGATAGTCCATGCCGGTCAGATACAGATCCAGCACTTTCTTTTCAAATGAGCTCAGCTTCGTCCTGAGGAGCCGGATTCTCTCGTCCGCCCCCTCCCTGTCGATCACGATTTTCTCCGGTGATTCCCGAAACTGCTTCTCCGCACATTCAAGTTCTTCTTCCCCGAGAAAAACCGCGTCATTCAGCGGCCTGTTCTTCCCTCTTCCGGCGGCCTCGATCGCGCTCAGCATCTGTCTGTCGATGCACAGAGACGCGAACGTCAGGAAGGAAGCCTCCCGCCCGCTGTCATAATCCCTGAGGGCCTTGAAAAGACCGATCATTCCTTCCTGGATCAGATCGTCGTGATCGCCACCGGCCAGAAATCTGGCTCCCGATATCCGGAGCACCAGCGGCTTATATTTTCTGATCAGATATGCGGCCGCCTCCTGGTTCCCTTCCCTGTAAAGAGAGACCAGTTCTTCATCTGTCAGCCCCGAAAGCTCATGATCCGTCATCGTTTCCTTCTCTCCCGCACACGGCACTTCCCGGTCCGAACGGCTCATCCCTTCACTCTGCGCTGCCGCACGATCTCATAGAGGAGAACGCCGGCTGCCACGGACGCATTTAAGGAATCAATCGCTCCCGACATGGGAATAGAGGCCGTAAAATCACATTTTTCCCGCACGAGCCTGCTGACGCCGGCGCCTTCGCTGCCCACGACAAGCCCCAGCGGCCCCTTCAGATCGAGGTCATACATCTCCTTCCCGCCCATGTCCGCACAGACAAACCAGAGGCCTCTCTTCTTCAGGTCATCAATCGTGCGGCCCATATTGGTCACTTTGGCCACGGGCACGTAATGCAGCGCGCCGGCGGATGCTTTCACCGCGGTCGGCGTCAGGCCTGATGCATGGTGCTTCGGAATCACGACCCCGTGTGCGCCGGCCAGGCAGGCCGTCCGTATGATCGCGCCCAGATTATGCGGATCCTCGATACCGTCCAGGAACACGATCAGAGGAGGTTCGCCGGACGCCTCCGCCTTCTGCAGAATATCCTCCAGCGAGGCATACTCATACGCGGTCACCTGGGCGATGACCCCTTGATGGCGTCCGCTCTCCGACATCTCGTCGAGCCGCTCCTTTGTCACGAAGTTTACGATCGTGTCCTGCTTCCCCGCTTCCCTAAGGATGGTTCTGACCGGACCGTCTCCCAGGTGCTCCTGCACAAACAGCTTGTCCACCGTCCTGCCGGACCGGAAGGCCTCCAGCACCGCGTTTCTTCCTTCAATTCGATTCATCTGTTCCGATTCCCTTTCTGATGAGCTCCACCAGTCTCTCCGTCTGTCCCGTCAGATACAGATAGCCTGCCAGGGCTTCAAAACCGGTTGCCCGTCTGTAGTCCGCCACGGTTGCATTTTTGGCCATGGCTGCCGGGTGGGCGTTCCTCCCCCGCCGGTAGATCTCTTCTTCCCTTTCAGTCAGAAGCGGTTCGATCTCCGCAATCAGGGCCGACTGCGCCGCCGCCTTGACAAGTCCTGCTTTCCTCCGGTTCAGATCCTTTGGTCTCGCGTTTCCGTTCCTCGTCAGCATTGTCCTGATATACAGTTCATAAACGGCATCTCCCAGAAAAGCAAGCACAAGCGGGGAATAATTCCCCGCTTCACGCTCTGACAGGACCTCTCCCGTCAAAACTCTCAGATTCTTTTCCACTTTACTCCCTCACGCGTGTCCAGAAGCTCGATGCCGCGGCTCTTCAGCTCATCCCTGATCTGGTCGGCCAGCGCGAAGTTTCGTTCCTTTCTCGCTTCCTGCCTCTTTGCAATCATCTCTTCAATTTCGGAGTCAAGATCCTCCTTCTCCTTGAGGATGATGAGACCGAGTACATCGCAGAGTGTCTTCATGACATCCAGCACGCCGCGGGCCAGCGCCGCCGGCGCATCGTCCGCCACATTTGTATTCGCAAAACGGACCAGGTCAAAGACCACGGAGAGTGCATCCGCGGTATTCGCGTCATCGTCCATCTTTTCTTCGAACTTCGCGGAAAATGCACCTGCCTCCTCAAGCACGGCCCTGTCGCTTTCGCCAAGCGGAGCGCCGCCGTCCTCTCTCTCGCCGAGATCGCGGAGCCGTTCCGCCGCCGTGCGGATCCTCTCGAGGGACGCCCGGGCGGCATCCATCAGGTCCGCGCTGAAGTTGAGCGGGCTTCTGTAATGCGCGCTCAGCATAAAGAGCCTCAAGACCTGCAGGTCATATTTTTCGGAGATGTCCCTGACGGTAAAGAAGTTGCCCAGGGATTTTGACATTTTCCGGTTGTCAATATTCAGGAACGCGTTGTGCATCCAGTAATGCGCGAACGGAACGCCGTTGGCGCAGGTGGACTGGGCGATCTCGTTCTCGTGATGCGGGAAGATCAGATCCTCTCCTCCCGCGTGGATATCGATTGTATCTCCGAGATAGTGCTTGGCCATCACGGAGCACTCGATGTGCCACCCCGGTCTGCCGTCGCTCCACGGGGACTTCCAGAAAGGTTCTCCCTCCTTTTTGGGTTTCCACAGAACGAAATCCAGCGGATCCTCCTTTTCGTCCTGTCCGCTCACCTTCAGATCGCGGAATCCGCTGCGCAGATCGTCGAGATTTTTGTGGGACAGCTCGCCGTAATCGCGGTAAGAGCGGGTGGCAAAATACACCGTCCCGTTCTTTTCATACGCGTGGCCGGATTCGATCAGTTCGCTGATCATTTTAATCATGCCGGGGATCTCTTCCGTCGCCAGAGGATGCGTGGTGGCCGGCTTTACATTCATGGCCGCCATGTCCTTTTTGCACTCCTCGATGTAGCGCTTCGCGATCTCTTCCGCCGTCACGCCCTCTTCGACCGCTGCCTTGATGATCTTGTCATCCACATCCGTGAAGTTGGAGACGTAGTTCACTTCGTATCCCTTGTATTCCAGATAGCGCCGGAACGTGTCGAATACGATCATCGGTCTCGCATTGCCGATATGAATCAGATTGTACACCGTGGGGCCGCATACATACATGCTGACCTTGCCCGGCTCAATCGGGACAAATTCCTGCTTTGTCATGGTAAGTGAATTAAAAATTCTCATTCTGTTTTTATCCTCCGGCTCTGACCGCCAGAACATCTGACGGTTCTTTAATGTACAAGCGTTTCGATCAGGCACACGGCATTGGCTGCGATGCCTTCCCCTCTGCCGGTAAAGCCCAGGCCTTCCTCCGTGGTCGCTTTTACGCTGACCCTGTCAGCGGGGATCCCGAGCTTCTCTGCCATATTCCGGCGCATGTCTTCGATATACGGCCTCATTTTCGGCGCCTGGGCTATGATCACCGCATCGATATTGACAATATAATATCCTTTGTTGGTGAGCATTCCCCCGACCTTTTTCAGAAGCATCAGCGAATCACAGCCGCTGTAAGCCGGATCCGAATCCGGGAAATGCTGGCCGATATCGCCGAGTGCGGCCGCGCCGAGCAGCGCATCCATCACCGCGTGGACGAGGACATCAGCGTCGGAATGTCCGAGCAGTCCCCTGTCGTACGGAATCTTTACGCCCCCGATTATGAGAGGGCGGTTTTCAGTCAGTCTGTGAACGTCATACCCGCTTCCGATCCTCATCCGTCTTCTCCTCTTAAGCCGCTTCCCGCAGCGCCGCTCCCGTGACGGGCTGCCCCGTTCACCGGCAAATGATGAAGAAGCGGTGATGCAGTCACCGCTTCCTCTAAAATATCACATCTTCGTTCAGTTGTCAGCCGGAGATTCCCCGGACGACGCCGTCTCCTCAGGCAGATAGTCCGGAAGCGTCTTGTCCAGGTTGGCAATCAGGCCGGGAGACACGGCATACACCGTTTTTTCGTCGCCGTCCAGGTTCACGTAGACGTCTCCCGTCATTTCATTCACGTTTCCGACGGAGATATGGTACGTCTTCCCGTCCGTATCCGTCAGATCCACTTCATAAGAAGGATCGGCAAGGCCGTAAAGTCCCGGATCCTCCACCTTTTCAAGCACCTGCGTGAGCCCGCTGCCGGTGAGGGACGACGCAAGTATGCCCACCTGTGTCTGATCGGGATTCACCGTCTCATCCGTCACGCAGTACCAGGTACCGTCCCGCCGCGCAAAGGAAACTTCTTCGCGGTCCTTCGCGCTGTAGGAAACGGCGCTGATATCCGCGGCAGTCAGGTCGAGCAGCGTCTCCTTCCGGTTTTCCGCGCTTTCCCGGGAAGCGGAATCACGCTTCACCACTGCCAGAACACCGAGCAGTATGACCAGCACGGCCGCCGCCGCAATCAATGTTGTTTTCTTCTTTTTCATTATGAAATACCTTTACTCTCATGTTGCAGACAAGACTGCGTCACTCAGCGTTTTCTCCTGCGCATCCAGATAAAGAAACCGCCCGCCAGCACGGCAGAGGGCAGCGCCAGCATAAAGAGATTCCCGATCAGGGAGACCGCCGCGGCATTGACCGTCGTCTGCGGCACCGACATGGATTTGGCCGGAACCGACAGCTTCACTTCCTGGTCCGTCAGATATTTGATGGTCTGGGAGAAGAGCTCATCATTTCCCTGCGGGAGGTCGGCCCCCTGCCAGATCAGTTCCGACAGGGCTTCCGCGCTGAAGAGACAAGGTGTGGAGTAATACAGAAGCCGCATCGACTTTTCTGCTTTCTCTCCACCGTCCTCTTCCGCTTCTTCTTCCGTCCCGTCCGGGACGTCGGGACTCCCGTCGGAATCATTGGAAAACGTCTGCTCAACCGCAAAGCCTGACGTAAAAGGCCCCGTCTCATCCCCGCTGCTCTTGTCGACGCCGTCTTCGAGCGATGTCTTCAGGTAAGCGCTGTCCGAACTTGTCATCAGCTGCTGCACGGAATAGGTCTCGTCGTCTTCCTCCCCATGTTCCTGCTTAAGAGCTTCGGCCAGAGGGGCAAGAATATTCTTATTTCCAAGCCCCGCCACTGCCTCTGCTCCCTCCACTGTCTGCGGGACCGTCAGATAGGGAATCTGATTGTAGCGGCTTGTATCTCCCTCGAGAATCACGCCTCCGCTTCTCACAATCCCGTAGGATGCGGCGATCGTATCAAAGACCGGCGTCTCCTTTCCGGTCCACAGAGCGGGCGCCGTCACAAGCAGCGCATGGCCGCCTCCGTCCAGATAATGCAGGACCTTGCGGGCTTCCTCCGCCGTATAGTCCTCAGTCGGCGCAAAGGAGATCAGTGCCGTGCAGTCCTCCGGGATCTCGGAGGAAAGGAGATTGAGTTCCTTCACTTCGATATTTGCCTTGGAGAGAGCCTCCGTCATCTCGCTCCCGAGCGCAAACTCTCCGTGCCCGGTCGTATAATACACCACGGTTTCCGACCCGCCCGTCACGTATGCGACCGCACTGGTGATCAGTCCTTCGCCGTCAAACGCATCCGGACTCGACGAATAATAACTCAGGTAGCGGTAGATATCCGAGCTGCTGACAACTTTTGATTTCTCTCCGCACACGACAATGACACTGTTCAGCGGAATCTGTTCATCGGTATACTGCGACGCGAAAGCGGGATTAGCCACGGCGTCAATCCGCTCGACATGCACCCTGTCCGACGCCGCCTCATAACTGTCCAGGAGTTTCTGGAGAATCTCGTCCTCCATGCCCGTCTGGGTGATCACATTGATCGTCACGTCCTCCGTGAGGCCGCCCAGAAGTTCCGCCGTCGTGTCCCCGATCGAATACAGCTTTGTGTCCGTCACGTCGTACACCGTCAGCGCGGACGGAAGCGAACCCGCAATCAGATTGATTACGATCACCGCGGCGATCAACACAGCCGTCAGAGCCGCGTAATAAGATCCGTTTTTCAGAATTCTGTTTTTCATTTTCTTCCGCCTCCCGTCAGCTCCACCGTCTCTTGAGCAGGGACTGGACTGTCAGAATCACGCCTGCCGCAATGTAGGAAATAAAAAACAGAAGATTCGTGAGGCTGAAGGAGCCTCCGGCAAAATCCTCAAAATGTGTCGCAAAGTCGAAGATCCGCAGGACGGACTCCGTCCTGCCGCCAAACCAGGAGGGCCTGAAATAATATGCGGCGAGGAGCGCGAGCGCGGCAGCCGCCCCCACGGCGGTACCGACCAGGGCGTTCTTCGTCATAAAATACATGAGCAGCCCGCACAGAAGGGCCAGCACCAGAAGAAACAGCAGGGACTGCAGGGCTCCGCCGCTGATGATCGTAAAGATACCGCTCATCATCTGTGTCAGAAAAACAAAGAGAATGCAGAGCACGGCCGCGATGATCACGTTTTCCGTGCAGCTCGAAATAAACATGCCCACGGCGAGATATGCACACCCCATGACGAAAAAAGCGAGAATGCACAGGTAGTCCCACAGAAGCGTCTCACTGCCGAAGCTGTTCATAATGAGGGGGAAGAAGCACATGACGACAACCGGGATCGCAAAAACCGAAATCAGCGCGAGATATTTGCCGGCCACGATTTCCGTCAGCGAACAGGGGGACGTCAGAAGCAGCTGGTCGGTCCTGTTTCTCCGCTCTTCCGCAAACACCCTCATGGACAGCACCGGAACGACGATATAAAAAATCAGGGCGCTGTTGCTGATGGCGTAATGCAATGTCAGAAGTCCGTAGTACAGATTGTAGTAGCGGAACATCAGCCCCGTCACCAGGAGCATGACGGCCACCGCCACGGCTCCGGTCATATTGGTCAGATAACTTCGCATTTCCTTGCGGTAAACTGCAGTCATGAAAGGTCCTCCTCCTGCACTCCGGCGTCTTCCGTCTCGAAATCTTCTCTCTCCTCCTCACTGCCGGTCAGCTCGAGGAAAATATCTTCCAGGCTCTCTTTCTCCGTCCTCATCTCAAGGATCAGGCAGCCGGCATCAAAGAGCGCCCTGCTGACATCCCTGCGGATATCCTCACCGCCGTCCGCCCGGATATCCGCGCAGACTTCGCCGCGGTCCCGGTAGACGGAGATTTCCGCCGTTCCCCTCGCTTTGCCGAGGGCAAGCCTGACGGCCTCTTCGCTGCCGTCGGCGCGCAGAAAGAGCGTCGTCCTGCCCGAACTCTGCGCGGCAAGCTCCGCGGGCGTGCCGCACGCCGCAAGACGTCCGTTCTTGATAATCAGCACCCGGTCACAGACCTCGCTCACCTCGGAGAGAATATGCGAGCTCAGGATCACCGTATGGGATCTGCCCAGTTCCCGGATCAGATCGCGGATCTCAATGATCTGCCGCGGATCCAGCCCGACTGTCGGCTCATCCAGGATCAGTGTCTCCGGTTCGCCGAGCAGCGCCTGCGCAAACCCCACTCTCTGTCTGTAGCCCTTCGACAGATTCCGGATCAGCCTGTCGGAAACGCCGCCCAGTTCAAGGGCTCCGACCGCCAGATCAATCTGGTTTTCCCTCTCCTTCGGAGGAATCTTCTTCAGTGCCGACGCAAATGCCAGATATTCATACACCGTCATATCCGGATAGACCGGAGGAATCTCGGGCAGATAGCCGATGGTCTTCTTGGCCTTCTCCGGCTCCTCGAGGATGGAATACCCGTTGATCATCACCTCTCCGTCCGACGGGGCCAGATATCCCGCCATTATGTTCATCGTGGTGGTTTTGCCCGCGCCGTTTGCGCCCAGAAATCCGTAGATGGTACCGTCCTCCACTTCAAAACTGAGATCGTCAACGGCCGCATGCTCCCCGTAAAACTTAGAAAGATGCTTAACCTCTATCAAAATACTTCCTCCGTTTCATAAGCGGGCCCGCACTCATAAAGGCACCGCTTTTGCGACACTATCATAAAAATCAAATGTGAAGCAATTGTGATATCTGCCACACAAGAACAAAGAGTCGCTTTGCGACTCTTTGCGCGCTGGCGCGCGCCTGCTTCAGCAGGCAATTTCATCTGCGCACCAGTCGCATCCTGCACGGAGTGCTG
>CACXFM010000053.1 GCA_902766955.1 uncultured Lachnospiraceae bacterium | reverse complement strand
TCATGAATCTATACAATGTCTTTTGATCATCGGAGGGTTGATTATTTGAATGAGACAGAATAACGGCCGGATAAGATGGCAGGGTGCATCCTGCAGTCTTGTCCGGTCGTTTTTGAGTTATTAAAGAAAGGCAAACGGTCATCAGACAGATGACCGGGTATCGCGTAAGACATATGAAACAGAAAAACGGAAGCGCACAGAATTTTACATCCGGCCCTATCCTGTCACAGCTGATCCGCTTCTCGATTCCGGTGCTCTTTGCCCTGCTCCTGCAGGCGACCTACGGCGCCGTAGATCTGCTGATCGTCGGACAGTTTGCCTCATCCGCGGACGTATCCGCAGTTGCGACGGGCTCCAATATCATGATCACGCTGACCGGTCCGATCAGCAGCTTTGCCATGGGCATCACGGTACTTCTCGGCCAGCAGATCGGCCGCGGCGACGGCGAGCGCGGCGGAAAGACCATCGGCGGAGGCATCACCCTCTTCATCTGTCTGGGCTTTGCGCTGACCGCCGTACTGGTTCTTCTGACGCCGCAGGTCTGCACTCTGATGCACTCTCCCAAAGAAGCTTTTGACCGCACGGTTTCCTATGTCCGGATCTGCGGTGGCGGAGTCCTTGTCATCATCGCCTACAACCTGCTTGGCAGCATCTTCCGCGGCATCGGCGATTCCCGGACGCCTCTTGTCGCGGTTGCCATCGCCTGCGTCTTCAACATCGCCGGCGATCTCTTTCTGGTGCGGAATGCAGGCCTGGGCGCCTCCGGCGCCGCCATCGCCACTGTCGCGGCACAGGCCCTGAGCGTAGTCATTTCCCTCATCCTGATCCGCCGCCACGAGCTTCCCTTCTCATTTTCATGGAAACTGATCCATATAAACGGGCAGATATGGAAGGCGATCACAACACTCGGTCTCCCGCTCGCAGTGTCGGACCTTCTGGTCGGTCTCTCCTTTATGATCATTCAGGCGATTGTCAATTCGCTGGGCCTGATACCGTCCGCCGGTATTGGCGTCGCAGAGAAAGTGTGTGCCTTCATCATGCTGGTGCCAAGCTCCTTTATGCAGTCCGTCGCGGCCTTCACTGCGCAGAATGTCGGGGCCAGGCGATACGACCGCGCCACAAAGGCTCTGCGCTATGGCATCCTGGCCTCCCTCGCCGTCGGCGTGTTTATGGGACTGCTGACATTTATCCGCGGAGACCTTCTGTGTGCCATCTTCTCGAAGGATCCGGAAGTTGTGCTGGCAGGCGCGGATTATCTGAAATCCTATGCCATCGACTGCGTCCTGACACCGATCTTCTTTGTCTTCATCGGCTATTACAACGGGCTCGGACAGACGCGCTTCGTCATGTTGCAGGGAATCATCAGTGCCTTCGGGGTCCGCGTGCCTGTCTCCTATTTCATGAGCCGTCTCCGGCCGGTGTCGCTCTTTAAGATCGGGCTTGCCACGCCGTGCTCCTCCGTGCTGCAGATCGTGATGTGTCTGCTTTTTATGGCGCATCTGAAGCGGAAGTATCCGGATAAGCGGAGTTCCGGCTTATTGTCGTGACAATGCTTACAAGAGCCGCAGCAGTTTCTTAGATCCCGGCAGTATCCGACGGCAGTGTTTGTCACTATGAACCTCGATCTGCTCTTTAATAGCTTGCTTTTACGGACGCATTCGGCTTCTCCTGCACTCTGCGTCCGTAATTTGACCGCTTGGGCTGCTCTTACAAGAGCGCGTCCATGGTGACAAGTACCAACGTCCGGGATGGCCCGGTTCCGTCGGATGAATGAGCAGTTAGAACCGTCCCAAGTACTCGTCCGGCTCGGCTTCGACTGACTCGGCTACGTCCGACTCAGCTTCCTCACCCTGGTCGCCGCTCTCATACATCTTGTCGGTCGTACCTACCTGTTCAGTCAGCTCTTCGCCATCAAAAGTGACAGATGCTTCACAGCTTTCGATGACACTGTTTTCTGCGCGGCCCGCTACGGCACCGGGTGTAACAGCGCCATTGATTTCCCCGTTTACGGAGCAGTCCACGACCTTAAACGCCGTCTCCTCACCATAGTAATAAAGGCCCGTACCGATAAGCCCTCCGACATGTGTCGCTTCCGGTACATTCATTTTTACCGTCACATGACAATTCTGAATGACAGCGGGATACTCATGTGCTTCCACGCCTTCAGTCGCAAGAGCAATATCGCCTACGGAATGTGTTCCGCTGTAGCCGCAGAGACCACCAATCGCGTGGCCGCCTTTTTCGGAAATAATTTCGACGTCCGCTGTGCAGTCAGTCACAGAATCCATCATCTCAAGGCAGCCTGCAATACCGCCAAGGCCCACCGGCTCATTGCCTTCCGCGATGATGGTTCCCTTTGCCGTGCAATTCTCCATCGTTCCGCCGAAACTGCCTCCGATAATCAGTCCTCCGCATTCAGCAACATCACACTGAATAATTCTGCCGTCTGAAAAATCATTATCGCCCAACACCTTGATCGTTGTTCCGTCCACACTGCAATTATACACATGATTCGTTGAGCCGCCGGTGATGCCGCCGGTCGCATTGACTCCGGCGACTTCATTTTCTCCCGTCAGAACGACATCGTGGATGACGCCCATGTTATATCCGACGACGGCACCGATCGCCATCGAGTAGGTATCCGTGCAATGGATCTGAATATTTTCAGCCGTCAGATTTTTCACTTCTCCAAGGTTCATTCCGATGATGCCTGCACCGCAGATCGGGTAATCCGACTCAAATGTCACGTTTGAAATCGTATGTCCCTGTCCGTCAAAGATACCCTGGAACATACAGGAATAGTTGCTCATATCATTCAGGTCCATCGTGCCGGCAGGCGTCCACTCCACATCGGCGCAGTCAATATCCGCAGTAAGGACAACCGTTTGCCCTGCATAACCGCCCATGGATCCGTCCGTCACGCTCTCTGCGAACGCGACCAGTTCTTCCGCAGTGCCGATCTCCGTGATTTCAGCAGGTGTTTCACTGCTCTCTGCGGCAGAGGTGCAGACCGCCGTCATGGCGACGACAGCCATTGTCAGGGAAAACAGTTTTGTCAGTAATGATTTTTTCATCTTGAAACCTCCTGGTAAGCAATGTTCAATAATAATTAGCGCCAACTAACTTGCGGGTAAAAAATAATATCATGGGTTAAACAGGCGATCCCAGCCGCATGAAAAGAAGCCCTGGAGCTGCACGATATATCTCTCTGCTTCATTCCTTTCCATATCGTGCCTGACGAATTCAAAGAAACCATGGATAAAGGAGCTGCAAAGCAGATGAACAAGCTGTGTGGTAGCTCTGCCGGATGTCAGGACATCATTCCCGGTGAATTCGATATACTGCAATGTATACTTCTCATCGATACTGACAATCTCATCCACAAAGGATGCATATTTTGTACCTTCGCTCTTGCAGATGAGCAGCTTCACCACATCCCAGTTGTCATAAATATAGCCTATGATCTCCCGGATGTATCCCTGGTACTCGGCGTCAAATTGTTCGTCATGAAACAGCATTCTCTGTTCGTCAGCCGGCCTTGCGGCATAGCCTTCCATATAGTTCCCGATCAGGTCTTTCAGCGTCCCGGCACACTCGGAAACAAGCGCAGAGAACAGGCCCTCCTTATCACCATACCTTGTATAGATGGATCTGGGGGTGGTTCCGGCATTCTCGGATATGGTTCTCAGGGAGGCTCCCATATAGCCATGCCGGCAAAATTCCTGCATGGCCTGTTCCTGCAGTTTTTCTGTCATTCCTTCGACACGGTTTGCCATGAATTTCAGCCTCCAACGCCAATGAAACAGTGTTGCGCAACGCTGTTTTAAATATATACTTCAAAGATCAGTTTGTCAATCCCGCTTCGAGAACAGCAAAATTATCTCCGCCGACAGCCGTTTTTAATATCATTTGTTCTGAGCACTCTCCGCCTTTCCCTGAAACTCCGCAGGCGTCATATTTGCTCTTTTCGCAGCATCTGTC
>CACXFM010000052.1 GCA_902766955.1 uncultured Lachnospiraceae bacterium | reverse complement strand
GGGCTGGTCTACCTCACGCCGTCCGGCATGCCGTATGACAAGATTGTCCCGGACGATGTCGTCGTCATGAACAGCAAGTGCGAAGTGGTTGACGGCAAAAGGAAGCCGACGATTGAGTACGGGATGCACGTGGGCATCATGAATGCAAGACCGGACGTCAATGCGGTCATCCACACCCATCCCGTGGATTCCCAGATTTTTGCACTTCTTCATCGGGATATTCCGCCCGTGATTGATGAAGCAGCGCAGCTTCTCCGCGGGACTGTCCGCTGTGCGAAGTATGCACTTCCGGGAACCGACGAGCTGGCCGAAAATGTAATTGAAGCACTCGGCGACGGCGCGGCCTGCCTGATGGCAAATCACGGTGCCGTGGCAGCGGGATCAGACATTGATCATGCTTTCCGCATCTGCACAGTGCTGGAAATGACCGCTAAGATCTATTATAAAGCGCTCTGCATCGGGGATCCTCAGCCGATCGATGATGAGAAGGTCGCGTTTATGGTGGACTTTGTGACAAATCATTACGGACAGAGAGAATAAGAATATTGATACAGGCAAGCCCCCGGAGCATCACGCTCTGGGGGCTTTGTGCGCATCACGGTACTTGGTGCCAGAAGGCACAAGGTTAGGGCAGCCGGGATGCTTACCCAATGGATTTCGTCGTCTTACAAAAATATGATTACAGACTCCATCTATCGCTACGATCTACTCTTGTGGAATATCCAGCATTTCCATAAGTCTCTTAAACGTATCCTGCCCGTCAAGGCAGGTATCCGTAAGCCACCCTTTTTCATTCCTCCACTCGGATAAGCCGCGATAGTAAAATGTCTTCTTTGCATCCTCAATAATAAATGGAACAATGTCATGCCGCAGACACTCCTTCAAAGAAACCAGTCTGCCAACACGTCCATTTCCATCCTGGAACGGATGGATGTACTCAAAATCAGCATGAAGGGCAATCACGTCTTCTATCGTAACATCCTTCTTTGCATTATAGGCTTCCAGCATAGCTTTCATTCTGTCGGGAACGTCATTCGGCTTAGCTGTCTCTTTTCCACCTGCCATATTTGCCCGTCTCTTATAATCTCCGACAGCAAACCATGAAAGGTGGGAGTCGGCCGTATCGTGCTTAAGAATATAATGCAGATGTTTTATGATTTCTTCGCTCAACTCTTCCTCGGCAACATCAATCACATAATCAATCGCTCTGAAATGGTGAACGGTCTCCAGAATATCATCTACGGGAATGCCGTCTCCAACATCGATCGTGTTGGTCTCAAATATCATTCTTGTCTGATCCTCTGACAGCTTGCTTCCTTCGATATGATTCGAGTTATAGGTCATTCGTATCTGCAGTTCATGATAGAGGCCACCGGATATTTTTGCTTCCTTTTCATCCCGCAAAATCTGCAGGATTACATTGTCAGAGATCTTTCGGTATAAATCTTCCGGGGCACAGGAAAGATAATCCGCAATTTTCTGCATCGTTTTGGCAGAGATCTTTTCACCTTTTGCTATTTTGGCGATGGTTCTGGAAGATATTCCTAAAATGGATGTCAGATCCGATTTATTAATTCCCCTCGCCTGGAGCCTCTCATTCAGGCCTTCATACGAAAACATCTTCTCACTTCCCTCCGTCTGATCTTTACTTATTATAGCCATAATCAAGCCAGAAGTAAAGATTCCCGTCGAAAAGTCGAAGAAAAGTAAAGATGGTTCTCCTATTTCTCCCAAGGAAGACAGGGAAAGGATACCAGGGATAAGTCTGTATATCAGAATTCCTCTTGACAAACCGATTGCCCTAGTGTACTATCCAAATAGTACACTAATTCACAGATATAAGAGGATCCCTCCATGAAATATATATCCTCAGTTCCGATCTATCTTCAGGTGGTGAACTCCATCAAAGAGAAGATTATCACCGGGGAACTCTCCCCGGGTGACAAGCTTCCCTCGGGCAGAGAACTGGCTCTTCAGTACACCATCAATCCGAATACGGCAGCCAGAGTCTATCAGACGCTGGAGCAGGAGCAGGTCTGCTTCACGCGGAGAGGCTTAGGCACCTTTGTGACGGAAGACGGGGAGAGAATCAGACTCCTGCGCGAGGAGATGGCGGGCACGCTTGTCAGACAGTTTCTGGAAGGAATGAAGAGACTCGGAATCACTGAGAACGACGTGATGGAGATGATCCGTCAGGCAAATGATTAACAACAGGGGAACGGCGGTGTCTGCCCCATGGCAGATCAAAAGGAAGGATAACCATGCTGGAAAGTAAGGAAATTACAAAAGTATATGGCCGCAAAACCGCGGTGGACCATGTTTCACTCAAGCTCACACCGGGATTCATCTATGCCATGCTGGGACCGAACGGCAGCGGCAAAACAACCTGGATGAAAATGGCAGCCGGCCTGGTCAAGCCCACATCAGGCAGGATGTACTTCGACGGGAGACCGCTCGATATCGACAGCCGGCGAAGGATCGCATACATGTCGACAGAGCCATACTTCTATACATGGATGAAGGTCTCGGACGTCGGGAAGTATTATCAGGATTTCTTTGAAGATTTCTCCATGGAACAGTACCATCTGCTTCTGGAGCGGATGCAGCTGACTCCTGATCTGAAAACGTCCTCCCTCTCATCCGGCATGATGGCCAAGCTGAAGATCGCCGTCACGATGGCCAGAGACTCGGATGTGATCATGCTTGATGAACCTCTGAACGGGATCGACCTTCTGGCCAGAGACCAGATCATGCAGAGCATCGTGGAGCGGGTGTCGGAGAGAAGAATCCTGTTGATCTCCAGCCATCTGGTTGAGGAGCTGGAAACAGTGGCGGATTACGCGATTTTCATGAAGGAAAGCAGACTTGTCGATTTCAGAGAACTGGAGGAGCTGCGCAGTTCCGAGGGCATCTCGGTGACAGACAAATACCGCCAGATCTACGGAACGAATGGAGGAGAGGCATAATGTTCAAACTGTTTCGATATGAATTCAGAAAGAGTCTGTTTCCGAAGCTGGTCTTTTTATGCATTACGGGCGTTTTCGAGGTGGTCTTTCTGATCGGCGCCCTCGGAGAAATAGAGACGCCTACCGGGATCGGAATAGTCGGGCTGACCTTTGCGGCGCTGGCAGGCATTGCCTACATGGGAATTGAGAGTATTCTCACACTCTACAGGGATCTGACGACCAAACAGAGCTATATGCTCTTCATGACGCCCAACAGCAGCTACAAAATCCTCGGCGCCAAGTCACTGGAGAACGGACTGGCCGTGTTTCTGTCAGGTGTCTTTTTCGGGGGACTGGCCTACCTGGATATCAGTCTGCTGTCCAAAGACGAGCCGGTCTTCAAGATGGTGATCGACATGATAAACACCGTTCTGCGCGAAGTCGATCCTACCCTGAAGCTCTCCTTCCAGACCTTTGCGGCGGTGCTCTTTATGCTGCTGGTTACCCTGATCCTGCGGATTGTCCTCGGATACTTTGCGGTGGTGCTGGCCTGCACATTACTGGCCGGCAAAAAAGGAGCCTCCGTAATCGCGCTGATCATCTATGTGGCCATATCGGTCGGCTTAAGCTTCCTTCTGAACCTGCTTCCGGAGATGAAGCCTGTGACGGATATGATGGTGCAGTCCTGTATAAATCTTGCGGTCAGTGTTGCGGTGTATTTCCTGACAGCCTGGATTATGGACAAGAAACTGAGTGTATGAAAAAAAGTACTGCCGCCGGACCCGAATCCGGCGGCAGTACCAGTATAAGCAGATTCATTCATGTCAGCGGGCTCATCCCATACCCATTGCAGATTCCGTCTACCGGAATGCCCTTCTTGCAGAGCGGGCAGTTCCCGTGCGTACTCGAGTCATAATCGGGCAGATCCGCCTGAGTGAAGATGGCGTGTACGGGCAGCCCCGCGACCTTGCTTGCGATCGAGAAGATGGCCGAGACGCCGCTGATCTTGGCGCCGTAGTAAATCAGCGTCTCAACCGCGCGCGACACCGTGAGGCCCGTCGTGGCGGAAGCGAGCAGGAGCATGACGTTCTTGCCGCGGATCCACTGCTGCAGGTCGCCGCGGAAAATCATCTGTCCGGAAGCCCCGTTTTCGGGCGTGAGGACGTAGAGGGATTTGTGCGCATTCATGGAAATGACGCCGGCCTTGGTCAGTTCCTCGGCGAGGAATGCACCGATCACCTCCGTGCCGTCCAGGCATACGATCGTGTCCACCGGAGTCGAGTAGTAATGAATTGATGCGAGAGCCTCCGCGGCTGCATGCGCTTCCTTGACGCGGGAACGGATGGCCGTCATATCCAGATAATAATTTACATGTGAATTCGGAGTTACAAAATGTCCGGGCACAACACGCAGAATGACATTCGGATTCTGCTTAGAAGTAATCTTGATGTACTTTTCCATGGCTTCCCTCCTTTAACATATAAACATTTGTTGACGCTCAGTATGTCCTTCGTTTCTCGTGTGCATACCCCCAGGTGCACCAGTACTTGTAATACATCGGGTTTGCCTTCTTGTCATTTCCATATCTCTTTACGACATCCGGATTGTATTTCTTAAATACATTCAGGTTAAATGTCTTGCTTCCCTGCCATCCTGCCGGCATGCCGTACAGGACGAAATGCCGCAGCGTCATCATCTGTTCTCCGTGATACCGTTCCTCCACGGCCGGATGGGTTTTCAGATAGTAATTGTAATTGTAAACGGGCTTGTAATTGATCCCGTCGTATACCATATTCGGCTTGTAAGAACTGCCGTCTTTCTTCCAGATGGGCCGCAGCACTGTCTGCCAGGCGCGATTTGCGTAGTCCCTGATTTCAACCTCTGTTCCGGTGTTGTCGCCCAGCCTGCCGTCGTTGTCCGATGAAGCCCAGAAGAGCTTTCCGCCGCCGAGATACAGTGTGCAGTGACTGTGCGGGTACGGAGCATTCTTTGACTTTCTCGGGATATAGACCAGAATATCGCCCATCTCAAGCCCTTTGCCCGTCCGGAGATTGACGCGGCTCGTTACATCCGCGAAGCCGTTCTTCAGGCACACCTGGATGATATTGCCCGCCCCGCTGGCGCCATTGCCGATCAAATCCGAATATCCGGACAGCGTGTACGCGAGGATCGGTGCAGTCGAGCAGTTGACACTGCCGTTTTCGCCGAAGCCCTGACAGTAGGCGCGTATTGCGGCTGCATTTTTAAAAGGCGTGAACGGCGGGTAAGTGCAGTTGGGATACTTGCCCGTGAGCCGGTAGACGGGATCGAGGCCGAAGCCGTGCCGGTTATCAGCTGCGATCGCCTTGAGGTATGCGCAGACCCGGTAGATCTGATCCGAGCGCCTCATGTATCTGGGAAACAAAACCTGGCCATTTTTGTCAAACACATACCATTTCGGTGAAACGGTTGCCGCTTTGCGCGCTTCTTCGAATGTTTTGTAGATGCCTTTGGTAATCGCATTGGCCTTGAAGCTGGTGGCGACCCGGTAGTAGCCTTCGGCTGCCTCCACCTCCAGACTCTCCGCGAAATGCATCTGCAGTCCGGCGGGCTTCGGGACAGCCAGCAGCACCACTGTCAGAAAGAGAGCAACTGCCCGAATCAGTTTCCTGTAGCTATGTGAGTGTAACATCAAGTCCTCCTGTCAGATCCGAAGAATCGTCATCATATATGACCATTATACAATACTTTACTGAAAAAACGCGAATAAAAAGGGGAAATTCACATCTCATAATGAGAGAGAAGGGTGGCGCTGAGGATTGAATTGAGTATAATCAGACAATAGAGGGCAGGCATGGGGCGGGAGTTGAAGCCTGCGGCCCCGTGGGAGGAAGCCCGTGGACCCGTGGGATGAAGCCTGCGACCCCGTGGGAGGAAGCCTGCGCCCCTGTGGGAGACTCGTTTAGTCCCGGG
>CACXFM010000051.1 GCA_902766955.1 uncultured Lachnospiraceae bacterium | reverse complement strand
GCGGGTCAGTAATAATCCAACTTTACTTGAGGTATTTTTCTTGGTCAAGGCTGTTTCCCGTCACTGTTTAAAGTATACAGGAAGCTTTTTTCAGATTTTACGGACTGTGTTTTGATTATACATCATTTCCTGCTTGCTGCAGAGTAGTTCTGCGGTTATAATTGGCGATGGCGCAAAAAACGGGGGTAAGCCGCCCCGCAAGCAGTTCGGGTCCGATATCCTGCTTGTAAAATATGAAAACCAAAGGAGAAAAACTGAAAAAATGGAAACAATCAAGAGAGAACTGGATGACTACAGGGTATTGATGAGGAGTATTCCGGGCAGTGTATTGTCACTGTTTATCGTCAGCATTATCGTGATGAATCTGTTGGCCAATAAGGAATTTTTTTCCGTCAAATATCTGGCGCTTGACTGCGGCTTTACCATGAGCTGGGTGTCCTTCTTATGCATGGACATGATCTGCAAGCACTTCGGGCCGAAGGCGGCCGTAAAGGTATCCGTGACCGCACTTCTCGTGAATCTGGCGGTCTGTGTGCTGTTCAAGCTCATATCGCTCACGCCCGGCATGTGGGCCGAGTATTATACCACCGGTATGATCGAGGTGAACGATGCCCTGAACGCGACGGTCGGAGGAAACTGGTTCGTGGTCTTCGGCAGCAGTACGGCGATGCTTGTCTCCGCCGTCTGCAACGCGTTTCTGAACAGCTTTGTGGGTGAAAAGACGCGGAATGACAACTTCAGGTCATTTGCCCTGCGCTCCTATATCTCTACGGGAGTGGCGCAGTTTGTTGATAATCTCGTATTCGCGCTGATCGTGGCGCGCACCTTCTTCGGGTGGACGATGGTGCAGATCTTCGTGTGTTCCCTGACCGGGGCGTGTGTAGAACTTCTGTGCGAGATGCTGCTCGGGCCCGTGGGCTACAGAGTGACCAGAACATGGAAGAGGGAAAACGTCGGAAAAGCGTATCTGCAGCTCCACGCGAAAGAGAGAATCGCATGAACGTACTGATTACGGGGACTTCGTCTGGCATTGGCCGGGCCTGCGCCCTGAAATTTCTCGAAGAAGGACATGCGGTATGGGGGATGGATATAAAAAACGGATCCATAGACCATCCGGCCTATACGCATGTGACGGCGGACGTCCGGGTTCCCGAGACATATCCCGAGGGACTTGCGCCTCATATCCTCGTCAATAATGCGGGTGTGCAGAACAGCGGCGACGACATCGGGGTGAATCTTGAGGGTGTCATCCGCGTGACGGAGCATTTCGCGTTTCACAATGAGAATATAAAGGCCGTCGTGAATATCGGGTCGGCCAGCGGACACACGGGGTCGGAATTTCCCGAATATGCCGCTTCCAAGGGCGGCGTGATCGCCTACACGAAGAACGCGGCTCTCCGCCTGGCCCCGCAGGCGACCTGCAACAGCATCGATCCGGGCGGTGTCACCACGGAACTCAATGCCTGCGTGATGGAAGACGAAAAATTATGGAACCGGATTATGGAGCTGACGCCCATGAAGAGATGGGCCTCTCCGGAAGAGATCGCGGAGTGGGTGTATTTCGTGGCGGTCGTCAACCGCTTCATGACCGGACAGAATCTTCTCATCGACGGCGGGGAAGCGGGAAAAATGGACTTTATCTGGCCCTGACACTTGCAAGAAATTTCCGTCCTGGATGACCGGTCAGGATTTCGATCATCCGGGCGAGGGCTTCGCGTATGCGCTCTCCATGAGACATGATAACGAATACAGACAGGCGAGACAGAAAGCGTATCCGGACGGGCTGCTCTGCTACGAAGAAGTGGGAAATACGGAGGGCAGCTCCTGCAACACCTTTACCGGAGCCCTGTCCAGCGCAGTCTACAGAGCCGATGTCAATCTGGACCGCAAGTTCGACGATTCCGATACGGTGCGCGATAAGCATCTCTATTGCCTGATCTCTCCGTCGAGCTTCTCCTGCGGAAACCTGCTGCCCAGTGTCTTCAAGAACTCGCAGGATGTGACGCTGATCGGCAAGACTTCCGGCGGCGGCAGCTGCGTCGTCCGTCCGTTGTCCACGGCGTCCGGAACCCTGTTCCAGATCTCCGGACCCAACAGAATGGCCTTCACCAAGAACGGGTCTTTCTACAACATCGACCAGGGTATGGAGCCGGATGTCTACATCGATGACATCGACCATTACTATGACAGAGAGGCCCTCACGGAGTTTATCAACAACATTTACTGATTCAGACAGGAATGACAGAAGGGAGTTCCCCGTCCGCCGGACTGGGGAGCTCCCTTTTATAGCGAAAGTCTGAAACGATACGCCTCGTTCAGGCGCGGCGTACCCTGTATTTACCGTGAATACGCGACGCGTTTGGATGCGGTCCCGATCGCCCCCGCCGGGCAGACATATCTGCAGAGGTGGCAGCCCACGCAGCGGTTTCCGAGAAGCTTCGGCTTCCGGGTCCCGCTGTCGAAACTGATGGCCTGATGGCCGCCGTCCAGGCAGGAAATATAGCATCTCCCGCAGCCGATACATTTCTCCGTGTGGAATTTCGGGAAAAGAATCGTGTCTCTCTCCAGGCTGTCAAGCGCGGTCACATTTTCGGACGCGCCGCCGATCAGGGAGTACAGGTCCGGGATATTCCTCTCTTTTATGTAGCCGGCCAGGCCCGAGAGCAGGTCTTCGATGATCCGGTATCCGTACTGCATGACCGACGTCGTGATCTGCAGGCTGCCGGATCCGAGCAGCAGGAATTCCAGCGCATCACGCCAGTTTTCGATGCCGCCCATGCCGCTTATGTGCATGCCCTCAAGAGACTTCGCCGATGCAAGGTCGGAGATAAAGCGCAGTGCGATCGGCTTCACTGCCTGACCGGAATAGCCGCCTTCCGCGGAGATGCCCCGCACGGACGGTTCCGGGGACAGCGTGTCGATGTTGATTCCGGTGATGCTTTTAATTGTGTTGATGGCGGCAATGCCGTCTGCGCCGCCACGCTTTGCCGCCTCCGCCATCGGCACCATGTCGGTGATATTGGGCGTCATCTTGGCGAGCACGGGCAGAGTTGTGCCCTTCTTCGCGGCCGCGGTAAAGCGCTCGATCAGCTCTTCAGACTGGCCGATCGTGACGCCAAGGGCCCCGTCTTCCATATTCGGACATGAGAAATTGAGTTCGAGTACGTCGGCACCGGCTTTCGTACACTCGGAAGCGAGATAGGTCCACTCTTCCTCGTTCCGGCCCATAATGGAGGCCACGATGACCTTGTCCGGAAAGAGGGCTTTCAGATCCCTGAAAATGCTCAGGTTTTCTTCCGGCGCGTGATCCGAGAGCTGCTCGATGTTTTTGAAGCCGAAGAAAGAGCCCGTGCGGCTTCTGACCACGGAGAAGCGCGGAGAAGCCTCGTGCTGCGGGAAGAGACAGATGGTTTTAAAAGCCGCGCCGGCCCAGCCTGCCTCGAAGGCCCTTTTGCACATCTCAAAACTGCTTGCGACCACGGAAGAGGATAAGAGGAAAGGATTTTCCAGGCGGACTCCGCAGATATCGGCAGAGAGATCCGGAGAGGGCAGGTCCGGGTTGACCGTTTCCGCATTCTCCGCAATCTTTTCGACTTCCTTCATGAGATTCCGGATCTTGATGTGACCTTCCCTTTCAGTCAGTATGCAGGCCTTTTCACAGGGAGCCGGACAGTCCGCGCACGGATTCTCGGGCAGGTCTTTTACAGCGCCGTAGGGATTGGCAAAATAAAGAGATCGGATTCTGCCTGCAGGATCCAGTGCTTTCGGACATGCAGCAGAACAGGGAGCGCCGGCACACAGCACGCAGCGGTTGATTTCATGTTCATT
>CACXFM010000050.1 GCA_902766955.1 uncultured Lachnospiraceae bacterium | reverse complement strand
TCTAATCCAAGATGTGTTTTCATGAAATGCATTTCCTCAATAGAACGGTACGTTACTTTCCATTTATTGTCTGTTCATAGTCCTCTGACTGAGCATTGCTGATATGCTTCTGCAGCAATTCTATTTTAACATAAAGTTCCACAGGCATCTTCATCATACACACTTTCATCAGTTTTTCGATAATAATCGCCATACGAATATTAATTTTCCATATTAGAGGTTGCAAGCCTGCGTCGGCATTTGTATTTCAGTAAAATATCAGTTACTTTTTGTTTTATCCGAGCGAATAAATATGCTCCGTGACGTAAAAACACCCTGGATTTCTCCAGGATGCTTCTCTTGCAACAGTGTCATACACCGAAATAATAAAGCGGTCATTCAGAGATCAGAACGAACATTTCAATTTTCAACGAACGGATGCTCCTCCAGCCATTTGATAATATCCGCGCTCTCATACAGCGGCTCTCCGTCAATAAACAGACACGGAACCTGATACTTCCCGCCGATTCTCATCAGCCGCTCCGCCGCGGCCTCATCCGTCTTCGCATCATAATAAACCACATCGGTTCTGCCGCTCTCCTCAATATATGACATCACTTTTCTGCAGAACGGACAGGTTTCAAATTTGAACAGTTCAAGTGTCATCTCTCCCAAGTATAGGGTACCAGGTACCTTTAAGAATCTATGACAGCTTTTAATAGTTTTGTAACGGTACCTGGTACCTAAACTGCCCCCGATTGAAGCAGTTGACCAGGTCTATGCCATTGCTTTCGCCGGAGCAGATAAAGCTGTCGCATTTTGCCAGCATGTACATGGCGTAGAAGTAATTTACCGTCATATCCTCGATATGCTCTTCTTTTTCCTCAGGCTTATACTTGAGATCCTCAAGTTCGCCAATCAGCCTGACGGTTTTAAATTCATCAACGCGGAATCGCTCCTGCGCAACGACTCTTACCAGGCTGCCAAATTCCTCCCGCATTTTCCGGAGGATATCTTCGTCCTCTGTTGCCAGAAAGATCCCGTCAAAGTGATCGGCCGCCATCCATTCATGGATCACAGGAATGACCTCAGAAACTGAAGCATGTTTTCCGAGACCCGGTTTGTTGGTTGTAATGTAGTCCGTTCCGCGGATGTAAACGCCCAGCATTTTCTTATCTTCGATCACCGCTTCGGCATATTCGTCCATTTCCTTCAGGAGTTTTTCCTTAAACCATTCGATGCCCGGAACCGAGTTCGCATGAATTCCATTATATGTCACACCCAGCCTGGACATTAGAATCAGGTCAACAAACAAGGTGTTTTCCTCCGAAGCATCTGCGGGTAGTAGCGGGATGTTGAGATATTTATCAAGCATTTCCCGCGGATATTTTCCCAGACGGCCGCCTGCCACATATGCCTTCCAGCCGGCCGGCTTAAAAATACTGTCGTATCTGGCCACAGTGGACATAATCGCGCCAATGCCGCTCAGATGGGAATCAAAGGACAGATGGATATACTTTATTGCCTCTGTATCCTTCTCTGTCACTGCCTGCAGATAAAACATACTCTGGAATACCGCGAGTACACTGAGCTTATTTCCGGTCGTATTCTGGTAACTGTTTCCAAGCGGCTGCGTGACAAAAAGAACGTCCGGGGTATCTTCCGGCAAAGCGCCTCCCGCATGGAGCTTTTCATTTTCCGGCAGGAACCAGTATATCCTGGAATCTGCATAATACAATTCGATGTCCGTTTTTCTCAGAAGAACGCGCCCGATGGCAATTGTATATTCGTTCAGTTCCTGAAAAACAACTTTTTTGCACATCTCAAACTGGTCCAGCACAATGTGGTCATCATCATCCTCATCATATGAAAAGAAGTCCCAGAATACCTCCAGATGACGGTAAGCCTCCGGCATGATCGGCAGAATATAATCATAGTTTTTTGTATAAACAATATCATAATCTTCGCCGCCCGGATGACTGACATGGTACCTTCTGCCGCCTCCCGACAGAGCTTCATGGAAAACACTCGGTCCGTGCGACAGCGTCTTTGCCGCCTCTTCTGATCTTTCTCTGATCTCAAACATTGTTTTTTCCTTTATCTTTACAATTCCCGACCGCTCACAGCAGTACCTGCCTCAGCGTATCAAGCATATAATCGACTTCCAGCGGCTTCGGAATATGTCCCTGCATACCGGCGTCATATGCAGCCTTCTGATCTTCCAGAAATGCATTTGCAGTCATGGCAATAATCGGAATGCCGGCCCGCATCGGATCTTCCATGGCCCGAATGGCACGGGCAGCTGCATATCCGTCCATCACCGGCATCTGGATGTCCATCAGAACCGCATCATACGTACCGGGCTCTGCCAGACGTATGGCGTCCACGGCTGCCTGCCCGTCATCGACGCAGTCCACCAGGAACCCCTCTTCAGCAAGAAGCATCTTCGCAATCTCCTGATTAACGGGATTGTCCTCCGCCAACAGCAGGTGCATTCCCGTAAAATCGGAAAATGCATCCTTCTTCGACTGGTCAGCGGACTGCTCTTCCGTAGCAGCCAGGGGAAACTGCAGCCGCATTATAATAGTAGTCCCCTCGCCCTGCCGCGTATCTACTTCGATGGTTCCGCCCATCTTATCTACAAAGCCTTTCGTGATCGCCATCCCGAGCCCTGTGCCCTGCGTCTTGCTGATCGTGCTGGTGCGCTCCCGCTCAAAAGGCGTGAAGAGACGGCCGGCAAACTCCGGGCTCATACCGATCCCCGTATCGCGAACCATAAAGTCGCAGCTTACCGTATCCGCCTGCATTTCCGTCTGCTGCATGGACAGGGTAACTGTGCCGCCTTCCGGCGTAAACTTGCATGCATTGCTTAGAATATTCATCAGAGCCCGGCTGAGCTGGCTTCTGTCGCACATCACCCATGTTTCCTGCGGCTCCCACTGCCGGACAAAGCGGATATGCCTGTTTTCCATCTGCGGAGCGACCATATCAGCGGCCTCCGTGAGGATCCTCTCCAGACAGAGCCGCTGCGGCTCCAGTTCCAGTCTGCCGTTTTCAATGCGGCTCATTTCCAGCACATCATTAATCGTATCGAGCAGCTGGCGTCCGGCTGTCTCGATTTTCGTCAGGTAATTTCTTGTCTCCGGCAGGGTCACCCCTTCCCGGTTGGCCAACGTCGTATAGCCGATAATCGCATTCAACGGGGTGCGCAAGTCATGGGACATATTGGACAGGAAGCAGGACTTCGCTTCGCTGGCCCGCCTGGCCGCTTCAATCTCAGCCTCCATGTGCTCGTGCTCCGCAATTCGGTCCGCAATCCGCTGGATCAGCACCATCATGACAAACACAAAGCCGCTGCCTCCGAACAGAATGCCCGCCACGACCAGGTCCGGATGACCGAACAGCCCGACCGCAAGATAGCCGCACAAAAACAGGACAAGCAGCACAATCGGGAGACGGAGGATCCTTGCTTCCTGCTCCCAGTTGCTTCTTGCACTCACCTTTCTTGCGAACCGGACGTACCGGAAGACATTCCACGCCATCAGCGCGGCGCCGAGATAGATCAATACATCAATCAAGACGGTCATCATTCCGACAGCCTCCCTTCCTGATAAAGGTACCAGGTACCTTTAAAAATCTATGACAGCCTTTAATAGTTTTGTAACGGTACCGTAACGGTACCTGGCACCTATATCAATCAAAATGTACCAATGGGTACAGCTCTGAAATCGTGTGCCACTTATATCCTCTATACGTATATAATGCTTTCCTTGCTCCTTCACACCAATGAACCAATCCCATCATGGGCATGAGATTATCAAAATAGTGCTCATATACCTTATCGACCCAAATTTCGACCTCCACAGGGATGGCCATGTTTTCCATCAGAAAATTCACATTGACATCATCTGATATTGAATCCTTTTTCTTCATCATTTCGTCTCTCTCTCGAGTATACTCCATGATTTCAGTTTGTGTGGGATTTGGTATTTCCGGCAGCGCATTTTGCTTCAAATCATTGTAAAATCGATCAAACAAAGCTGTATCGTACGCATAGGGAGTTACCGGATTCGTCTTAGCGGCAGAATTCGAATAAGATTTGACTGTCGGTTGAACTTTCGTTCCTACCTCATCCGTCTTCATTGTTTTGGTTGCCTTTTTCTTACCAAATAAAGGTACCAGGTACCTTTACGAAACTGTTACGCTCTTAATTGTTTTGTAAAGGTACCTGGTACCCTAAATTCTACTTCATCCATATAGGAATAACAATTAAGTTTTTTTCAGCTTTTCTTTCCTTTTGCAAAGAACTTGCAAAGATAAGCCTGTTAAGATGGGTCCATCCTAAAAAAACAAATATAAATCGTGAGGAGATAATAATGAATGCAATGATGACTAAATTAAATGATGAATCAATGGAAAAAGTAAATGGCGGTATGGGCTTTGATCCTAATGACATGTCACTTGAGGATCGTGCAGTCTTTGACGCGAAACACGAACAGTTCCTGCAGGTCTGCTGCGATTACGGAAGAGGACGGGTCGACCAGAATACATATTTCGAGACACGCAAATCGTGGAATGCGTATGTTGAAGGAATGGAAAGAAAGTACGGTGATAAAACACTGAATAGACATCGAGAGGACATACAATGATGCATAAATTAAACGATGAACTGCTGGAAAAAGTAACCGGCGGTGTCGGCTTTGATTATGACGCCATGTCACCAGAGGATCGTGCGCGCTACGAGGAACTGCACGAACAATACCTGCAGACCTGCTGCGATTACGGAAACCACCTGGTCGATCAGGCTACATTTTTCGCCGCGTACGAAGCGTGGAATGCATTCGTCGAAGAGATAGAAAGGAAGTACGGTTGAATCGGATAAAGAGATAGTGGGGCTCGCACACTTAATGGTGCGCAGCCCCGTTTTCTTTTCATCATGATCAAGGGAGGGCTTTTAATCTTCCGCCCTCTTCCATCATTTCACGAGTTCCGCACCCATCCGGAACGCTGTCTTCATTTCTTCCGGAAAAACGGTCTCATGACGCTCAATTTTTGCTTCAGGATTAAACATTGACCATTTCCAGTCAGTCTTACTGTAATCCTTCAGCTGCAGTGTATCGCCGCTGACCAGCACCTGCGTTGGCCCCACAAACCGGTCCATCGTCTGCTGATAGCTGTCAAGCAGGCTCTTATACATGGAATCGGGCGCATTGCTGGTCATGATGAGCAGGACCGGAACGGGACGCTCATTACAGCAGGGTGTCTCCAAATTATAAGTAAGATTTTGAAAAATCAGGCGCTCATAAAGAGCCCGGAAGGATGCCGTCAGATTTCCCAGATAATTAGGGGATCCGATGATGAGGCCATCACTCTCTCTGATCGCATCCAGCACAGGCGTCAGCCCGTCCCGGCAGATACAGTGCCCTTTGAATTTTTCCTTTTTGCAGCCAAAGCAGGAAATACATCCCGTATACTTTTCCAGCCTGAACAAATCGAAGCGGATAATATCAGCGCCGGCCGATTCGGCGCCCTTCGCCGCTTCCGAAAGAAGTATATCCGTGTTCCACCCCTTTCGCGGGCCGGCATTTACAACAACAATTTTTTTACTCATATTTCCTCCTTTAGGGTACCAGGTACCCTTACAATTAACAAGAAATGTTTTTCGGGCCGGATATAAAAAGACTCGCTTATGCGAGCCAGCCTGAAAAATATTTCTTTTGGACCAAGT
>CACXFM010000049.1 GCA_902766955.1 uncultured Lachnospiraceae bacterium | reverse complement strand
GGCAGTCCGGATTGAAGAAGAGGAATATCCGGCTGACGACGGCGCGGTTATTTCATACGAAGAGGACGCATCATACGAAGAGGTCGCGTCATACGAAGAATCCGGCGACGCGGACAACGCCTATATAGAGGAAGAAGAATCCGGCGACGCGGAGGATGTATATACAGACGGGGAAGCGTCCGCCGAAGAGGAGGATGCTTATACAGACGGGGAAGCATCCTCCGAAGAGGAGGATCCATATACAGAGGAAGCGGTACCCGTCGATGCGGAGGATACCTATATAGAGGAAGAAGCGCCCGCCGAAACGGAGAGTGCTTATATAGATGAGACGGTGCCCGATGAAGAGGAGCGTGCTGATACGGACGAGGCTATATCCGATGTCATGTCCGCGGAGGAAGCAGCTGCCTTTGCGGGAGTGAGCGAGCCATGGGTTGAGCCGACACAGTCCCAGCTGGAAGAAGATAGACAGTTTAACAGCTCCTGTGAGGTGGGATCCTGTACGACTACATATGCGAACCTTCCGTTTAAGGCAGAAAACGGCGATCAGTGGTATTACAATAATTACAGTGTCCGCTTTTTCTATGACCCGGAAGTCGTCATCGTGACGGACGAGGCGGGACAGGTAATCGGCAATTATGACGAGGCGGGCGAATATATCGATTCGGAGGCAAGCCACTTTGAGGAACGGGACTCGCAGGGCGGCTTCGGCATCTGGCGGATCGGAACGGGCTCCTGTAATGTCGTGATGAAAGTCCTGCCGGAGCCGGCGAAGCCGGGCGGCTTCTACGATGACTGGGATCTGAACTGGGTGAATAAGTATACCTGGGACGACGCTCCGTTTGTCACCTATCATTATGATGCGATTGAGGAATACTCCCTGGAGTTTGATGATACGGACGGCCGGCTTTACACCGATGAAATCAGGACTTTATCATATCGTACGGACGGACTGAGAGACAGCCAATGTGTGCTGCACGCGACTGTCGGTGTGTGGAACGGTGAGGAATTTGAGGACATATTCGGGGAAGGTGACGGTTGGAGTGCGGAACTTGACCGTAACGGAGGAACGATTGTACTTGACGGCACGACGATGAAAGCGAAGGGCGTCGAACGGATCTTTGTGAAGCTGTCTGCGGGAGTTGAGGCAGGTGGCGTGCTTGTGCGGGATGAGATTGCCGCAGACTGGCGCAGTTTTGAGATCTGTGATCCCCGCGTCGAATATAACTGGAACTGCGGGGACAGGGCACTTCTGCCCGGCTGGACGGATTTTGTGGACCGAATCCAGCGCTGCAAAGTCGAAAACGCCGAGTATCCGGACGGCGAGGACTTCGATGTGATCATCACGGACATTTCACTGCGCGACGTGGAAGGCAGCGGCGTGATGGCCATTGAAGCCGAAAACGAAGACGGCTGGAAACTCCGCGCGGAGAACGCCGGCGTCGCGGAACTGACAGTGACCTATAAGGACTGGGACGACACGGAGAACTGCACGGAGACATTTGCGTATTATGTCGGCAGTGATGTCTACGACTGCTGGTTCGATCCGGACAGCGGATCCTGGAACCTGATGCCGGGGAAGTCGCTGTCTCTTACAGCCGGCGCCAATCATGCGGTGCATGATCCTGTGAGACATGAAGACCACTGGCTCTCTGACGAGGAAATGGAAGGCGTATCTTTCGAGTGGTCGATTGATGAGAATTCCCTGCCGGAGGAGTGGCGCGGCCTCATTACCCTGACGCCGGACGGGAAAACGGCGGTCTTAAGTGCTGCCGGCCTCCCGGAGGGATGGAATAAAGAAGACGAGATAAACGTCCGTGTGGAACTGGTCTTTTATGAGGGGACAGACGGAGAAGGACAGCCCGCCGAAAAAGCCCGCACGGACCGGTGGTTCCGGATTTCCGGAGACTATGCGGAAGTCTGGCTGGTCGATGAAAACGGGCAGGCTTCGCGATATCTGGACAGCCGGATGCCGCTCGGCAGCCCCGTGACGGTGACACCGGAGCTTCGCTATTATGATCTGGACAATCCTGATGCGTATACGACTGCACCGGTTCTTCACGCGCGCTGGTATTACGATGAAAACTGTGTGACGATCACGGACGAAAACGGTGAGCAGGTCGGAAACAATAACGGCCAGGGAGAGTATCAGGATTCCGGGGCAAGCACGGGCGCCTCTCCCCGTTTCACCATTACGAGGAAAGGCGACTGGTGGACGAATATCAGTCTTGACGTCGATATTCCCGACGGAGACGGCCTGCGGCAAATCACGCATGATGAATTCCAGCTGGATGAAGTTCACTGCGACATCTGGTTTGAGGAGGACGGGTCTGTCTGCGCGGACGGTGCGGCTGATTTCCGGGTCAATCTGGACAATACGGCCGGCACGGGCTATGAGGTCCGGGCGACGGCAGGAGTCTGGGAGGACGACGGCTTTGTGTCGACGGTTCCGGAGGGCGACGGCTGGAGTCTCAACCGCGAAAAAGGCATTCTTCAAATCGACGGGGCCGTCATGAAGAATAAACAGATCGGACGGCTTGAGGTAAAGATCGAAGTCGTCTCCGGGGACTTTGTGCTGTCGGAGGACCAGCGCGGCTTTGAGATCCGCGACCCGGAGTACCAACATGATTTCTACGAGGAGATGTTCCCGGGCGACACAAGATTCTGGCAGGCTGATGACGGCGGCCAGCGCATGCGTGTATTCGATGCCCGCTTCCCGGAAGAGCAGTTCCAGAGATACCGGATCACTGCAGTCAGCGCCGAATGCGAAGAAGATCCCTATGATACGAGAGATGCCGTCACGGTGGAAGCAAAGGACGGCGGCTTCGAGCTTTCGGCGGTCCGGCCCGGGGAAGCACGGCTTTTGGTGACGGTGGAAATCTTCCACGAAGACGGCCGCAGTGAGACCGTCAAACTGGAAGGAAACGTCTGGGTCAGCGACTTCCGCGTCTATATGGATCTTCTGAGTTCCAATGGCGGATACAGCACAAATCCGGGGACGCCGGTCACTTATACGGTCAGTTTGTCGGCGGAGGAGCAGGATTCCCGGACAGGTGAGCGGCATATGGTGGACACGTCAGACTGGCATGTGGCGTTTGAAGTTGAAACCGGATGGATCGATCAGGAATGGATCGATGAGCATGCGGACGGCGATTACAACGCGGCGGCTGAGCGCGGCAGGCTCTGGGATTATGCAGTCGGTGCGGACGGCAGATCGGTCACGGTCACAACAGAAGCGGACGCACCGAATATGGACATCCGGGTGATCGTGAGAGCCTATGATCACAATGAAGATATGGAATGGGAAGTCAAATCGACAGAGAGATGGCTGAACATCAGTTCCACGACCTGGCAGATCGAGACGGGAGACAGCTGGGATCAGACGATTCCTCCGGGAGCAAGTGCCCCGCTGGCAGTGGTTCTGAAGCGCTATGACAAAGAACATCCGGAGGGCGTCGAGGTCAGTGACGTCGACTGGGAGGTCGACTGGTACGAAGGCGACGGCGACATAGACGGGGATGATATCCCCCATCTCATCGTGACCGATGCCGACGGCCGGACGCTGACCCACGAAGAAGACGGCGGCACGTTCGGTAAAGCGCCCTTCACTGTGAAGAGAGTGGCTCCGTGGGAGGTGCGCTTTAGGGTGATCGCCTCCTGGACGGATGACGAAGATTTCCGGGTCACGGACCGCGAATTTATTCTGAAGGACGCGAATTATGATATGCAGTTTGTCAGCGGGTTGGGACGCGGCGACGGCGGCCACACCTGGTTCTATGAGGGAGAGACTGTCAGTGTGACGCCGGATCTTGGCGGTATACAGGATCTGATCCGCGCCGGTTACCCGGTAGAGATCGAGGCCTCCTATGAAGGCGCCGGCATATCGCTCACGGAAGCAGAGTTTTCTGCGGACGGCATTCTGAATATTACCGGAGAGGAGCGCTATAATGAGATCCGGGACCATCTGAATGAGGAAGGCGACGGCAGGCTCATCCTTCATCTGCAGGCAAAGCTGAACGGTGTCACATTATCCCACACGGAGTTCGTTGTTCTGTTCTTCCATACATGCCGGGAGATGGAGGACGACGACGTGAGGATCCTGACCGGAGAAGTGTGCCACTATGATGACAGTCTGGCCAGGTTTTACGTGGAGGACGCGGAGCATTGCTCGGGCAATTCCCTGGATGACCGGGCGGGTACATATTACGATGTGACCATTACAAACATTACGTCCGCTGACGAAGATATTCTGAGACCATATCAGGAAAACGGTAACTGGTTTATCGAAGGGATTGCGCCGGGAGACACGGAAATCACATATACATTTACCGGAGGACCGAAGGGTGCGGTGGCCGATACGCATACGGTCACGCTTGGCGTACGTGATAATACGTACTGGCCGGATCTCGTGGATGAGAACGGGGAGCATGTGGAGTACGCCGAAAAAATCATCGGCGAGACGGGAAAGATTGAACCGCTGATCTGGCACCTCTTCCTTGAAAACGGCGTGAAGAAAGAAGAGCAGGTTCCTCTTTCCCACGCGAAGATCAGATATTATTATGATGAACGCGTGATCAGTCTGGATGAATCGACCGGTGCCTACACGGCGCGCAATACCGGTGAAACGGATGTCCGGCTGGAGGTCGATCTCTACGACGGAGAACCGGAGGTGTCAGACCATATCGTGAGCTTCAGCAGATATGTCAGAATCCGGGTTGAGACGGTCCGTTATGATCTCACCGTGCCGGATGATGCCCTCTTCTGGGCAGCCCCGGGCGAGTTTTACGATGCTGCTGATTTTGCGCTCAAGACGGGCGCAAAGCTCATGCGGTATTCCATGAGGGAACCGCAGGGCGTGGCTGTGTCGGCAGTGGAGTATGCATTTGTCGACGAAGACATGGACGAAGCAATTACTCTTGCCGGGGAGACCGTTGACGGACGTCTCAGATCCGGAATAGAGATTGCGGCGGATGCGCTTGATTCCGGCGCGGATGCCGACGGAATGAAGACACTTGAGGACGCCGTCGTACTGGCGGCGAACGCGGAAGACGGCACATGGAGTGCCCGCGGGGCTTCTGTAAAGCTCCACACCCATGCTTACGGTGACTGGACGGTCACGAGACAGGCTTCCGGATCCGTAAAGGAGGAGAAGACCAGAACCTGTATCCACGGAAACTGCGGTCACGAAGATCACATGGAGAAGCCGACAATCAAACTCAGCACGAATTCGATCTCGATGACCAGAACTACGGATAAGCCGACGCCGTCCTTGACGGTTACGGTCACGCTGGAACCGGGGGATGCAATCACGACCGTCGGCGTGAAGCTTCTGAACGGGACGAATAAGGATATGCTGTATACGGTGGTCAGCGGCAATAAGGTTCAGATTAAGACAGACAAGACAAAGTACCTGGCAGGCTCGGCAAAGCTCACTGTCTACACGAAGTACAGTAAACTGTATGGCGGCATTACGGGCAACAGAGACATCACCGTCAATGTGATGAAGAGCCTCACGGCGCCGCCGACGGGAGCCATCAGTGTGGCAAATGTCGCGGCAAAAGTCTATTCCGGCAAGGAATACACGCCGGCTCCCGTCGTCAAAGTCGGGAAAACGGCGCTGAAGCTGGGAACGGATTATAAGATTGATTATAAGGATAATAAGGCGGTCGGCAGAGCGACGCTCGCGGTCAAAGGCCTGGGCGTGTGGAAGGGAACGATCGTGAAATACTTCACGATTAATCCGAAACCCACGAAAATCACATCGCTGACGGCCGGAACGAAACAGTTCAAGGCCGTGTGGACCAAGATCGGGACCCAGACGACGGGCTACCAGCTCCAGTACAGCACGAGCAGCACATTCAAATCCGGAAATACCGTGAAGACGATCTCCAGTCCGGCGACTGTTTCGCTCACGGTCAAAAATCTCACGGCGAAAAAAGTCTACTATGTGAGGATCCGGACCTTTAAGAAAATCAAAGACGTCGCCTATCTGTCGGCCTGGAGCCCGGTGGTGAAGGTGACCACAAAGTAGAATCCGTGTTCCCGGAGGGGGAGCCCCTTTCCGGGAACATGAGGCGTGTCACCGGCTCCTTCTCTTCAGCATGAACGGGATGAGCCGGTTGATGATGCTGACCCTCAGAAGCGGAAAGGGCTTCATGAGAAAATTGAAAATCCTCCAGCACAGGAAGTAGATCTGCCAGCCTTCTTCGGGAGGCTGGCTTTTCCACGGGGTGAGGGACAGATAATGCCTGTACTCACCGCGGAACCTGTGGGTGCAGCCCGCTCTCCAGGGGCGGTCCTCCCCCAGGAAATGGATGATGGCGGGATCCCTGCGGATGATGCGGATCTCGGCCCGTGAGGGTACGGGATAATCGCAGTATTTCCGCAGCAGGCGGTAGCGGTAGAGATCATATGTGTTGTGGTAGTTCCAGGTCGGGGACAGCGTGCGGATCTTTCCCCGCAGGGCCCCGTTGATGGCGTCCTGGTCATTGGCGAAGAGTTTACCGCCCATCTCCCGGTAGAACGTGATGACCTGCTCTCCGGCCTTCTGCGCTCTCCAGGCCTTGAGATCGATGAGGAGGACACCTGCATTGTAATACGGCATGTGCCTGAGGCCGAGCGCGGCTTTTCGGCCGGGATCGCAGGTCGGCTCGATGCAGGCGCCGAGCGGGCATCCCATAAGATCTGTTTCATAGAGCGGGCGGAGGTCCGCGCGCACAATCGTGTCGGCATCCAGATAGAGAATTCTGTCGATCTGCGGCGGGAGCAGCTGTCCCGCAAGGAGCCGCGCCAGTACGATGGGATTCCAGCCCGTGATCTCAAAGGGAAAATCGAAATAGCTCTCCATGTCCGCGAGGTCGATGAAGCGGACGGACCGTTTCCTTATGCTGCTGCTCCGGGAATCCACAAAGCGCGTGAGGGCCTCCCGGTTTTCGGCGGAGACATGCAGCGCCATGATATGGAAGCAGATGTCCCGGGAGCCGGTGTTGTTTTCAAGGACGGACGCGCAGGAGGCGGCCGTCTGCGGAATAAAGGTGTCGTCTGTGGTATAGAGAATATTCATGGCTCTTCCGGAAGAATGAGAATCTCGGGTTTGTGTGAGTGGCGCTTGTCTTCGGGCGGCAGCTTCATATAATCCCGGTAGGCGATGGTCAGGTAGCTGTCGTATTCCGCCGGGACCGGCACCTCGGTGTCCTCAAAGGGGACATAGAGGGGCGTGAAGAGGTCCGTGTCCTTATATTGAAGGCCGAACATGCCGTCATTGCGGATCCAGCACCAGCACATGTCGGTCACGTAGTGGTCCGCCCGCTCCGGCGTGGTGGACATGGCAAATCCCAGGTAGCGCCGGTAGAGCTTCGGCGTCGTGATGCGGAGGGCCTTCAGGACGCCGCTTATGAAGGCGCAGCCGGCCAGGGCCAGCTTTTTCTTTGCGGGACTTAAAGACGGCGGCAGTTTGGGGGCGGCATATGAGGCCAGCGTGCACAGCCGCAGAAGCACGTAGCACCGGAAAGCGATGCTGTCGCGCTCCTTTTTATCCTGCGGCCAGTAGTCCATCGGGAAGATATCGATATAGATGCCGCAGTGGTAGCGGAAATGCAGATCCGAGGCCTCGACAAAGGTGGAATCTTTCCTGGTCAGCTTGGCGAAGGCCATCGTGTAGCCCTCGGTCGTCCGCGGCTCGAGCAGCTCATATTTCGTGCCGGCCAGTTCCCCCGGCGCGATCCGGATCAGCTTCTCGTAGTCTTTCCGAGGCATGAGGAAATCCATGTCGTCGTCCCAGGGAATAAACCCCTTGTGGCGGATGGCGCCCAGGGTCGTGCCGAAGCCGGTGACAAAAACGAGGCCGTGCTTTGCGCAGATTTCTTTCAGTTTCCGATAGAGCTCAAGGTCAATGTCCCGGACCTGCCGGAGCTGTTCTTCCGTATATTCCATAGTCTTTATGACTCCGTATTGATTTCATTTCTGATGGATGTGGAGCTGATTCCCTCCGTATAGGAGAAAAATTCCATATTGGAGCCCCGTTTCCGAAGTTCCGCGAGCACATCGTTCCAGTGGCCGATGTGGTCGTCTCCGGAAAAATGGCAGTCGTAATGAAGCGCGTCCCATGCGCGGAGCTTGTCCGTGATATCAAAGCCGACGGGGATGACGCGGTCGACCGCCCTCAGTCCCCGGATGACCGCCATTCTGTTCTCACAGGAGATGACCGGCTTTCTGCCTTTATAATACTCTGCCAGTTCATCCGTGAGAACGCCCACGATCAGATAATCGCACCGCTCCTTGCAGCGCTCGATCAGCCGGAGATGCCCGGTGTGAAAGAGGTCGAAGACGCCCGGCACATAGCCGGTGCGGTAGGGTTTGGCCGGCTCTTTCCGAAGCTTCTTCATGTTGGCGAGCATGGATGCATAGTGGGGCCGGGCCGCCTCATACAGCCAGCCAAAGTCCCCGGTGTGCCGGATGCTGCTTATAAAGACTGCTTCCTTCTCTTCGAAGCGGGGGAGATCTTCCTTCGATATCCCGTATCTGTCAAACAGCTCTTCCGCGGACATGCGCGACCTGGCGGCCGGTGAAGAGGCAAAGTAGTACTTGATGGTCCGGAACATGGCAAATTCCGGCGACCCGTCGTCCGTCACGAACTCCTGGTCGTAGAAGAGAAGCCTGTCCGTGCCGTCTTCATCCGTTCCGAGCCAGAAGCAGTTGCAGGGCGCTAGATCGGTGAAGACGCGGCAGCCGCCTCCGGGAAGCGGGGAAGAGGACTGCCTGATATAGCCGTAAATCCGGTCGAAGATGCGGAGGAAATGCGCCGGGTCCTCTCTGACCAGCCGGTCGAGGATTTTTGTCAGGCTCTCCCCGCGGATCCGGGGCATTTTGAGGAACAGACCTTGCCCGTCCTCCTCCGCGGTGCATTCCGCTGCGGGAACGCCGCGGGAGCGCAGCTCCTCCGTCAGCGCGGCCAGGTTCCGGACCGCGTCTTCGCCTTTTTTGCGGAGCGGACGCTTGATCACACTGCCGCCGGAGCGGATCGTCACGGCCATGCCGTTTTCTCCGCGGTCTGTCGTGACGAGCGCGTAGTCGATGTCGGAGAGGACGCCGCCGCGGGTGATTTCGATGAGGAAATCATTGGCGAGGAAGGGGAGGGCGCCGCCTTCCGCCGCCTCGGGCAGGATCCTGTGTTCGATTCCGGTCATGGAGCGGTCTTCATAGTTGTAATCGATCAGCCGTTCGGAAATGTTTGTGCCGTCGGTATAGGCATCCGTGAAAATCATCTGGGGCATCCGCCGGTCCGGCACGGGGTAGTAGAAGCGGCTGTTTCCGGCGCCCGCTGCGCGCAGGACCGCTTCGATCTCCCTGCGGGAGAAGGAGCGGCCGTCCGCCTCAGGGAGCTGCTCCTCTTCCGGGAGCGTGATCCCGCCGAAGTATCCGTTGACGCCGCAAAAAGGCAGCCCCGTGTGCTTCTCGGCGGCGCCGCAGAAGTACTTGAGACCGAAGCGGTTGTCGGCGCAGATGAGCAGGATGCCTTCCGGTCGCAGGAGGGACAGCCACTTCCGGACCGCCGCGGCCGGATCCGGCTCATATTCGAGCTGATCCGGGACGACGACATAGTCGTATTTCCGGGAGGCGGCTTGTGCTTCTTCTTCGCCGGGCTCAAGCAGGGTGACGGATCTGCAGGTTCTGCGGAAGAGGTCCGTCAGACCGGACCCGCCGTCCCCGATCTCCGCGAGATCCGCGTCCTTCCGGAATTCGTACCAGTTGAGGAGAGATTCCCGGAGGATATTGTTCCGGGGAATCCGTGTCGTTTCTGTCATGCTCTTAATCCCGCTCCTTTGCATAGTCGGGGAGTTTTCGCAGCCGGGCCTCCAGAAGGCTTCTGAGGCTGATGTCCCTCCGGCCTCCCCACAGTTCATCGTCGATCAATACGTTTTCATACATTTTCCGGTCACTCTCCGAAGGGAAGCGCAGGAAGGCCTCGAAAGGCATGGCGGCGCTGTGATAGCGGAAGAAGGTCTCCCCGCCCGGATCTCCGAAATCGCGCAGATAGTCCCGGACAAAATCGAGGGCGCCTGCCTGCAGCTTTTCAGCCGTATCCGCGTAGTGCGGGGCGGGACCTTCGTCAAAGACGGGCGAGAGATCCTCCGCATACCCGATGCAGGAGGCCGCCGGCTCCAGATAGGCATATTCCCGCATTGTCGCTTCCATGTACGGATTGAAGTCAAAGAAGGCCCGGATCTGCAGGTTGTGGGCCGCTTCCGAGCGGAACTGGCCGCTTCCGTCGCCGTGAAAGAAATACACGCGGCAGTCTTTTCCCGATGCCTCCTTGACAGCTCCCGCGATCCGTCCGCTGTAGCCCATGTCAAAGAGGGCGGCGCCGTCGCATAAGGGGGCCTCCGCATTATGCAGAAGATAATCCGTGATCCGTTTGACGGCGCTTTTGTGTTTTTCCCCGTCATAGGCGCTCCCTGCCAGACACTTAATGAAGTGACAGAATGAATCCTTCGTAAAGGGCTGGTCCGGGGGATATGCGCCGCCGCCCCAGTCACTCCCGGCGAGGACGGACCAGGCGTCGTCCCGCAGGCAGAAGGAAAGAAGCCGGAGCATTTTCCGGGGAGTCTGGAAAGACAGGTCGACCGGCAGGTCAAAGAGGTCCGCCTTCTCCCGGATCATGACGGGGAGCATGGCCAGCCTCGAGACATGCAGGTATCCGGCGGGAGGCAGCTGCCTTCCGCTGTACTTACCCAGCAGTTCATATGCCCGCATGGGGAGAAAGCCGTCTCTCGACAGAAAGAGGATGTTCTGTGCGCGGTCGCGCTCCAGATTGCCGGCGATCCAGAGAGTCAGGGCGAAGAGCTCCGGACCCAGGGCCGCGTAACCCGCGAAATACGGGTCCGCGTTATAATCGGACTGCGGGTCGAAGGGCCGGAAGGGGTCGTCGAAGTACAGATTGGCGGCCATCTGGCGCATGACGGAGATGCCGGGCTCCCGCTCCGCCTTCTCCCAGTCCGTGAGGTCGCGGCAGAGTTTGCGCACCTGGAGGGCGCACCCGTGCGACCGGAAGGCATCCATGGTTCCCGGCAGGAGGATCGCGCGGAGGCCGGCCTTCCGGGCCGCCCGCACATCACTTTCCTCATTGTCGCCGATATGCAGGATCTGCTCCGGTCTGACAGCCATGGCGGCGGCCGCATCGAGGTAGAGACGGCCGCTGATCTTGCGGGTCCCCGTCTCCGAGGAGACAAAGAGGCCGGCATCATTCCGGTATCCCGCGTCGTCAAGAAGGATGCGGATCCGGTCTGCCGTCAGGTACATGTCGGAGATCAGGATGACTTTCTTTCCGGTGAGCAGCGCGCGCCGGTATAATTCCGCGCCGGATGCGCGGGGGCGGCAGAGACGCCGCTCCATGAGGAACTCTTCCTCCTTCATGGCGGCGGCCAGATCCGGAGCAATGAGAAAGTCCGAGCGTATGACGTCGTAGATCTCGTCCAGGGTGACGTCTTCTTTTGACAGCTCCCCGCGGATGATCTGCCGCCGGAGCTGTTCCTCCGCGAGTTTTCTGATCCCGGCGAAGTTTGTGTGTGACGCGGACAGCTCGCCGAAGCGCCGGTCCAGGAGGCCGAAGCGCACGTCTTCACTGCCGGCCGGCCGCACAAGCAGTGTGTCAAAGATGTCGAAACTGATGACGCTGACGGCAGGGTCGTCAAATGCGGCCGCGATACTGCTGAGACTTGTATACTGCATGAAATCTGCTCTCCTTGTCTGTTCTTGATCAGAAACCGGCCGGAAGAAATTGCGGGACAGAGAGAATGGTTTCAAACCCGCACCGCGTGAGTGCTTCTCTGTACCGGTCCTCATTGTAATGCGAGAGTGCGATGACGCAGGGCAGCGAGCGGTCCGGCACCGCTTCGGGGAGAAACAGGCGGAAGCCGCGGAATGTGCGGCGGCCGCGCAGGTCCTCCTCAAGGGCGATGACGCCCCTGATTTCCACGTCCAGTGCGGAGAGCGCGTCGGTCAGGCGGCAGGCGTACTGGCCTGTGCCGCAGATGTAGACGGCTCCCGCTTCCTCCAGCTTTCCGCAGAAATCCGTGCCCAGGATATCCGCCGCGCGGGCGCGCCCGGTGGTGGTCTCCCGCAGCATGTCAAACAAGAGCGCGGTCGCTTCGTCGACCGTTCCGCCGTTCTGCCGGTAGAGCTCTTCTTCGGCCGTGCCGTAGAGGGTTCTGATTCTGCCGAGCACATCCCGGGACCACTTGCGCAGGGCCGCCTGAAAGACGGGGTCGTCCCCGTATAGTTCCCGGAGAAGCGGTCTCAATTCCCGGACTTTCTGCCAGCTCTTTAAATATCCTTCCGCATTCCGGACGGAGAAGCCCGAGGTCACGGTTGACCCGGGTCTGAACCTCCGGAGAAAACACGCTTCGTGCAGCAGGGTGACCCTGCGGGCCCGGGTCAGCATTTCAAAGATAAACCCGATGTCTTCGTGGAGAATGCCTTCCGTAAAGCGCAGTCCCGTCTCTTCTATATAGGCCCGCCGCAGCAGGAAAGTCGGAACGCTGGGGGAGAGCATGTCCCCGCCCGCACAGAGAATAAAGGCATCCCTGCCGCTGTAAGTCCCCTCTGCGCCCCGGTAGGTGAAGAGCGGCGCTTCCGCATCACGGGCAAAGGCGGGGTCATCCGAAAACTGTCGGTTCTCAAAGCCCAGCACGTCGGGCTCCTCCCGGAGGCACAGACTGAGAAGGCGGCCGAGCGCGCCCTGCACGATCAGGTCATCCGCGTCCAGCATATAGACGTAGCGGCCGCGGGCCTCCGAGAGGGCCAGGTTTCTGGCCGCCGACTGCCCTTTGTTCCGCGGGTGAGTGAGGACACGGATCCGGGGATCCATGCGCTCGAAGTCCGCGAGAATCTGCCCGGATCCGTCGGCGGATCCGTCGTCGACGCAGATGATCTCGTAATCCGTAAAGTCCTGGGAGAGCACGCTTAAAAGACATGCTCTCAGATACGGGGCGGCGTTGTAGACCGGGATCAGGACCGAGAGCGGCAGCTCTTCTTCCTTCAAATGAAAGAGGCTGCGCGCCTTGGCAGGTTCGGTGCCTGTCACCGCGGTGAATTTGCCCAGGGTGCCCGCCGTGATCTTCGTGCGGTAGAAATCGACGGCCCGGACGAGGTCCGGATCATCCCGGAATTCGTCTTCGCGGGACGCGAGATGCCGCAGGATCCAGACGCAGTCCTCCACGTTTTTCAGAGTCATCCGGCCCGTCATGATGGACCCGGGGCGGAAGCGGCGGATGAAATAGGGCCTGTCAATGACCCGCACCCGCTCCGCCCGCATGAGGACATCGAAGGCGAAAGTCTCGTCCTCGTGGAGTCTGCCCTCCTGGAAACGGATCCCGTTCCGCTCAAGAAATGACCGCCGGTAAAACCAGCGGGGCTGCGAGGGCATCCAGTCCCAGTGCTCCATCCATTTCTTATAGAGGGCGCGCCCGTTGAGAACGTCCGGGTAGCTACCTCTGAAGACGGAGGGATTGCTTTGGAACCGCTCCTTAAGCGCTCCGCTCTCAAAGAGGAAATCCGCGGCGAAAACCACAGCGTCGAGAGCCTCGGACTCTGCCATTTCCGAAAGGTCGGATAGCGCGTTCTCCCGGATCAGATCATCGGAATCCAGAAAATAGACATAAGTGCCGCGGGCTTCTTTTAAGCCCCTGTTCCGCGTGGCTGCGAGCCCCATATTCTGTTCATTCTCAAGGAGACGGATCCTGCCGTCGGCGCGGGCGGCCTGCCGGATGATGTCTGCGGATCCGTCCGTCCCCGCGTCATGGATGCAGATGATTTCCAGATCGCCGAGCGTCTGCTTCCGGACGCTGTCCAGGCAGGCGCCGATATAGCTCTCCACCTGATAAACCGGGATGATGACGGATACTTTCATTTTATTCCTCCGATCCTGCCGGGCGCGTCAGCCGAAGCGTCTGCCCGCCGGTCCGCTTCCGCAAGAAAGGCCTCCAGGAAGCGCTGCGCGAAGTCCGCGTCAAACGAATCCCGCTTGTCGTCCGGCATTTTCTTCAGCATCTGTTCCAGAAGGGGCAGCGGCAGCCCGTGCTCTCTGTGCCAGCAGAGGGCATAAGTCGGCGTCGTGCGGTAGGCGGAGGTCAGCTCGTATTCCGGGCCGGGGCCCCATACGTACTGCGGGCGCAGGGGCCGGATTCTCCGGTCGGCCAGCTCGCTGATGAGATCCGTGCGGTAGGCGGTTCCGAAATGGCTGTTGAGCCAGGGCGCAAATTCTTCCGTGGCCAGGTTGCCGGCTCCCT
>CACXFM010000048.1 GCA_902766955.1 uncultured Lachnospiraceae bacterium | reverse complement strand
TTTCGCTTTCAATATCTACAGATTTTCAAGGTTCGTTAGAGCCTTTTTCTTTGGCTCTGGTTTTTCATAGGTCACTTGACACTACCGACACTAACATCATTAGTCGCATTCACACCGCCGCCTGTAGAGGCAGGAGCCATCTACACCGAGTCATATCTTCGTAAACATGTCATCAATCTCATTCTGTACTGCGTCGAATTCCCGATATTTTTGCCGCAGGAAATCGAATTCTTTGAACAGAATATCCAGCTTTCGTTTCGTGTTTTCCGTCCTTTTCCCTGCCTCGGCTTTCAGGTTCTCTCTCTTCTTTTTATTTATATAGATCATGAGTCCGCCGAACGCCGCACAGAGCAGCCCTCCAATGACTGCAGGAACATATGCTTTTAAATAGATCCCGCCGCCCAGGACTGCTACTGCCAAAGCAAACATCACATAGGAGGCCTTGTCGCTGATCTTGCTGAGCTGCTCTTCAAGCCAGTTATTATAGTAAATCTCAATTTTTCTATTCTCTGTCTCTTCATCCTGAAAATTACAGGTGCTGGAATACTCGTCGATCGAGATCAGCCAGACTTCCTTATATCTCGCCCTGTAGTTTTCCGCATATCGCTGCGTTCCCTTCTGTTCACAATCTGAGATCAGCGAGAACATATTCAGACGCATCTGGCCGTTTATAGATTCGTTTGCTTCGTCTCCGATCCAGTTGACCATATTGGAGACCAGGTTGATCTGCGATGCAGCTTCTTCCCTGCTCAGCCTGAACTCTTCTTCCGCGGCAGCCATTTCACCGCGATTTCGGATCACTGCCTCATTTCGTTCAATCTGCTCATATGTGCCTTTTTCCGTATCGTTTGGCCTTGCAAGCAGATGATCCATATATTCTTTCAGGAACACATTGCGCTCAGAAGCAGAGACATTGATGATCGAAGCGATCTTTGCAAGTATATTGGAATTGTTGGCCGCCATATCGAGGGTCTCTGTATAATCTTTATAGCCCTTCATACTGCTCGCAAGATTGGGGGCATTATACTTACCGCTCTGCCGCATTGTCAGGAGCCTGGCTGCGATTTTGTTTGCCAGCACATCCTCTGAATAGCCGGCTGACTCCCTGCTTTCCTGAATGATCCTGTTGACAAACGCGGTGATCCTGGCATTGACTTCCGGAGTGACATTTTCCATGACCGTTTTCGAGATCAGCGAGAACATCATAAGGAAATTCTCGTTGTCTTCTCCCGTCATCTCACATTTTTCATATTCCATAAACCAGTGCAGCGCTGTCTCATCCCGTCCCATCCGGAGGTTAAAGATCATAAAGAACATGATCGTATTCTTTTTGTCCAGATCATAGGCCTCCATGACAGCTCTGTCCGCCATCTCTTTCTGGTTGTTCTTCCACGCCATGATCGCAAGCATAGCACTGGTCAGCCAGTAGTCGGAAGCCTGCAGGTGATTCTTCTCAACAGCTTTGTAGATCAGCTCATCATTGACTATTGACAAATCAAGGTTGTCCATGAAGCCCTGCATGATCTTGCGAACGATCCGGTAAGTAGCAAAATCATAATAGATCTTGTTTTTCAGTTCCCGAATATTCTTGTTGGCTTCCTCCATGTTCTTGAAAAGCGGATACAGCCTTTCTATCTCTTCCTGAATTTGGACAGCCTGGTCGCCATAGGAATTTGCAATTCTCAAATTATCAGCACTTTTATTGAGAGTGCTGACAGACTGATCCATCAGGTTGTCCAATCTCCGATTGGAATCATTGATCTGTGCTACGCCCCGATTGATCTCGCCGGTAAGTCTTGCGTTCTCTCTCTGGATCTCTGCCAGCTCCGACCGGAGCCTGCTGACTTCTGCCTGAAGATCATAATTAGACATTTAATCTTCCTCCGCTGATGATACATTTCTCGCTCTTTGCTTTCCCCACTCCCGGATCTTATCAACCATATCGGGATTGATCGTAGAAATGGGAATAATGTCGCCGGTGCACTCGATCAGCCTCTCCTGTACTGATCCGAGGTCTCTCACCGCTCCGTATTTGCTGATTTCATTTAGTAAATCCTGTGCCACATTTTTGACAGCAGTCTCTATATCCGCATAGGAAAACCCCTTCGAAAGCTCTACCAGCTTTTGTACCAGCTCTTCATCAGGTGTCTGGTGGAGTGATCTTTTTATATACTGCCGAAAAGCTGCCGCGCGTTCATTTTCACCGGGGAGATCTGCAAAGAACACCTCCGAAAAGCGCCCTTTTCTGTACAGTTCATAGGGGAGCAGTTCAACATTGTTGGCTGTGGCGACCATGAATACCTTGGAATCGGATTCCTGGATCCAGAACAAAAACTCGCCGAGCACCCTCTTGCCTGTCTCATTTCCGCTGTCTGTTGTCGCAAGGACTTTCTCGATCTCGTCGATCCACAGGATACAGGGGGAGACATTATCGATGAACTGAAGCGCTTCGCGCATCTTTTTTTCGCTTTCTCCCACCCATTTATCATAGACAGAACCAATATCAAACCGGAACAGCGGAAGTCCCCATTTATCTGCGACCAGCTTGGCTGTAAGCGATTTCCCGCATCCCGGCACACCGACGAGAAGGATCCCTTTGGGTGCCTTCAGGTCATATTCCTTCAGGAGCTCTTCGGGTGCAAAAAATACATTCTTCCTGTCTTCCAGCCACTCCTTGAGGTTATCCATTCCTGCCGTTTCGATTCCCTCAGAGGGCTTAATATACTGGACAGAGCCCAGGACGCCGTATAATTTCTGCTTCTTCTCTCCGAGTTTCGGGATCCTGTCCGCTCTCAGAGCTTTGATCGCGGCGATCTCGGTAGATAAGAGATTGTCGATCTGTACTTCGGAAAAACCTCTGAGGACCGCTGCTGCCCTTGCTATGTCATTTGTTTCCCATCCGATCTCAAAGCGTCCCCGGTATGAGCTGATGAACTTCTCAATCTGGGCGATCCTCTCTTCTGTATCCGGAAGATCTAACGTGATCATCATGCCGAACATAGCGATTCTCGCCCATACAGGATCCCCGGTCACCAGCACGATCGTGCCCCCCGTCTCTCTCGCCGTATACAGCAGATTCATCAGCTGGTGCGCGTAGAGATTCTCCTCCGAGATCCTTCTCACATCCCCCAGCACGGCGGTCACATTCCTGCTTTTTTTTACTTTGCCAAGAAAGAAGGCAAGAGGGTCCCCTTTAGCATCCGCCGACGCCTTATCCGCCCCGCTCTTTCCGAAGATCCGGATCTGCCGGGCGTCCGTATAATACCATATCTCGCTCATCGTCTCCGACGAGATCTCTCTGAGCATACGTTCGACGCGTTCTCTCTCATTTGTATTGATGATCACTAAAGGGGTGCGCGCGAAAATATAGTTTGACAATTCCTGCTTGACAGCTGCAGCATTAGGCATAATTATCTAATCTCTCTTCTATAGTCTCAACATATCAACGGGCGGGTTGGTCTCAAAAAGCCACAGCAGTTCCTCTCCCAAGGTTCCCGCCGGGGTCGTCTCAAAGTTCATTCTGAGCATAGCACCGTATTGCGCCTGCCATTCTGAAACTGCCTCTTCAATATTTTCCGAAAGCTTAGCGGCAAGATCTGCCGGAAAGCCTTCGAGCTTTCCAAAAAACAGCAGCTCGCCCAGATCGCGCTTCAAAACGCGAAACGCCCTTTCAAGCCGTGTCTCGTCATTCTGAGTCAGGCATTCCCTCACATCGTACTGAAACCGGTCCAGTATTCCGGACAGCCTGATGGACGCATATCCGGACATCTCCTTCGCAAGGAGACGATTTCCGTCGGCCTCAGAGATCTTCCTCGCACCACTCGGAAACCCTTCCTTCAGTCTGCGATACGCCTCGCCTTCGAACCCTTCCAGACTGGTCTCCCTCAAGAGATCGATCCACTCATCGAATGAGATCTCTCTCTTTTCCTCTTTCTTCTTCGTAAATAACCGGAGTATACGGGAGAGCAGTCCGAATAACCATTTCAGAAAGCGCATTTTTACTTAAGGGCGCTGAAAGGGGGTTCGAGATTCCATGCCGGTAATCTTTTGTTCATTTCTCTCAGGCGCTCATCGGAGACATCATAGCCTTTCCCGCCCCCGCTCTGCTGCTGAGCCTGGTTGGCTCCCTGCCTGAACATATCGCCAAACATTTTATCGAAATCCATCTCTTCATTCATATCTGTGCCCATCACTACCTCCAATCTGTTTTTTGACAAAGTAACTTACAGCATGTTCAGATCATTGATCAGGCGGTCCCTGGTCTCGATCTCCGCGTCAAAATAGTCCCTGAAATCCTTGAGCTGAACCATACATGTCATAAGGATATTAACGGATGCGTCGACTCTCTTAGGGAAGTCGGAATTTGCCTTGATGATCCGGAAAACTAAAAAAGCAATGCAGCCCGCCGCTGCAATGAGCGAATACAATGACACAAAAGCAAGCGCTATAGCAACAATTGCAACAATGAGAGCCGCAATATTAGGCGTATTGAAATAGCAGAGGCTCATCTTGTTCTGCGAATAATAATTACGCATATCCGTTTCGAGCGCTTCGCCGTCCCTTCCGTTGGATATACCTGTCCAGACATCGATGGAAAGAGGGTAATCCTGTGGCATGTTCTCCTGAAGTTCCTTGTTCCATCTGTCGACAGCTTTCAGGTACCACTCCTTCGTATTCTGCAGGGCAAATTTCCTGACATGGACGTTGACCTCATCCGAACTGCTGTACACGGCCCATCTGATCAACTGCGCCCCGATATTGAAATTGGCGTTGACTCTCTGCTGCTCCTCATAATCAACCTTTGCCGCTTCCACATTGCCGTTGTGGAGCATGATCGTTTCATAATACTTTTTCTCGTCGATCAGCTTCTGCTCTTCTTCATCGAAAGTGGAGATCAGGTCATTGAGGACCTTATCAACTCTGGCTTTGTAATTCTCATCCGTCTGCTCTTCCAGTTCGACATTCGTTCCCTCAACGTTTTTGACCAGTGTCCCATATTTGGAAACGTTCTGGTAAGACGCGCGGATCTGCGGGTAGCACCCCGAATAATCCTGAAGAGCCCTGTAATCGCAGTCAGCTGCCGGGGCCATATTCACGATATAATTATAATACATGGTGACCAGCCTATCCTGAGTCTGCTCATTTCCGTTAAGGACGCGGATCCACTTCTGGACAACACTGTTTGCCTGCGCTTCCAGCTCACGATCTGTTCCGAACAGGCCGCTGAGATAAGCTTGAAGCAAAATAGAATCCAGCTGGCTCATAGACTCGGGGTCCAGAACTTTGAGGTACTCCTTGAACCATCTCCTTGCCGTGTCATTTCTCCCGAAGCGAAGGTTCATGAGACAGAAGAAAAGGGCTGCTTTCTGCGGATTTCTGCGGACACATTCTTTCAGCGCGCTGTCTGCAACCTCTTTATAATCATTGACCCAAGCGGTAATAGCAAGAAGAGCGTATGCCAGCCAGTATCTCGAACTGGTGATCCACAGTTCTTCACTCATTTCCTGGATCGTACTGTTTCGGACAAGATTGATGTCAAAGTCTCTGACAACTCCCATCACCGTTTTACGGATCGTTTCATAGTTGCCGAACTGTTCTTTCAGTTCCTGTTCCACACGGATGCTGTTCTCATGGGCGAGCTGCTTCTCCTCGCCTGCTTTCATGCTCTCATAGAACTTGAGGATCATTTCTTTGATCTTCTGATTCGTTTTTCTGATATCGTCAGTGGTTGTTTCTACTTTTTTAACCTGGCTGCTGATTGTATTCTCGACAGTTCCGGTAATCTGGTTCAGTTGGTTAGCTGCGTCTACACTGTTATAAGCCATTGTTAATTCCTCCAATCAATTTCGAAGAATGACCGTTTACAGGACATCGATGTTCTCAAACAGAGTGACAAGATCTTCATTCTGTCCGTCTGCCTTTTTGTACAGGTCTCTCCACTGTCCGATCTCCTCAATGCATTGCTTTAGCGTTTGGCGAGACTTTTCCAGCTTTGCATTTAATAATTCATTTAAATCCACGATCCTTCTCCAAAGGAGAAATCCGCCTGCAACGCCCAGCAGTATTCCTGCTGTAAGAACGACCTTGTTAAAATTGAAAGCACAGAGCGCGAGCGCTGTGACAGATGCAACAAGCATTGCAGCGAAGATCATCACATATTTATCGACGAACAGATCCTTGATGCGATTTCTGGTATGATGCCTGGTAAGGTTCTTCGCGGATCTGTCATAGGAGTTTTCATCGCATGCTTCACTCCAGCCGTCTATATCGATCACATAGGACTCTTTTTCCTGAACCCTGTAGTCCTCGGCAAATTTCCTGAATCCCCTGGCAATAAACTTTTTCAGATACCTGAGAGAAAACTGCCGGACCCGGACATCCACATTCTTATTTCCGTCCGCAAATCCCCAGCTGAACAGAAGATCCGCAAGAGTCGTTGTCTCCTGCTCGGCGTGTTCGTAGTTAAAAGCTTTCTGGGCCTCACTGACATCGCCTTTTGCCTGCAGGATCTTCTTGTTGAAGTCGATTTCCTTAAGTACCTTATCTTCTTTTTCGCCGGGAGTCTTTATGAGCTCATAGAGAATGTTCTCCACTCTCTCGAAAAGAGTCTCCTCCGGCGTTTCGCCCTCCTCCCAGAAGCCGCGGAATTCTTCTGTCAGTACAGCGTTTTTCTCAGCCGTACTGAGCAGGTATTTCATCTCTTTATATTCGGGACAATATCTTCTGAGATTTTCGAACTCGTTGTTTGTAATATGAAGGTAATGATCCGCAAACGAAGCAGTTTTTTCTGCGATCTCCTTTCCGTAAGTCGGATGGGTGCTCTCGAGCTGGGCAAACATGCCGGCAAAATAGTTCTCCACCATCTGGGAAAAAGTCGGATCAACTCCGAAAACGCCTGACAGATATGCCTCTAAAAGCTGTTCCCACTCCGGTCCCAGATGGTCCATATCGACGCGGTCGAGATAATTCAGATACCATTTCTTAGCTGTCTCCGTCCGCGTAAACCGAAGGTTGATGAGCAAAAAGAAGACCGACGCGGCGTTATAGTCCATAAATACCGCTTTGCTCACCGCTCTTTTGGCCGCTTCCTGCTCGTTGCTGGCCCACAGCATTACTGCAGCTGCCGCATAAGCAAGCCAGTAGTCCGTGTTCTGCAAGTAGATCTTTTCCACTACTTTGCGCATGTTCTCCCTGGAAGCAAAACTCTGGTCAAGTCCGATCACATAGCCCAGAACAATGCGTCGCAGGCTGTTGTATTCCCGGAACTTTGTGTGGTATTCGTCAGTCGCCTCTGATACGTTTTTGGAGGCGGTAGACATCTCTTTGAACAGAAAATAGGATGTGGAGACAGTGTCGATCACATAGTACAGATCGGTGGTCTCTTCATCCACGCTGCCCGTATAGCTGACTCCCTGCTTCAGCCTTGCTGCAGCGGCGTTTCCTGCAGCAGCAATATTGCTTGCAAGGACCCCCATGTTATACACAAGCGTATCCAGTTCCGCCTGCAGTTCCGCCTGCCTTGCGCTTTCATAATTTATCTGAGCGATCAGGTTGTTGATCTCATCGATCAGCCGCTGCCGTTCGGCCATCTCGGCATTATATTCTTCCTGTGTCATAGTATCCTCATCTTTCGATCTCTATTTTGAAGCGATCCGCAGTTCAAAGCCCGCCTTGTGAACCAAGTTAAACACTGAGCTCCTTTAAAAATCCCCGATAGGATTCCGGGATGACCGCACACACTGTATTCAGATACTTCCTGTACATTAACAGATCCAGCATCTTATTCTCAATGTATGCTTTTCGGACGGAATCAAACATTTTGTAGAGCGATTCCACTGCGGCCGCATCGATTCTGACTCCGCTCTTCTTAGAAATATCGTACATCTTGTCAAAAGGCTGTTTGGAGAAATCCTCTGCTCTGCAGTCATATCTTCCGATCAGATTTCCATCCCTTATATCCAGTTCCATCCACTCCATCGGTCTGGGCATCAAACCGGAATCCAGCTTCTCTTTATTGTAAGCCGTTGTGTAATACGCGATCACCAGTCTGCTGCCCTTCTTGCGAAGGACCGGCCACGAAACACTGTGCGGTGTCTTAGCGCCTCCCAGGGAAAAACTCCCGGCTTTTCTGTTAATCTCGATGATTGAAGTCATTCTGTCCTCCATTGCAAGGAATATTCTCGGCGGCGTGAGTATCTGTATTCGGTATACTCACGCCGTTTCATCCTCTCATAATGTATTGTTATCACGCGCTCACAGCTGACGGGTCCTTTTTGGAGACAACGACCACAGTCGGATCCAGAACAGTGTGGTGTCCGCTTCCGAAGCATATCTCCTCATACTTATCCAAAGATACGTTTGTCTCACCGCCTCCGCTGTCCACAATATCAAAAGATACTATGTTCCCATTCCCGTCTCTGTTCACACCGGACACTTCGATCCAATGATCGGAGTAAACCTGATTAACAGGGTTGCCCATCTCATCTACATAATCCTGCGGCATATCCCAGAGACGTCTCGCATCAACTGCGACATTTACGATCTTTCCGCTTTCCAGCTGCTGAGCCACCTCTTCCGCTGAGAGTGCGTTATCAAAATCATAGCACTCCACCTCGATCTTTCCGCCGCCGAGTTCTTCGTCCATCTTCTCGTACAATTCGCAAAACTGTTCTGTTGTTGTGCCTCCGGAAGCATCAGGGTCTTGCGATATTTCGCATAGTCCGTTGCTCACAGCGACGTCCAGGACTTTATCCTCTGTGAACCTGTTTGTCTCGAACAGCTTGTTGAGGGAATTGGCCTGCGTCGTCTCTCCGCATGTGCCGGTGAAGCCATACTGATTGATTCCCTGCTCGAGGAACTCGCCTGTTGTATAGAAATCGGGATCCTCCATCATCACCATTGTTTCGAAGTCGCCCACCTCAAGCTCCTGCGAAACGCCGTCGATGACTTCCACTGCGCCTTCCGTCTGCTCCGGATTTCCGCCATAATCAACGGGATCTAAGCCGGCTTCTACCAGGCACTCATTATTAATACGCTGCCACTCCGGATCCTGACGATATGTTTCAGCGTCTTCGATACCATAGTTGTGTTCCTGCATGTACTGCACCATCGCATCCATCGCAGGACTTTCACTCACTTCTTCCACAGCCTCAGGAGGTGCGACCTCCTCCGGGTTCTCCTGTGGCGATAACTCTTCCGGCGTTTTCTCTACCGGCTCTTCGACATCCTCCGGCATCACTTCCGGCTCTGTTTCCGGTGCCGCTTCAGGATTTTCCTGCACCGGCACTTCGACTCCCTCCGGCATAGCTTCCGGCTCTGCTTCCGGCACTGCTTCAGGATTTTCCTGCACCGGCACTTCGACTCCCTCCGGCATAGCTTCCAGATCTGCTTCCGGCACTGCTTCCGGATTTTCCTGTACTGGGACTTCGACATTCTCCGGCATCGATTCCGGCTCTGCTTCAGGATTTTCCTGTACCGGGACTTCGACATCCTCCGGCATCACTTCCAGCTCTGCTTCCGGCTCTGCTTCAGGATTTTCCTGTACCGGGACTTCGACATTCTCCGGCATAGCTTCCGGCGCCACTTCAGGATTTTCCTGCACCGGCACTTCGACATTCTCCGGCATCGCTTCCGGCTCTGCTTCAGGATTTTCCTGCACCGGCACTTCGACTCCCTCCGGCATCACTTCCGGCTCTGCTTCAGGATTTTCCTGCACCGGCACTTCGACTCCCTCCGGCATCGCTTCCGGCTCTGTTTCCGGCTCTGCTTCAGGATTTTCCTGTACCGGGACATCGACATCCTCTGGCATCTCTTCCGGCTCTGTTTCCGGCACTGCTTCAGGGTTTTCCTGCACTGGGATTTCGACTCCCTCCGGCATTTCTTCCGGCTCTGTTTCCGGTGCTTCCTCTACTGTTGATCCCACATCATCCGGAATCTCTTCCATAGATGAAGCTTCCGTGTCAGGCGGTATCATTTCATCATAATTAACCGGTTCTGCTCCTTGGGATTCCAGAATACGGTTGTTGATCTCCTGCCATTCGGGATCCTGGTGGAACTCCGGTGTATCTCCGATGCCGTAGTCGTGCGCACTCATGTATTCCTGCATGTCCTGCTCAGGGCTGCGCTCAATGCCGTCTTCAGCCTGAAGGTCTCTGTTGAGAGCCTGCCACTCAGGATCATTCATGTATTCCGCAGCGTCCTCTGCTCCGTAATTATGATCTGCCATATATTGCGACATTGCATCGAGGGCAGGCCTGTCACTCTGCTCTTCTGTCACTTCCTGCGTGCTCTCCGGCACAGCGGCATTATCAATCTCCTCGCCGACCTCTTCCGCCTGCTGGTAGCCCTCTATAGCGACAGGATCCACTATTCCATCATCAGTGACCGGAGAATCAACGATCCCCTGGCTCAAGGTATCGGACGGGATGTCTTCCGGAATGTCCTCAGGAATATCCTCCGGAATGTCTTCTGGGATATCCTCGGGAATGTCAGATAGGAAATCCTCAGGTATGTCGGACGGGATATCTTCCGGAATATCATCGGGAATGTCGGACGGAATATCTTCAGGAATGTCTATCGTAAAATCCTCCGATCCGCCGAGATCATCACCTGACCCGAAATCAGTATCAACTCCGTCAGTGCTTTCGTTGAAATCATCATCCATCTTGTTGCCCTCATTTAATCATGTTGTTTCAGCAGCATCAGAGTTTAGTAGAGAAGGAAGTTATAATTGCTCACGATCCGATCATATTTGCTGTGTGTAATACCGAAACTGTTTTTCAGAATAGCTTTTCTGAGGAACTTAATCTTAACACAGTTAATAAAACGTTTTGTTACTACGATCTCAGGGAACTCTTTGGCAGTTTCCAGGATGTCTTTTTTCAGTTCCGGGCCGAGATAGTGTAACAGATCCTCTTTTTCTTTTAATGTATAGAATTTCTCAGCCATGATCCTGGAAGCGATGAAATCTGCGTCTTCCCTCTGCTTCAGATCGCACATTGTGCATTTTTGTTTGTTGCAGAAGACGTTCTGCCTACATTCTCTGTGTGGGACTAAAAGCGGAAGATGAGAGGATTCCTTCCAGAAAGTGACCATTTTATTTACTTCTCTGTCCTCAATCACATCCCTGAACTCGGCAATTTTATGGACATTATATGTACCGATATCTAATATGGTGTCCAGCTTGCCAAAAAACAGAAGCGCTTCACCTACTCCCAGTGTTGCCAGGTGATCGTAGCTCAATTCGTCCATGTTTGTCGATCCTGCGATCAGGTCCCTCTCATCATTGCCGGTAAGCTTGAACATGACTTTGATGTCTGTGTTATTTACTACTTCACGTCCCACCGCAGTCGGTGCCTGATCCGCAATGATAATTCCTGTACCATATGCGCGGATCTCCTTGATCATGTTGACAAGGGCACTTACCGTGCTGCTGGCTGCACTGGGTCCGTCTGAAGCTCCGCTGTCAGGTTTGAGAAGCACGTGCGCTTCGTCGATCAGCAGTATATTTTTGAGTTTTCCGTCTCCTGCGACATTGTTCTTGGTATATGACACGAACAGGATCAGGACCAGCGCCATGACCAACGCTTTCTGCTGTTGGTTGGAAATGGCGTTGAGTTCCAGGACAGTCGGCCTTTTGAGAAGCTCCTCGATGGGGATCGTATTTACAGTGTCATAGATATTGCTGTTCTGTTCGATCATGGACACGAGACGCACGACGCCCGCCGCTTCGATATTCGCTTTGGATTCTCCCTTGTATCCCATGTGCTGGATATCATTTCGAAAGATCCGGATGAACTCACTCATCCCGAAGAACTGGACTCCGGGATCATCTTTCGTGCTGTTCTTTCTCCAGCCGTACATTGTATACGCCTCATTGATCGCAGCCTGAAACAGGTTCGGGAGCGGCTCCGGCATACTGAATGCAGCAGTAAAAGCATCCGTAAGGCTGGGCACATAACTCTCCACAGTGACACCTGTGGGCGGAATGAACGGATTAATAATAAACGGTGAGACACCGTTTTTGCCGGGGGTGAAGACCTGAAGTTCCGGGATCACATCAAGCAGTGCTCTGTATTCCGTCTTGGTTGGTTCGATCGCGAAGAACGGAATCCCGAAACTCTTCCAAAACTGCAGAAGAATCCCCAGTGAAAAATTAGTTTTACCAGAACCCGGCATACCCACGATCAGCGCATGCTTGGTGAACTGGTTGAGCGGGATCCCCGCATGGGCCATTTTATCTTCGTCACCCGTGTTTGCGGAATTTTTGATCACGCCGACTTTGAAATTGCCCTCTGATATGATGGCAGAATTGAGTTTTTCTCTGATGATCTGCATTCTGCGGACTTTGATGCCCGTAGTGCGCCCGTCATCGATCGGTATACAGAAGGCAGATTTCATCTCATTCACCGTTCCGATCATCGCAAACCTGCGAAACGTTACGGGTGGTGTCTGAATATTCCAGATAGACGGGTTGCGGTAATTAGCGATAAGGATCTCGTTCGCCGCCCAAGGAAGGATCGCATAGCCAACCCCGAAGTCCGGTATATAGGGCACCTCCCTCGTTTCGTAAGAAGTGCCTTTCTTGTTGACCGGATCTTCGAGCATGTCCACAAATTTATTGCAGATATCCGTGCTGGACGCTTCATCTGAACAGATCAGGAAATTGAACAGGAACTGCTCTTCCACCGCCTGGCTCTGATACATCTGGTAAAACTCCATGATCTGCTGGAATTTGCGGTCAGGGCGGATCATTCTCATCATCATCTGTGACATGCAGATATTCATCATACTGTTCAGTCTGACAACGGAACTTTTTTCCTCTTCTGTGAAAGATGCAGGAATGAGCTGAATCATGACAGCGGCGCCCGGATACTGGGAAAGGACGTTTGTAATGTCAGAAACAGCGTTCTCTTCGGATGGTGTCGGCACATAGGTATAATAGATATATCCCGGCTGCATCATCATAGTGACGTTCGCGTCCTCCCGTTTTGTCACATTGACAACTTTGGACGTATCTATCTTATGCAGCAGGTTCTCAAATTCGTCCAGACGCTCCCCCTTTAAGAAGACAACGTCAAAAAAGTGGTTTCCGAAGTCATTAGCGATTGCCTCTTCAAAAGAGTCAAGGGCGGCCTGTACTTTCTCCGCTGAATATCCCCACTTCCGCATGATCAGAAAGAGCCGGACCTGAGCATTGTAGGTCTGGTCCTTCACAGCTGTGGATGTGAACATCAGCTCTACAGAAATGTCGCCCTGACTTCCTGCCCTGTGCACACCGGTAAGAAACTGCTGAAAGAAAGTTTGATTTTTCTTTTTTGCAGTTTCTATTTTGCTGTCGATCAGCTCCGATGTGGGTATGCTTATGATCTCGGCGGCCCGAAATCCGCCGTAAATTCCGTTTCCCAAGCTGATAAGCTCATACATACCGGGATATCCTCACTCTTTTTTAAGTCAAAACAGGGAAAACAGTCTGTTCTCTCTGCAGATGCGAGTACAGTTCGGTGTGATCTGACTGCCCGCATCCTTAATAAATCTTCTGAATTTGATCCTGGCTCCGCCCCTTTTGATATCCTGTCTCAGGTTCAGCCCCGCGCTTATGAGCGTCTGTGTTACTGCGTTCATTGTGTCATACGACTCACTGCTCATAAGGAGATAGGCCTGTAGAAGATTCACTTCCAGACTCTCGGCGTTATAATTCAGGTTGATCTGCAATTCTCTGAGATCCCCGTCTATAGCTGCGACAAAGTCTCTGCAGTTCTGTGCCTTAGCAGGATCGTGAATGCTGAGCAGGTAATTACAGAAAGTCGATGCTTTAATGTAATAGGTAGACGCTTTAAGCGTATTTACGAGCTCGCTGTTGAAGTCTTCCGTGTTCTGCACACTTGCCAGATAATTATCGAGCGTGTCAGCCTGTACATTTGTGCCATTCTGCACGGCAATATTAACGACATCCTTCTCCTGCATCTGCCTGCTGCCCGGCGCATCTGCGCCGCTGCCGCTGCCTGCCGGCTGTTTTTGTGATAAATACTCATTCAGGATAGCGGGATCTACCTGGAAGCCTGCATCCGAAAGCACCTTGATCACTTCGTCCTGTGTCTGTGCATCGTCAGGGCAGTTCTTTATGTAATTACCCAGCAGATCGCGTGCAAAGGAAGGCTTGAATCCTTCCTCCAGGATCATCCTGATCACGGCGGCCTTCCCAATTCCGTCGACCGTACAGCTCTCGACATATTGGTGCATCGCCTGCGTGGAGACGGAAGGAGCAAATTTCAGAAGAAATGCCAGGATCTTTCTGCGATCCTCCGGCGAATCAGCGGTGTTCTCACAGATATAGCCTTTGAGCACGGAATTGCGGATCGCATTATCAATAGGATAGCTGTTCAAATAGTGGAGAAGCTTACACTTTCCCTCTGCGGAAACATCACTTCTGGCCAAAAACTGCAAAATGACCTTGGAATTAAGCGAAGTAAAGATATTTCTCTCAGCCATAAATGACAGGATCGCGAACAGCCGCTCTTCAGACTCGCCTTTTGTCGTCAGCGCATCGACCAGTATTCCCTGCGTGTCAGAATCGATCACTGCTTTTTTATACAGCGCATCGAGCAATTCCATAAGCTGATCCTGATCTTTCAGGTCTCCCTTGAGCGCATCGTATACACGCTTGGTGTCGAGCTGGAGCCTCGTTTCCTGTATAGCCCCGAGCATTTCCATCTTGACTTCGAGCGGGTCAGGACTCTTTTCAAAGTAATTGGCAAAATAGTGCGGATTTATCTGCTCAATAGCGTTCCCATCGGCAATTCTCTTTATATATCCGGCTTTCAAAGCCGCCGCTTCCTCGCCTTCAGCGTTCACGTTTTCAAGGATCACCCTCAAAGCGCTCTTGCGATCGATGTGTGCGGAATTGCTGAGGATCTGTTTGATAAGGTCATTGTCCCCACGGCTCAGCGCCACTTTGAGAAGACGCCCGTTCATTTCGACCGACCTTACTTCATATGCATTGAGCTTGTTCAGGCAGAACTGTACGTGGTCTTCCAACCTCATGAAATTAAAGAGATTAACGAGCACCGCGAACGCATCTGCGGAATCCTCTCCGAACGATTCGTACAAGTGGGTCTCTTCAGGTCCCAGAACTCTGTATTTGGTCCAGAACTGCTGCATATAGGTCTTGAGGTCCGACATGCACTTTTCTCTTTCCGCCTCACTTGATGCGTTCCGCAATTCCTCCATCGCTATACTCATTCTGGAAATGATTGTGGCAACTTTGGTGTGATCCTTTTTTTCACATTCCGAAAGCCACTGGTGTGCCTTCTCCAGGTTTCCGTTCGCGACTTCGATCAGGACTTGTCTGGCGATTCCTTCGATCTCAGGATCCTTAATCGGAACGGTCACATATGTTCCGCAGTATTTACAGCGCCAGTTCTTCCTTTTCTCTTCATAGTACAAACTGCCGCCGCATTTGCTGCATGTCATTGTTGTAAATCTTGCTTCTGCCATATATCTCCCCTAACCCCCTTACAGTCAAGCCCCGCGGAGCGAGCGGCTACATCCGGCGTTGTCCCGTCATCCGTTGATATTCAGGATCTTGTTCCTGTTCGTAAGCTCATTGGTCAATTCAGTGCATTTCTGTTCCAGTTCGTTAAGGTCACCGTTGTTATATGCGTTTTCGATCCCCTCAAGGGTTCTCTCAATCTGCCGGTCTATCTGTTCTACGGATTTGCCGGAACGCTGATCCGCGTAGCGGGCAGCTTCTGCGGCTTTTCTCAGGATCTCCCTGGCTTCCGCATGCTGGCACTGCTGCATGAGAGACTCAAGTTCTCCTCTTATATTCTGGATATGCCGTTGATCCTCAGTGATCTGCTCTGTAACATTCGATGTATAAGTCTTGGAAGCCAGCGATACAATTGAAACGATCAGATAAATGGCGAGCAGTATGACCTGGATCGCCACACAGAGTTTCATTCCTGCGGACTTTCTGAAGATCATGAACACTAAGCTGACAAAAAGCTCAGCCAGCACGAAATAATTGGAAAGGGAAACCAGCGGTATTCCGAAGAACGCCGCTTTAACATCACGCCCTTTAAATGAGTAGAACACGCATACCATGTGGAGAATAAACGCGAGCATAAAGAACACGTAACTCGTCCAAAAGATGGCGTTTCTCTCTTGAAAAACGATAAATACCAACATATTGTAGACGGCATATATGATCAGGTATACCGCAAGTGTCATCTTACTATATTTTCCGAAATTCATCTCATCCCTCCGTATTTGCTGTATTCATTACACGGTCACACATCAGAATCATTTCAGTTTCTGTCCGCAGCCGGGACAAAAAGCGAACTCGTCGGATACTCTCCTGCCGCATTTCGGGCACTTTTTCTCAACCGGATTGCCGCAGTACGGGCAGAAATTGAAATCCGCAGGAATCATTTTGTGGCAATTGCCGCACTCTCTGGTTTGAGGTGCGCCGGTCTCCGGCTTCTCAGTTTCGGTTCGGGCGGGCATGACTGCCGGTTCGATCCTCATCTTCTGTACAGGCTCCACAGGCTTTTCTTCTCTCTTATCCTGAGCGGCAGTTCCGACAAATGAAAATCCGCCCGGCTCCGCAGGCTGCGCCGGCTGCGGGTTCGAGAAGGACACTCCGCTCGGTTTCGCGGGCTCCGTCGGCTGCGGGTTCGAGAAGGACACTCCGCTCGGTTTCGCGGGCTGCGCCGGCTGCGGGTTCGCGAAGGACACTCCGCTCGGCTGTGCGGGCTGCGCCGGCTGCGGGTTCGCGAAGGACACTCCG
>CACXFM010000047.1 GCA_902766955.1 uncultured Lachnospiraceae bacterium | reverse complement strand
CCTTTCCCGATTCTCCGAAAGGGAATCAGAGAAGGCTATTATGATGCATACGGCGCCTATATGTGCGGAGAACTTGTCGGCTATGCCTTTTTCGTAAAGGCGGTAAGGGACGGGCAGATCTATGCACTTCTGGATTATTTCGCTGTCGTGAAAGAGAAAAGGAACAGCGGGATCGGAACGGAAATCCTCAAAAAGCTTACACCGGAAAAGCTGCATTTCGGTTTTATCATCATTGAAAGCGAGAGTTTCACGGAAGCCGATGAGGAAGAGGTCAGACGTCAGAGAGCGCGCAGAATCCGTTTCTATGAGAGGTCGGGGGCCGTCCGCACGGAACTGACCGGCCGGGTCAACGGAGTCGACTATGAGATCCTGCTGCTTGAGAGCGGGGACTATTCAATGAAGGCGGATAAGGAGAAGACGGCTGAACTGATCTGTTCTGTCTATATGGAGTTTTATGATTTTCTGTGGTTTCCGACGCCGCCGTCTTCTGTCTGCCGGATTGAAAAAAATAAAGGAGTTGCCCGGAAAGACTAATGGACTCAGACATGAAATATATGAAGCAGCGGGAAATACCGGAAAAAGACAAGAAGGATTCGTCCCGCGAAACCGAAGGTATGGATCCCGTATGCCGGCCTGGGACTGGTGGCCATGGTGATCGGAGCCTCCCTTTTCCAACTCGGAATTATGAAATGCGGCGGCGTAAAATCCTCCATGCTGAGCACGGTTGAACCGGTAACGGGCGTCCTGATCGGCGCGCTCATTTTCCGGGAAACGATTACTGTACAGTCGCTGACCGGAATCATTCTGATTCTGCTGTCGGTGGTGCTGCTGACGCTGGGAGATCATAAAAAGGGATAAAAAAAGAACGGGGGCTGTATTTTCACAACTCCCGTTTTGCACGTCTGCGGAATGTCAGGCTTTGCCGCCATGCGCTTCCGCGTCCGCTTCTTCCATTTCCTTGTACATGCTGGCGAGCCCTTTTGCGTCGTCCGGCGTGAAATCCTCACAGAAATCCGTGTCGAGGAAAGCTTTTACCATGCGGCAGGCGAGGTCATGTGCCACAATATTGCCGCCCAGAGACAGCACGTTGCAGTTGGTAATGGACCTGGCGAGCTTCGCCGTGTGAAGCGATTCGCAGAGGCCGCAGTAGACGCCCTGATACCTGTTGGCAACCAGATTGACGCCCATACCGGAGCCGCACATGACAATGCCGAATTCGTATTTTCCTTCCGAAACCGCTTTTCCAACGATGGAACCGGCTTCGATATATGTGAGACCGTCGGTCTTTGTTGCGTCCTCAAACGCGTACCCTTCCTTTGCGAGGAACTCAGTGACTGCGTCTTTGAGGTGAATAGCGGATGCTTCGGCACAGACGATGACTTTTTTCATGGTAAATGCAGTCTCCTTTCGTTGATGCATGCCCGGCGGACCCGGGGAAATAAGTGTTTCGTTACTATCATTATAATGGCATTTATTTCAATTCCGCAATTGTGAAAGCGCCGGCCAGACTATAAAATGATAAGAGATGTTTGATCGCATTAACGGACAGGAAACGGGTTAAGATAATGGAAACACTTGTATTAAAGAAACGGGACGGGAACATGGTATCCTGTGTGGCGGAGATACCGGATCCCGTAAAAGGAATCGTAATCGCCATACATGGCTTTTCCAGCAGCAAAGAGTGTCCGACGTATCAGGTTCTCCTTGAAAAGCTGCCGCCGGCCGGACTGGGCATGATCGGGATCGATCTTCCGGGCCATGGAAGAGCGGAGTCTTACCGGGAGACGCTGAGGCTTGAAGGGTGCATGAACAGCATTGCGGCAGCGGAAGAGTATATCCGGAGCTTTTACCCGGATAAGCCCGTGTATTATTTTGCATCGAGCTTTGGGGCCTATGTGACTGGGCTCTATATCAGCACCAGGGAGCACGCTGGAAGGAAGGCGTTTTTCAGAAGCGCAGCCGTCAATATGCCGTCCCTGTTCATAAAAGAAAACCCGGATGAGGAAGAGCGGGAAAAGCTCCGTCAGTTGGAGACGGAAGGGTATTACTGGCACAGTCTGGACGATCAGCACCAGCCGGTCAGGATTACGCGGGAGCTCTACGGGGATCTGGAAGAAAATGATCTCTTTCAGATCTTTGATCCGGACCGTTTCGGTCATAACGAAATCTATATGGCACACGGGGCGGAGGATACGGTGATTGATCCAGGAAAGGCGGAAGAGTTTGCGCGGAAGTACAGGCTGCCGATGCGGTTCTTTGAACACGAGGGACATTCGCTCGGGAATGCACCGGAAACGCCGGGGCTTGTGGCGGATCTGGCGGTGTCGTTTTATATGTGTTGAAGTGAAAGAGGGGGCTTGCCCCTTTTTGCTTACGAAAGACTTGTTTGACACTATAATGATAAAATGTTACTCTATTTGTAGAGGAGTTACAAAAAAATGGCCTGTTCGCAGAAAGGAGATGTGAAAAATGGATAGATTTTTTCATTTGAGCGAGCATGGAACGACCGTCCGTACAGAGTTGATTGCGGGTACGACTACATTTCTGGCGATGGCTTATATTCTCGCCGTGAACCCCAACATCCTTGGAACGGTTATGGATGCAAACGGAGTTTTTGTGGCTACTGCGGTCGCATCGGCGATTGCGACATTCATCATGGGCCTCTGGGCAAATTATCCCATCGCCCTCTCAGCAGGTCTCGGGCTGAATGCATACTTTGCATACACGGTCTGTATCGGCGAGCTGAATCAGTTTGCGGATCCGGCCAACCCCAATACGGCGGTTCCCAACGCCTGGATGATCTGCCTCACGGCTGTCTTTGTTGAAGGTGTCATTTTCATGGCGCTTTCCATCTTCAAGGTCCGCGAAAAGCTGGTCAACGGCATTCCGGCCAATCTGAAGCTCGGCATTACCTGCGGTATCGGCCTCTTTATTGCCTTTATCGGAATGCAGGGCGCAAACATGATCATTGCGGACTCCGCGACGATCGTCGGCCTCGGCAGCTTCAGGGATCCCGCGATGGTACTGGCGCTTGTAGGCCTTATTATCATCGTCGTTCTCGCTCATTATCAGGTGAAGGGCGCGGTGCTGATCGGCATTATCGCCACATGGATTCTGGGAATGCTCGCCGAAAAGATGGGCTGGTATGTGGTTGACGTCGAAGCCGGCGTCTACAGTGTATTCCCCGCGAAGATCCTGAGTCTTGATTTCAGCGGTATCCGGAATACGGCCTTTAAGTTTGATTTTGCATGGGCCGGCTCACATCTGATCCAGTTTATCGCGATTATCGTATCCTTCCTGTACGTGGATCTTTTTGACACGGTCGGAACGGTCGTCGGCGTGGCTTCCAAGGCAAATCTGCTGGATGAAAAAGGGGAGCTTCCGAGAGCGGGCCGCGTGCTGATGGCGGACGCGATCGGTACGACTGTGGGCGCCTGCCTCGGTACTTCGACAGTCACATCCTTCGTGGAATCTTCCGCAGGCGTGGCTGAAGGCGGAAGGACCGGCCTCACTGCCGTGACGACAGGCTTCTGGTTCCTGCTGGCGCTGGTTTTCAGCCCTGTTTTCCTGGCGATTCCCTCATTCGCTACGGCGCCTGCCCTGATTTACGTCGGGATGCTGATGGTGGCTGCCGTAAAGAATATGAATTTTGAAGGAGATATCGCTGATACGGTCGGCGGGTACATGGCGATTGTCATGATGCCTCTGTCATATTCCATCGCGACCGGCATCATGTTTGCGATGCTCTCATGGGTGATTGTAAAGGTTCTCACGGGCAAGATCAAAGATGTGTCCCCGATCATGTGGGTGGTGTTTGTGATCTTCCTTGCGAGAATTGCGGCGCTGGTGGCGAACTTTTCGTAAAGAAAAGAGTATCGGGGACGGTTCTCACTGACTCATTCAGGGAGTATTCTTGACTCATTCAGGAGTATGATTCTTCTTATTGACACTATGTAGGTATTTTACAACCAGCGCGTTCATTGCATTCAGAATGCCATGCATGAACAGCGCTGGTTTTTGTTGAGCATTTCAGTCACTACAGATCAAGGTTTTTAGCCGATAATGGAACAATTGTCTTTTTTGCCGGCGGTTGTATGATGAGCAAAATAGATGAGAGTGACGATGCAATCCGAGGCGAACAGCAGCCTGGTCAGCACGGAAGAGCCTGCCTTAGCAGGCAACTCAAAAAAATACCGGCGGAAGTCCGGCATTATGGAGAAGTATTTATATGTTTCAGTTATTATGGCCGCTCGCACTGGCTATTTTCTCTAATGTGATCTATCAGATCTGCGCAAAATCGGTTCCGGGAGGTATGAACCCGTTTGCATCCCTTACCATTACCTACGTGGTCGGGGCCATTGCATCCGTGATTCTGTATTTTGTGCTGGTGAAGGATATACATATCGTTCGGGAGTGGGGAAAAACAAACTGGGCTCCGGTCGTGCTGGGAATTGTGATTGTCGGCTTGGAGGTTGGCAATATCTACGCTTATAAAGCAGGATGGCAGATCAGTCTGTCACAGATCGTGCAGTCGTCGATACTGGCAGTAATTTTGATTTTTGTCGGATATCTGCTGTATCATGAGGCGTGTAAACGTCAATGAAAAAGTTTACCACTCGCTACTGAATTAGTTGACCACCCCGCCAGCGAATAAGTTTACCATTTTCAGACGTTT
>CACXFM010000046.1 GCA_902766955.1 uncultured Lachnospiraceae bacterium | reverse complement strand
CTCACCCCGCTCATCGTCAGACCGATCCCGGAGGGCTGTTACCAGATCATATCGGGACACAGGCGCAGATTCGCCGCCGCAAAACTCGGATACCGGAAGGTGCCGGTGATCATCCGCGCCATGAATGATGATGAGGCACTGGTCGCGATGGTAGATTCCAATCTGCAGCGAGAGAAGATCCGCATCAGCGAGAAAGCATTTGCCTACCGGATGAAATACGACGTCGTGAAACGGGAGGGAAAGCATCCGAAGGAATACTACTACGGGGAGAAATACCGAGGAATGAAGACTATCGAGTTCATGGGAAAGGAGCAGAAGGACAGCCCCAAGCAGGTACAGCGCATGCTCAACGTCACCCGACTGATCCCGGACCTGCTCAGGAAGCTTGACGAAGGAAAGTTCGGTTTCACGCCGGCAGCGGAGCTGGCACTTCTTTGCAAGGAAGAACAGTTTCTTCTGAACGACGCGATGGAATACACCCAGACCGCACCGACCCTGTCACAGGCTATCCGGATAAAACACATCGCAGGCCGCGAGGATCTGACGATGGACAAGCTGGTCCGGATCCTGAATGAAAACAATAAGAAGGTACTGAAACGGGTCGTATTCGCGGACGAATCGATCTACCAGTTCTTCTCACCGGAGGAATCCCCACAGGAGATCAAGAAAGAGATTCTCCGGATGCTGCAGGAGAAGAAAAACAACCCGAACATGAAAAACAGGACGAGCAGAACAAACAGAAGGGAGGAAACAGTCAATGTGTAAGGTCATATCCGTATCGAACCAAAAGGGAGGAATTGGAAAAAGTTCGGTCGTGGCGAATCTCGGCATCGGACTTGCCAGACATGGAAAGAAAGTACTGCTGATAGACGCGGATCCGCAGGGATCGCTCACCGCGAGCCTGGGTTATCAGGAGCCGGACGACATTCGGGTCACACTCGCCACGATTATGACATGCATCATCAACGAAGAGGAATTCGCGAATGACTACGGGATCCTTCACCACGAGGAAGGGGTGGAGCTTCTTCCGGCCAACATCGAATTGTCGGGCCTGGAAGTATCACTCAGCAACACCATGAGCCGGGAAATGATCCTTCGTGATTACATCGAACAGATCCGTGACATTTATGACTACATCCTGATCGACTGCATGCCGTCGCTGGGCGTCATGACAATTAATGCACTTGCCGCGGCGGACCGTGTCCTGATCCCGGTGCAGGCAGCCTACCTGCCGGTCAAGGGACTTCAGCAGCTGATCCGCACCGTAAATGTTGTGAAGAAGCGCCTGAACAAGAACCTGGTGATTGAAGGCATCCTGATCAACATGGTCGATTATCGCACGAACTACGCGAAAGACATCACGGAGATGCTGCATGAAAACTACGGCGATACCGTCGGCATCCTGGATATGTATATCCCGTTCTCCGTCAAAGTGGCGGAAGCCAGCGCCGGTGGCGTCAGCATCTACCGTTACGCCCCGAAATGCAAAGCAGCAGAGAGTTTTGAAGCCCTTACAAAGGAGGTCCTGAGCAAATGAGTAAATATACCAGACCCGGTCAGAAGATCAAGCTGAAGAGCGTCGAGGAGCTGCTCGGCGTAGTCAATGAAGAATCCGCAATGGACATCGAGATCGAAAAGATCCGGCCCTTCCGGAACCATCCGTTCAAGGTGGTGGACGATGAAAAGATGCAGGACCTGATCGAGAGTATCCGCACAAACGGAATCCTCTCCCCGGTTCTGATCCGTCCGGTCGGAAATGACCGCTATGAGATGGTATCTGGACACCGCAGAATGCACGCGGCGCAGCTGCTCGGACAGGAACGGGTTCCGGCCATCATCAGGGAAATGACGGACGACGAGGCCATCGTGAAAATGGTCGACTCCAATATCCAGCGAGAGGAATTGCTCCCGAGTGAGAAAGCATTTGCTTACAAGATGAAAAGAGAGGCTATGAGACGACAGGCCGGGAGGCCGAAGAAAGAAAATTTAGACCAAAATGGTCCAAATTTAATAGGACAGGCGTCAAGGGATATTTTGGCTCAAGAAATAGGGGAAAGTACACAGCAGATCCACCGCTACATCCGCCTCACGGAACTTCTTCCGGAGCTCCTCGATCTCGTTGACAAGAAGCGACTTCAGTTCACCGTTGCGGTTGAGATCTCATATATCGACTCAGAAGTTCAGAAATGGATTTACGAATATATCCGTGAGAACGGGCAGATAAGGCTAAACCAGATTACGGCGCTGCGGACTCAGATGCAGATGGGAGCGATATCCCAGAGTAAGATGATATCCGTGCTGAATGACAGCCTGCCGGGAAGGCTGCCTTCCACCAAACTGACATTTTCAGACAAGAAACTACGTCAATACTTTCCACAGGAGTATACCATCACCCAGATGAGAGAGGTGATCGAGGATCTTCTGGCGGAATGGAAGATGGATCAGGAGGATAAAAAAACGGATGAGATTTGATTACTACTATGGATCCCAGGCGGATCAGTTCAGCTTTATCCGGATTCCGCGTGTGATGATCAAGGATCCGGTCTTCGCGAAGCTGTCCGCGTATGCTAAACTGCTTTATTCCGTACTTCTGGACAGGATGTCCCTGTCATCGAAGAATGGATGGTTTGACAGCGCCAATCGCGTTTACATCGTATATCCGATCTCCGAAGTACAGGATGACCTCGGGATCGGAAAGAAAAAGGCAATGGAGGTCATCGCAGAGCTGGTCGAATTCGGACTTCTGGAAAAGAAGCGCCGCGGCCAGGGTCTGCCCAGCATTCTTTATGTCAAGAGCTTCATGACCGGCGTCGGCACGGCCATGCATGCGAAGACTGTGCCGGAATTGTCAGAAGTATCTGAAACAGAACCATTAGAGACCCCAGAGACACAAAAGAAACAAAAAACACAAAAGAAGCAAAGGGGTCATGCAGGAAGATCAGAAGTGTCAGAACGGATACTTCAGGAGCCAGAGACCGGAATACCAGAAGTGTCCGAACTGACACATCAGAATTCGAGAGAATCGGTATCCCATATATCGGATGAACTGGTATATGCAGCAGATACGATGTCTCAGGTACAGGAATCGCAGGAAAAGAGCGATTCAGAACAGGATGGACTGACCGGTTCAGAAGTGTCCGAATTGGCACTTCCAGAAGTATCCAAATCGACACCTCTAGAAGTGCCCAAACCGACACCTCTAGAAGTGTCCATACCGGCACTTCTAGAAGTCCCCAAACGGGTACCTCTAATGAGCAAGACTTATAATAATTATACTTACAGGAGTTATCAATCACATCATATCAACATCGAATCTACAGGGCAGATAGTAAGAGTCGATGGGATGAGATACGATAGGAATCTGGCAAGAATGCCATCAAAGCGAGAAAGGGGAAACTATGCCCAACAGGAGAATTCAAAGCAGACTGGTCGGACAGATCGCACTGAAATCGGGCAGGAAGATGAGGCACAAAAGATCCAGGCATACATCGAACTGATTCGGGAGAATATTCGCTATGACGCCCTGTGTATGGCATATCGCAATGACATAGGTTTAATCGACGGAATCGTAGAACTGATTCTTGAGACGGTTATCTGCAAAGACAGTCAGATGCTTATCTCAAGTCATATCTACCCAACAGAACTCGTGCGCAGCAAGTTCCTGAAGCTTGATTTTAGCCATATCGAATATGTGATAAAATGCATTACTACAAAAGCATCCAATGTGCACAACATCAAGAAATACCTGCTGACTACTCTATTCAATGCGTCATCCACCATAGATAGCTATTACTGCGTAGAGTTCAATCATGACATGAGAGCACAGTGAATAAATTCCGGTATTCTGCATCCTGATCGGGATCGGAGTGTTTGACGGAACGATGTTTCTGTACACGCAGCAGTACATATTTTGGATCTTTACGGCGATTTTTTCTATGATGTATTGAGCCATGATTGGTACACTCATTAATGACATCACCAATGACTGCCGCTGTGGGATCTTTATTGGATTGGTAACAGGCAGTATCACACTGCTGTTTCATATGGGAGTGAGGGCGAATTACTATGGCTGATTATGTCTGCGGGCTGAAAGTGCCTTCTGAAAGTTTACAGTTTACTCATGGTATGAACATAGAATATACACAGAACCCCGGTATCTTATAAACAATAAAGCCGACAAACAAAACTTTTTATACTCACGCAGGTCAGGGAAATGGCCGGTGCTCTCTCCAACCTGAACCGGAAACGGTTTTGAATAAAATTGAACCACTTTTCATACTCCTCCTGCAGATGGAAACATCTGCAGGACTCCCTCCAAATAAAAGCAGTTCCGTTTTTTAACCGGGACTGTTTTTATTTATCTTCCATGATATACTGACAAAAGAGATATATCTCGTTAAACTATTAACACACCTGACAGGGAAAGAGAGGATCACTTATGTCAGAAAGAAAACCGCGTGCAACTAAGGCAGAGTCTCTGAAAGCAAAGATTGAAAAGAATGCGGCCGCGATGGCAAAGTATCAGGAAAAGCTTAACGAACTGGCCGCTATTGACGCAGACTTGAAGCAGCAGCTGAAGGACCTGAATGACGAGAAAAAGAAAGCTGAAAGAGCATTAGAAGCCAAGGCAAAGAGAGAGCAGAAAAAGAAAGAGGAAAAGGATCTTATGAAGGCCATCAAAGGCAGCGGCTTGAGCGTGGATGAGATCAAGGCAAAGCTCGGAATCTGATCAGATATTGATATACAACTCCATATTCAAATGCCTTTGTAGCATTCGGAGACACGCATATCATATAACATACACTGGAAAGGAAGGCAGATACCCTTCAATAACTCCTGGAAATAAGTAGGACATATTCCGGGAGTTATTATTCCTGTGGCTTCCAGCCCTGCTATAAGAATTATGAAGTCAAATCTGATTCATCTCTCATGTGAGTCATTCATGTCAATTGTCTGATTAAGTCCCACAATTTTCCACGCTGTTTGAACGGCCCGATTTCGGTTTTCCGACGGATCGGGTTAGGGGCAATTGATATATAGGGCACCTACATTATCCCTCCAGACTCTCCTCTGATTGCGCATCCGGTATCAGGTGGCTTTCCGACATCATCAATGTTAGCAGAAAGACCAACCACGCGACAAATTGCCGTGAATAAATGCAGCAGACGGACAGTGCTGAAAACAGAGAACTGAGCAGAGGAATAAACAGTGATTAAGACGGAGCAGTTTTATCAGTAGAAGCTGCTTTCTTCGGCTCCAGACATTCTTCATATTCCATAATGTCGCCAGGCTGCACACCTAGGAATTTGCAGATTCGGTCGATCACATCAGTTGTGACAGTTGCACCCTTTGAGAGCTTAGCGAGTGTAGGTGGTGAAATGATCTCTAATAAGTCGGTTTTCTTCATTTGCCGACGTGCCAGAAGATCCCATAGTCGATAATAACGAATCATATGCCCAACACCTCTATTTTGAACTTATCTCAAACCATTTTTCGAGCTCATAGTTAGTGTACTCAGAATAGTATTAATGTACCCTAATAAATAATTAGCGTCAACAAGGATAAAAAGTAGAAGTCTGTTTTCAAAATCAGCGTACGCAAAAATATTATTAATGATAGTTGACACAGCGAATAATGCATGGTATATAAGTATTAGCGAACACGAAACAAAAATCAAGGAGGGCTGATATGGCAAGCGCAAAAAGATGGATAATCAACGGAGAAAGCTTAAGCGCAGCAGAAATCGGGAAAAGGCTGACTATGTCCACCGGAACGGTGGTTTCCCGTATTCGAAAGCTGGATAAACTGGGGATGGTAGTATCTTTTGACAGCATCAGACGCGTGGTACAGGACAAGGCAAGGAAGATCCTCTATCATGGAGAGGTTTATACACCCGATGAATTGTCTGCAATGAGCGGGCTTGATCCCCGTACAATCACATGGCGCGTTGAAAGAAATTGGCCGGAAGATCAGCTGCTGATCCCACCGGGACAGCGAAAAAGCGAGCGGAAAAAAGTCGAGCATGAGAAAGAAGCGAAAAAGGTGTGTTCAAAAAAAGACAGAGAAGAGGCTGCGGCCAGAGAAGTCCAGTCCCTAATCGCGAAAACCGGACTGCATATCCCGCAGGGAATGGAACTTAAGATGCTGACTAAGAGATATGCACCGGGAACCGTATCCATCAAGGACATCGATCAGATGGACGGAAAAAGCTTCGAATCGTTCGTGGCAAATCTCTTTGGAAGATCCGGCTTCGAAGATGTGTTTATGACACCGGCAAGCAATGATTATGGCGCGGATATCCTGACAATGTTGAGAGGTGTGCGTTGCTGCGTGCAGTGTAAGCGGCATAAGCAAAAAATCGGGCTTGACGCGGTCCAGGAAGTGGCAGGGGCAAAAAAAATATATAGATCGCATGCCGCATATCTGGTTACAAACAGCTATTTTACTCCGAGCGCAATTAAGATGGCAGAAGAAAACGGGGTTAT
>CACXFM010000045.1 GCA_902766955.1 uncultured Lachnospiraceae bacterium | reverse complement strand
CACGGGCTGTTCGTCGATAAAGACTTCAAAGTTTCCGAAGGTCTGGATCCGGACCCGCTTCGGTCCGGAGACGTGATCCCGGACGGGGTGCCGGAGATCACTCAGCTCCCGCAGGACTTTGGCGGCCGTGATCGGTTTCATCATGTAGCCGCTTGCGTGCATGGAAAATGCTTCCGGCATATATTCGCTGTATCCCGTTGCAAATATGATATTGATATCCGGGGATATCTCCCGGAGCTTTTCCGCTGTCTCGATCCCGTCCATATCCCGCATGGAGATATCCAGAATGGCGATATCGAATTTCACGCGGGCGGCGAAAGAGAGCGCCTCGTCCGCGTGTAGAAATGCATGCAGCTCCGCATCGGGCTTCGCGGAGGAAACCGCGTCAGCCAGGTTTTCCAGAGAGATTTTTTCGTCGTCGACAAGCAGAATTTTCATGGCGGACCTCACTTTTTTGCATGCAGGATATGAATTCCCCAATTTTTAGACTCGACAGAGAGAATACAAGTAAGATATACTTCTATGGTATCTTTTTTCATTTTACAGGAAACGGCTGCTCCTTAAAATGAGATTTTTTTGGAGGATGCCGTATTTTCCGGGTAAGAGACAATAAAAAGAGTATACAGGATAAAGGTTATTTCTGATATATGGAAAATAAGAAAAAGACACCTGTGGGACTGATCATTGCACTGCTTATTTTCTGTGTTCTTCTTGGAGGACTCGGTGCGGGTGTGCTGCATGTGCTGAGAACTCCGACCGGGACACAGAATGAGGTCATTGTCAGTGACACCGAAAATGCAGATCACGCGCCTTCCATAGCGGAGGCCGTCGTGGAGTCCGAAGAATCTTCTGCCCGGAGTGCCGAGAGCGGAGCAGGGCCGGACGTTTCAGGGGCGGAAGCGGCATTATCAGCGGCAGCCTCTTCGCAGGCACCGGCCGCACCTGAGACAGCTTCTTCAACGGAACCCGCCGCAGCGGAGGCAGTTCCGGCTGCGGGAGAGGTCCGCATGGGAGACGCCCAGGGCGAACTGGAGGACGGAACACCTGTGGCGCTCGTGGGCGTGGATCTCAATGCGCCGACAATCCGCAGCATGACGGATCCCGCTTTCTTCCAGGGATGTCCGGAGCGCATCGTCAAGCTTCTGACGCCGAATCCCTATTCCAGATCCCAGGACCGGCTTGAGTCGGTGAATGATATCGTGATTCACTATGTCGGCAATGCCGGCTCTTCTGCCATGGAGAACCGGGACTATTTTGAGAGTCTGCAGGACGGCAGCACTTCGGCCAGCAGCCATTTTATCGTCGGGCTGGAAGGCGAAATCGTGCAGTGCGTCCCCTTGAGTGAGATCGCATATGCCACAAAGAACCGGAATGTGGACACGATTTCCATCGAAATCTGCCACCCGGATGCGGACGGCAAATTCAGCGATGTCACGTACCGCTCCGCGATCCGGCTCACGGCGTGGCTGTGCAAAGCCTTCGGAATCGGCCCGGAGCATGTCATCCGGCATTATGACGTGACGGGAAAACTGTGCCCTCTGTATTATGTGGAACATCCCGATGCCTGGGAGCAGTTTCTTTCGGATGTCAGAACGGAATACGAACAGAATGCATCAACCTGAAGAGCAGAAGGCTTTGAGGGAGACACTGGCGGGAGCTGTCTTTCATAAAGGGCAGCTCCCGACATACTTTACCTGAAAAAACGGACATCAATGTAAATGACGGACACAGGTGCGGGAGCTTTGCTTTTAAATGGAGAGCGGAAAAGAATTAATTAACAGAATGCAGAATCTGTTTTCTGCAGAGGAAATGATGATTTTTGCCGTCGTGCTGGCCTGTGTGACGCTTCTGCCCGTGGTAGTCTGCGTCTTTCACCGGCGCTCGTCGGTGCGAATGGTGTCCATGGTCGTGTTTGCGGTCTATATCGCCGGAAATTTAAGCTTTACGATTCTCAACAGGGAAGTGATCAGCGATTCGGCGGTTGTCCTGAATCCGATGAGGGATTTTGAGAGCGCGTTTTATCTCGACCTGGGCGTGATCGGCACGATCAGGAGTATTTTTCAGAACGGGCTGCAGCCGACGCTGTCGACCATTCATATAGAGAGCAGGCGGATGGCAAAGGAAGTTCTGCTGAATGTGCTGCTCTATATCCCCATGGGATATCTGCTTCCGTTTGTCTGGAAGAAGATGAGGCATATCTGGATTATTACCGTCATCGGATTTCTGTGTTCCTGTGCGACGGAGTTTGCACAGCTATACTTCCGGATCGGTTACTTTCAGGTGGACGATATCGTCTGCAATACCATCGGAACCATGATCGGGGCGCTGATCGGGGTGACCATGACAACCCTCTGGCGAATCCGGTAATGATTCCGGCAATCAGCGAAGATGAAACGAGGTGATCAGTAATGACACGAACGAAGCGGTTCACGGCGGCGGTACTGGCCGCTGCACTCGTGATGTCACAGGCCCTTCCGGTCTGCGGCGCGGGGAAATCGGCAGAGGCGGAGGCCGTGCCGGAAGCGGAGAACCCGGACGGGGCGGCTGCGGCGGACGAAGAGGCGGCTCAGGGAGCGGACGGAGCGGCAGTGCAGGAGGCGGACGGGACGGATTCCGCCGGGGAACAGGGGGAAGGTCACATTCTCAATGTGCTTTCTTATGATTCGACGCTTAAGGATCTGGTCAGTGCCTATGTAAACGGCTATGAGGCGGTCAGCGACAGGAGCGGCCGCATGATTGATGCTGCCGGAAATGAAGTGGAGATTGTGTGGAAGATCATCGATGATGAAGACATCAACTACTCCGGCTATCTGGATCAGGTCCTCCCGGGCAACAAGGAATATCTGCCCGATGACAGAATCGACCTGTTCGTTGCGGACGCCGGCCTGGTGCGCAAATATGTCTCCGGGAAGAACAGCGTCGCGCTTCCGGTTTCGGAACTGGGCATTAAGGCGGAAGAACTCTCCAACCAGTTCCCGTACACCCAGGACATGGTAAGAGATGAAGACGGCGTGCTCAGGGGGCTTTCCTACGAGACAACGGCCGGTCTTATGCTGTACAGGAGATCCGCCGCGCAGACCGTATTCGGAAATGTGCGGCATGAGAACGTCCAGTCGTATTTCAACAGCCCGGAGGCCCTGATGAGCGCGGCAGAGGAACTGGCCGGCTATGATATGCGGGTCGCGGCCACCGTGTATGATCTGTATCCGGTGTATGACGGGCTCCGCACCACGCCCTGGATCACGGACGGAGAAGTCAGCATTGACCCCGCGCTGGAGCGCTGGGCGAAAGATATGAAGCACATGATTGACGAGGGATGGATGACCTCTGACCTGCAGTACGGAGACGCGTGGCAGAGAGGCTTTCGGAATGACAGCAGCGTATTCGCCTATTTCGGCTCCGGCAGCTTCATCGAGAACGGGACGCACGCATGGGACGAGGCTTCCGCGGCGGCCGCGGGCGGATGGGCCTGTGCCGAAGGGCCCGTGCCGTTTGCTTCCGGCGGCGACTGGATTCTGGCCGCGACAGGGACGGACAATACCGTTCTGGCTGCCCAGATCATGAGGGCGCTGTGCTGTGATATGGAAACCATGACCAATATGGCCGCCACGGGCGGCATCGCCGTCAACAACAGGGCCGTGCTCTCCGGACTCTCGTCTGATGAGGGTGCCTCCTCGAACATTCTCGGCGGACAGAATTTCTACGGTCTTCTGATCGGCCAGGCGGATGCGGTCCAGGCGGACTGCTGCGGGCCGTATGACGGGTTCTGCGGGGAGGCATTCCGGGATGCCATGAAGGATTACTTCAACGACAGGATGACTTATGAAGAGTGTGTCCGGACATTCGGTGAGACCGTGCAGGCAACCTATCGAAATTTCCATCTGAAAGCAGGGAATGCATAAGATATGAAAGACAGGATGCGTTTGTGCAGGCTTTTTGCGGCGGGCGCCGTTTTCCTCCTCTCGGTGTCGGGGCCGGCGGCTTCCGTGCCGGCGTCCGAAGGCGGCGTCCTCAATATCTGCTGTATGGATTCAAACTTCCGGGATCTGCTGAAGGTATATGATCCCGCCTATCAGGAAGATGAAGAGGGAAATGCATTCATGGGGGATGTGGCCGTCCGCTGGACGATTCTTTCTGCTGCGGACGGGGCTTATCAGGACAGGCTGGACGCCATGCTGCCCGTGAACAGTCTGGCCGCGCCCGATGACCGGATTGACCTGCTGCTCCTTGAGGAGGAGGACACGGAGAAATACGTGCAGTCCGGCTTTCTTCTCGATCCGGTTTCTGATCTGGGGATTCCGGAGGAAGCGTTCGCCGATCAGTTCCCGTTTTCGAAGAACTGCGTCCGCGATGCGGAGGGGCGGATGAGGGCATCCGCCTTATCCTGTGAGCCGGGACTTTTCAGATGGCGCAGGGAAGCCGCGGCGGAGCTGTTCGGGACGGATGATGAAGATGCGGCAGCTGCCGGGATCCGGGACATGGAGTCTCTGGAAGAGACGGCCGTCAAAGCGGCTGAGCGGCATATGCAGCTGTTCCGGTCGGCGGATGAGCTTTATCCGGTATTCGCATATGGCGCGGGATACTGGGTGAAGGACCCTGACGCCTCCGTGCCGGAGGCGGCCGTCCCTGCGGAGATGAAGCAGTGGGCTGAATTTTCCCGCAGCTTAAATGAGCGGGAGCTGTTCGGTCCGGATGCGGTCTTCTTTATCGGGGAACCGGACATGGCGCCGGTGGAGACAGAGGAGGAAGGTGAGACATACGGGCTCTGCCCGGGGCCCTCTGACTTTCTGGAGGGAGCGCTTTTCATCGCCTGTGCGGAGGGGAGCGACAATGCGGAACTGGCGGCCCGGATCATCAGGACCATGACCTGTGACCGGGACATGCTGACGGCCATGGCCCAGGGAAGCGGTCATTTCGCAAACACGGTCAGCGGCATGGAGGAAATGGCGCAGGGCTTCAGCTCGACGGTCTACGGCGGCATCAACTCCCTCCGGATGATGGTCGATGCGGCGGAAAGGCTGGAGAAAACGGAACTGAAGAGGAGTGCGGCGGACAGGATTTTCGGGGAGCTTTTCCGGGAATGCATGGCGCCTTATATCGCCGGAGAGATTTCTTACGGGGAAGCAGAGGAAGATTTTTTAAGGCGGGCGGACGTGAGGGAGGAAATCTCCCTCGCCGCAGCGGGTACATTTTAACGGTAGTTGGCAGAATTGCAGAGAGAGGGGCGGAAGATGAGAGAGACGGGATTTGATAATGATAAGTATCTGAAGACACAGTCATCGCATATTCGCGAGAGAATTGCCAAGTTCGGAGGCAAACTGTATCTGGAGTTCGGAGGCAAGCTGTTTGACGATTTCCATGCCTCCAGAGTTCTGCCGGGGTTCCAGCCGGATTCGAAGATCACCATGCTCAAAGAGCTGAAGGAGCAGGTCGAGATCGTCATCGTGATCAATGCGGGTGATATTGAAAAGAACAAGGTGAGGGGCGATCTCGGCATTACCTATGACATGGATCTGCTGCGTCTCGTCGACGCCTTCACAGGGGAAGGACTCTATGTCGGTTCCGTTGTTCTGACCCGCTTCAGCGAGCAGCCGGCGGCCATCGCCTATGAAAAGAAGCTGAAGGCGCTGGGGCTCAGAGTGTACCGGCACTATCCGATCCAGGGATATCCCAGCAATATTCCGCTCATTGTGTCTGACGAGGGATACGGCCGCAACGATTATATCGAGACGACCAAGCCGCTTGTCGTCGTCACGGCCCCGGGTCCCGGGAGCGGAAAAATGGCGACCTGCTTAAGCCAGCTCTACCACGAGCACAAGAGAGGGGTCGACGCCGGTTATGCCAAGTTCGAGACATTCCCGATCTGGAATATTCCGCTGAACCACCCCGTGAATCTGGCCTATGAGGCGGCCACGGCGGATCTCGATGACGTCAACATGATCGATCCGTTCCATCTGGAAGCTTACGGCGAAACAGTGGTCAATTACAACCGGGACGTGGAGGTATTTCCTGTTCTCAACGCGATCTTTGAAAAAATCAGCGGCCATTCCCCCTACAAGTCCCCGACGGACATGGGCGTCAATATGGTGGGGAACTGCATCGTGGACGACAACGTGGTGCGGAAGGCGGCCTGCCAGGAAATCATCCGGCGGTATTATAAGGCGGAGTGCGAGAAGAGAAAGGGAAATGCCGGCGAGGGACCGGTGCACAGGATCGAGCTTCTGATGAAGAAGGCCGGCATCTCCACGGCGGACAGGCCGGTGGTGGCGGCGGCGAATATCCGGGCGGAGCAGACCGGCAACCCGGCGGCGGCCATGGAACTGCCCGACGGCACGATCCTCACGGGTCGGACTTCGGAGCTTCTTGGCGCTTCGAGCGCGCTCCTGCTCAATGCACTCAAATATCAGGCGGGGCTTGACGACGACGTGAAGCTGATTCCGCAGAATTTCATCGAGCCGATCATGGGATTAAAGACGGGGGTGCTGGGCGGCAGCAGTTCTCTGCTGCACCTGGATGAGATTCTGATCGCGCTGACGCTGGCCGCCGTGACTGATCCCAAGGCCCAGAAGGCACTGGACCATCTGCCCGACCTTGTGGGATGCGAGGCGCATTCTTCGGTGATCCTCTCGCAGATTGACGAGGGCGTCTTCAAGAAGCTGGGCATGAATCTGACCTGCGAGGCCCATTATGAGAGCAAGAAGTTCTACCACAAATAAGCGGGGAAAAAAGCAACAGAAAGCCTTGCTCTGTGCACAATTTGATATGTCAGAAAGAGCAGGTTCGTTTTAGTATAGTAGTCAAAAGCGTATGGTGCATTCATGCGGAAACAGTCTGAATGGGAGGATAAGTGATGCAGATTCTTGTAACGGGCGGCACGGGTTTTATCGGAAGTCATACATGTGTGGAACTGATTGAAGCGGGCTATGACGTTGTCATTGCGGATAATCTGTATAATTCCAAGGCGATGGTGGTTGACCGCATAGAAGAGATCACCGGCACGCGCCCGAAGTTTTATGAGCTCGACGTGACGGACAGAGAGGGCCTGGAGCAGCTCTTTGAGAAGGAAGAGATCGGCGCCGTCATTCATTTCGCCGGCTACAAGGCGGTGGGCGAGTCGACCAGAAAGCCTCTCGAGTATTATCACAATAATATCGAATCCACGCTTGTGCTCTGCGATGTCATGCGGAAGCACGGCTGCAAAAAGATTGTTTTCTCCAGCTCGGCCACGGTCTACGGAGATCCCGCGTTCGTTCCGATCACGGAGCAGTGCCCGATGGGAGAGACGACCAATCCCTACGGCGCAACCAAGGCCATGCAGGAGAGAATCCTGACGGACCTCTGGAAGAGCGATGAGGAGTGGAAAGTGATGCTGCTCCGCTATTTCAACCCGATCGGCGCTCACAAGAGCGGCCGGATCGGCGAGGACCCGAAAGGCATTCCGAATAACCTTCTGCCCTATGTCGCCCAGGTCGCGAGCGGCAAGCTCGAGAAGGTGCATGTATTCGGCGACGACTATGATACGCCCGACGGAACCGGCGTCCGGGATTATATCCACGTGGTGGACCTGGCCAGAGGCCATGTAAAGGCGATTGAAGGGATGGAGCACCTGGATGGCGTGAACATCTTCAATCTCGGTACGGGAGTCGGCTACAGCGTTCTTGATATCATCAAGGCGTTTGACAAGGCCTGCGGCAGAGAGCTGCCGTACGTGATCGATCCGAGGCGTCCGGGCGATGTGGCCCAGTGCTATTCGGATCCGTCAAAGGCGAAGGAAGTACTCGGATGGAGTGCGGAGTATACAATTGAAGATATGTGCCGCGACGCGTGGAACTGGCAGTCCCACAATCCGGACGGATACGTTGAGGCATAATCCCTGACGGACTATGACAGGCGGCTGCAGTCGAACCGGACTGCAGCCGCAGTTTATACCGGAGTGCAGGTGCACTTCCGGACAGAAAGAGAAATAAAGGACTTTTATGACATCAGAATACGATAAGGCAAAAAAACTCGGAGACAGGCAGGTGCACCGGGCCTTTGCGGAAGGCCGTTACCCCTATCTCCCCGCGCTGGATGATCTTCTGGAACCGGGGCATGCCGAATATCCCGTCGGACTTGCGGAGATCCCCGTGAGCATGATCGCCGGCACGAAGACAAAAGGAAGACAGTCCGCTTTTTCCGCGGAATTTATGCCGATTCTGGACAACCGCTCGGAATTCGCGACCAAATGGAATGCGCTCTACGAGGCCCAGATGGAAGAGGGAATCCGGGATCCGGTCAAGGTATATGAGTATATGCAGCGCTTTTATGTCCAGGAGGGCAATAAGCGCGTGTCTGTCATGCGCTGGCTGGACATGCCGCTGATCATGGCGGACGTGATCAGGGTCATGCCCACAAAGACTGAGGAGCGGGATGTTAAAATCTACTATGAGTTCATTGATTTCTACAGCGTCGCTCCGATCTATGAGATTACATTCTCCGAAGAAGGGCGGTATGCGGAGCTGGCAGAAATCCTGGGACGGGATCTGACTGCCCCCTGGCCGGTCGAGACGGTCAAAACCGTGCGCTCGGCATTTAACCGGTTCGCGACACTGTTCGAGCCGCGCCACAAAGGGCTTCTGCAGCTGACGTCCGGAGACGCCTTTCTCCTGTACCTGAAGATTTACTGTCTGGACAGTGTGCTGAATGATTCCTCTTCCGTGATTGAAAAGCGGATCTCAAAAATCTGGAGAGAGCTTCTGATCGCCGACAGAAATGACGGGGACAAGATCAATCTGGTTGAGGACGAGGAGGTCCTCGGGAATTCCGCCCGCGCGGAGGCCGCGGCAGGCTCCGGTCTGCGCATGTTCCTGAAAGGGACGCCCAAATTCACGTCGGAAAGGCCGCTCCGGATTGCTTTCCTCTATGATAAGAAGCCGGAAGAGTCCAGCTGGATCTACTCTCACGAGCTCGGCAGAAACTATCTGGAGCAGGCGTATGAGGGGCTCGTGGAGACAATCCGCTATGACGGATGCATGACGGATGAACAGATCAGCAAGGCCGTGGAATCGGCGGCCGCAGACGATAATGAACTGGTGATAACGGTCTCTCCGGCGCAGATGAAGCAGGCGCTTCGGTCGGCGATCGGGCACCCGAAGATGAAATTCCTGAACTGCTCTGTCAATCTCTCCCACAGCGCGGTGAGATCTTATTACGGAAGGATGTACGAGGCCAAATTCCTGATGGGGGCGCTGGCCGCCTCCCAGGCCGATAATCACCGGATCGGCTACCGGGCCGACTACCCGATCTATGGCTCGATTGCAAACATCAATGCATTCGCGATCGGCGCCGCCATGGTGGATCCGGAGGCAAAAGTGTGCCTGTCCTGGTCCACGATCAAAAACTCGGACTGGCGGGAGGAGATGTTTGAGGAGGGCGTCAGCGTCTTCTCGGGACCGGATATGGTCAAACCGCAGATGCCCTCGCGGGAATACGGTATCTACCGGTACGGAAGTGACGGCCGGATCTACAATCTGGCGGCGCCGGTCTGGGACTGGGGGAAATATTACGAGATCATTGTGAGGACGATCCTGAACGGAACCTGGGAAGCCAGAGAACTGACGAGCGACGGCCAGGCCGTGAACTACTGGCTGGGCATGTCGTCCGGCGTCATCGACGTGATTATGTCCGACAAGATTTCATATTATTCCAGAAAGCTTGTCAATACACTGAAGCAGGCGGTCTGCGCGGGCAGCCTCAGTCCGTTTGACGGGGAGCTGCGCAGCCAGGACGGGGTGATCAAGGCAGCGGATGCACCGCGCCTCACCAATGAAGAGATTATCACCATGAACTGGCTGAACGACAATGTAATCGGTTCCATACCGGATGTCGGCGAGCTGTATGAGGACGCAAAGGAGACCGTGCAGGTGAGCGGCGTGAAGGCGGCGGAACCTCCTGCGGAGAACTGATAGCAGAGATACATGAGCAGATGGCGGAGAGCTTATGAAGATACTGGCACTGGCGGATCAGGAGAGCAAAGCCCTCTGGGACTATTATGATCCCGGGAGACTTGAGGGCGTGGACTGTATTGTCTCGTGCGGAGACCTTGATCCTGCATATCTGGAATTTCTGGTGACAATGGCCAATTGTCCCGTTCTGTATGTGAAAGGCAACCACGACGTGAAATATCTGGCGAAGCCCCCTGCCGGCTGCATTGATCTGGATGACCGGGTCGTCAGGATCGGCGGCATCCGTTTTGCGGGACTGGGCGGCTGCATGAAGTACAGCTCGTCTCCCTTCCAGTTTACGGAACGGGAGATGGCAAAGCGGGTGAAAAAGCTCCATACCCGGGCGGTGCTGGCCAACGGCATCGATATACTGGTGACCCATGCGCCCGCCTGCGGCATGGGAGATATGGAAGATCTGCCGCACAGAGGGTACGACTGCTTTCATGATCTCCTGTGGAGATGGCGGCCGTCCTATATGCTGCACGGACATGTGCACCGGACGTACGGCGGCGAATTCCTGAGGACATGCGAGCATCCGTGCGGCACACATGTGGTCAACGCCTATGAGTCCTTTGCGCTTGAGACCGGGGCTGCCGGTGCGCGGAGCCTTCTCGACCGCATCCGCCCGTTGGGAAGAATGCAGGGGACTCGCCGGGAGCTGAAAGGAGGCGCCTGACCATGATACTGGACCGCGAACGCACAGAGGGGATCCTGAAGGGGAGACTGATTGAGACATACGGACTCGGCGCCGGCCTTGAGACGGCCCGGGTTGTCCTGCCTTCCGTGCTCTCTGATTTTGAAAAAACCGTGCTGGCAAGTCCGGACGGGGAGGCGGAGGAACTCTACCGCCTTGAAGACGGCAAGGCCGAAATCCTTCTGAAAGGAAAACGGAAAGAGCCGGGTAAGCGCCGCATAATTATTACAGAAATCATTTTTAATGGCGCAAAAACGGAACTTTTGTAATATTTGTCCACAGATTCCACATGTTTTCCACTGCTCTTCCACATAATGCGGGGTAGACATTTTAATAATATGTGTTATAATTGTTACATCGTGTAACAATTACCGCTAAAATCTGTAAGGATTTGAAGTGAAGAGACCTGCTGCCTGACCCGGAGACGGGCGGGACAGTGAAAGGAACAGCGGCTTGCGCCCGGACAGAGTGATCAGATGACCTTAAGGAGGAAAGTGGCCGGGGCCGCGGAAAGACACAGGGGAATATGTACTACGAAAGTAAAAAGGAACAGATGATGGAGACAGCCGCCGTGTGCAGTGCGGAAGACAGGAATCTTAAGAGATTCCGTATGGCAGCGGTCTGGATGATGGGAATCATTCTTTTCCTGTCCGTATTTGCAGTCAGAAACACGCAGGCGGCGACCTATAAGGAGTCGGATTATAAACTTGTCTATGATTATTCTTACTACATCAACAAGTATCCGTATCTGAAGAAGAAATTCAAGACCCGTGCGGCGGTTCTGAAGCGTTTCGTGGAATATGGCATGAATCATGCCGCCAGAGGCAAGCTGAAGTTTAACGTCAGGACTTACAGGTCCAATTACCCGGATCTGCAGAAGAAATACGGAAAGAACTGGAAGCAGTATTATCTTCATTACATCAAGACCGGCAAAAAGGAAGGCCGGCTCGCATACGCGAAGGTATCCGAATATAAGTTCGTTCTGAAGATCAATCCGAACGGCGGTACTTATAAAGGATCCAAGGCAGTGCAGACGCGCCGCCGCAAATACGGCACGAAGCTGACGCTGCCGAATCCCAAACGAAGCGGATATGTGTTTGCCGGATGGAAACTGACCGGCAAGGGCAAGCTTAACGGCAAGGTCTTCACATTTACCCGGACCACACTGGGAACGACCACGCTGAAGGCGACCTGGAAGAAGGCGACAACGGACTCGAAAGTCGAGAAGATGGTGCAGTTCGCGCTGTCAAAGGTCGGACACGGCGGATCCGAAGTCTGGAATTACTGGGGCTTCAACGAAGAGTGGTGCTGCATGTTCGTCACATACTGCGCGGACAAGGGCGGCGGACTGATCGCATCGGGCGTCGGCGAAGATCAGTGGGGCAGCGGAAGACTTCCCAAGTGCGCGGGACAGCGTGAGCTGGCGGCACTTCTGAAGGCCAGAGGCCAGCTGAGGTTCTCTTCTTCGGGCTATATCCCGAAGCGCGGAGACCTGATCTTCTTCTCCAAGTCGGGCAGAACAACCAATGTGTACAACTTCTCACACATCGGAATCGTCACCGGCTGCGACGGAAGCACCGTCTATACGGTCGAAGGAAATACGGGAACTTACAACCGCTATACCTCCTATGTCAAGGAGAAGAGCTACGATCTGGATGCAGAGAGAGTTGCGGCGTACGGTATTATCAAATAAGAATCGTCAATTCACGGAGCAGGGAGCGATCCCTGCTCTTTATTGGAGGAAATGAGACATGGCTTCGGGAAAAAAGAAGAAAAAGAATGGAAATCGTAAAGAAACACAGGAAAAGAAGATGAAGATTGTCGGCATCGCCGCCGCATGCCTGGCGGCGGTCGGCGTGATCGGCGTCATCGCATCATCGGTTGCGGAGAACCGGGGGAAGGCCGTCAATGCCGCGGCGCAGGAGAGTACGAATGCCGGCACTGTTTCCGAGGCGGTTTCCGGGGCTCAATCCGGCGCTGAAAACGCGCTCTGCGTCAGCGCTGATGATCTGGAGATTTCACATTACGCGGACATTGAGATTAAGGACAGGGGCACGGTGACCGTGGCGCTTGACAGGTCGGCGGCCCCGGAAACGGTTGATAATTTTGTGGCGCTTTCGGAGAGCGGCTTCTATGACGGACTGACCTTCCACCGCATTATGGACGGCTTCATGATGCAGGGCGGCGATCCGAACGGCGACGGGACGGGCGGATCAGAGAAGACGGTCAAGGGAGAATTCTCTTCCAACGGTGTGGACAATCCGATTTCACACGTGAGGGGAGCGATTTCCATGGCCCGCTCCCAGGATATGGACAGCGCGAGCTCCCAGTTCTTCATCGTCCAGTCCGACAGTACATTCCTGGACGGCCAGTATGCCGGATTCGGCTTCGTGACGGAAGGAATGGATATCGTCGATGCGATCTGCAAGGAAGCGGAGCCGACGGACAACAACGGCACAATTCCGAAAGAGAAGCAGCCTGTGATCACGAGTATCACGATCCGTGAAAATGAAGAGGAATCCTGAAAACGAAAGAATGAATTGAAAAGCACCGCCCCGGATCATCCGGCGGCGGTGCTTTTGTTACGGATTCAGTTTGTAAAGCGCGATCCCTTATTTCGCTGTCTTGATCGGCGTCGCATATGTGAGTGCACTTGTGCCTCTGGCCGAGATGGACTTGATTTTGACATAATAAGTGATGCCGGGCTTAAAGGTGTAGCCATTTAGCTTTTTGATCGTGGCGGTGTTTGTCGGAGCGCTGACAGTCGCAACTTTCTGATAATTGCTGGATGGCTTTTTCGAGATGTAGATTTCATATTTCTGGACACCTGACAGTTTCTGCCAGGCCAGCTTCAGCGCGCCGGTCTTTTTGACGATATAGCAGGAGCCGCCGTAGAGAGACGGTTCGGGAACGATCCACTTGTATGTCCAGGGGCCGTACTGTCTGATCAGGTTATCATTCAGGTCATACAGATCATAGTAGGCACGGACGCGGAACTGCTGGACGCCGGGAACCTGATAGTCGTACCATGCCCAGTAGTTTGTCGTCCTGCCGCTGTGCTTAATGGTTTTGCCGTCTTTTTTGACCTCGATGATGGTTCCTTTCGGGCTCATGTGCTGGAAGTTATAGCCGGAGGGAGCAACGGAAGGGTCATACCACTTCATCAGCAGCTGCTTGTGGTTTTTGCCGAAAGTCACAGTGAGTCCCGTGAGCTTTGCGGGCAGCGTGGAGCAGGGGATATAATTGTAATCCTCGTCGGTGATGTCATAAGACTCGATCCCGCCTTCTTTTTTGTTCTTCAGGCGGAACAGGATTGTCGCATAATAGCGGCTGCCCTGTTTGAGGCCGGTGACTTTCGCCTTGCGGACAGACTTGTCCAGTGCAATTTTCTTAATGGGTTTTGAGTAGATTGTTTTTTGTGATGTGCTGACGTACAGTGTCTGGTCAACCAGAGTAAAACCATTGTCGTTGTTCAGAAAACCGTAATCCCACTCCATCATGAGAGTCGTGTTATAAGCTCTGGT
>CACXFM010000044.1 GCA_902766955.1 uncultured Lachnospiraceae bacterium | reverse complement strand
CACGGAATCGCGCCGGTGTCTGCCGGAAAGAGACAGCGGCAGCTCCAGTCCGTGTGCGTCGAGCAGCGGCCCGTCCGTCATAATCTCTTCCGTCGGGCCGTCCCGGACGATTCTCCCGCCGTCGATGAGGATCGTCCGGCTGCAGGTATCCCAGATGAAGTCCAGATCATGGCTCGCAATCAGCTTCAGCTGGGGCAGCTCATTGATCACGCGGATCAGGTTCCTGCGGTTCTTCGGATCAAGCGCCGCGCTGGGCTCGTCCATGAGCAAGATCTCCGGCGTCATGGACAGAATCGTCGCGATGGCCGCCAGCTTCTTTTCCCCGCCGGAGAGCGCGTGCACGGACTTCTTCCCCAGATGCGGGATGTTCACCTGGCGCAGGGCAGACTCCGTCCGCTCCCTGACCTCCCCGGGCTCCAGGCCGTAATTGCGCGGCGCGAAGGCCACATCCTCCTCCACCGTGTTCATAAACAGCTGGTTCTCCGAATCCTGGAAGACGTATCCGCATTTCTCCCGGATGCGCCGCAGATTCTCCTTCTCCCCCGTCATCTGTATACCGCAGACTTCCATCACACCGGAGAACCCTCCGATGAGTCCCACAGTCAGCTTCAGAAGCGTCGACTTGCCGGCTCCGTTGGCCCCGATAATGCCGACGGACTCCCCGGGTCCGGCGCTGAAGCTGATGCCGTCAAGCGCTTTTTTGTCGTGATCATAGCCAAAGATCAGGTTTTCCGTCCTGAATAATGCTCTTTCCATCTGTATCAATCCTTCTGTCGTTTAAGGGGCGGTCATCAGAGTGCCCGTCACGGCTCTGCCGACCAGATCCCCCAGCGGCACAAACCTGAGCAGGAGCAGCACACAGGTCCAGGCCGCAAGATAGAAAAAGTCGATGCGCCTGATTTTCTGCGGCGTTCCATGCTGAAATTCCCCCGAGAAGCCCCGGAGGCGCATGCTCTCCCCCACTTCCCGGGCGCGGTCAATCGTGCGCAGGAGGATCTGTCCGGTGAGAGACCCCCACGCTTTGGGAGCGATTCCCTTCTGGCCGGGTGCCCGGAGTTCATAGGCCTCACTCACGTGTTTGACTTCCCGCAGGAGCAGGAGAATGTAGCGGTTCATCAGCAGCACTTCCGTCACCAGAATCCCCGGCACGTGCAGGAGGCGGAGCGCATGGCAGATTCCCTCAATCGGCGTCGACACCACGAGCAGATAGGCGGCGAGTACGGTCAGAAGACCCTTCAGCAGAAGTGTCAGCATGGACAGAACGCCCCCGCTCACTCCGATCCCTCCGACCGTGAGGACCGTCTCTCTGTCAAAGAGCGGATTGAAAATCCCGACGGCCAGGATAAGAGGCAGCGCGATCTTAAGCCTCCGCAGCGCATCCTTCACCGACAGTTCCCCCGTGATAAACATCACCAGAGGATAGACGGCCATAAGGAGAAGGCCCGCCAGATTATATTTTCCGACTGACACGGTCAGAGCGATGAAGAGAACCGTTACAACAAATTTAACCAGCGGATGAAGCCTGTTCATCCACTGGTTCTTATGCGCCATCGCTTCAAGCGATTCATATTCCCGGATTGCTCTGTCGATTCTGCTCATCCTTTATACGGCCTTCCTGTTTTTGAAAAAGCGGAACAGGTAAGCGCAGGCTATACAGAGGGCCACCACAGCCGCGGCTCCCACAAGACCGGACACCGTCGTACCCGCAGCGCTCTCCGATCCTTTTATTGCGTAATCGGGCAGAACGGACGTCACCTCCTGGATGCGGGCTGCCGTCTCATAAGCAGCGCCTCCCGCTGTCAGTTCAGAAGTCCCCGCCACTTTTTCCATCGACCATTCCAGTCCGTCCGGGAAGGCGGATGCCAGAAGCGAAAGAACGCCGCCCGTGAGCGCGGTGATCACGCCCAGAATTCCGAGCGTCCGCGCAAGGCTCATGCGGCCTTCCTTCTTCTCTTCGATTCCCCACAGAAGCTCCGGCCGGGCTTCATAGACGAATGACAGAACCGCCGCCGTGACAAGGCCCTCCACGAGACCGATGGCCAGGTGGATCGGCTGCATAGCCGCGACAAAAGCCCCGAAGGGAAGTTCGGTAATGCCGGAAAGCAGTGTCTCGAGGGACACGGAAAAAGCGCCCATCTGCAGTGTCAGCACGCAGCCGATCACGGATGCGGCCGTGATTTTTCTTTTATCGGCGCCGCCCTTCATCATCGGACGCCAGATGAGGAGCGACCCGACGAAGCAGCCGTAGAAAGCCATATTCCAGACGTTGCAGCCCAGTGCCAGAAGCCCTCCGTCCGCAAAAATCAGGCACTGAACCAGAAGGACGCCGATCATCGTCAGGAATCCCGCATACGGACCGAGCAGGGCGGACAGCAGCATGCCTCCGCACAGATGTCCGGAGGAGCCGGTCCCCGGAATCGTGAAATTGATCATCTGGGCCGCAAAGACAAAGGCCCCCATGACTCCCATGACCGGTATTTTTGTCTCATCATCCTCAAGTCTGACTTTCCGGATGGAGTATCCCGCGGCAACTCCCGAGCACGCGTACATCACACCCGCGACAGCCGGGGTCACCAGCGCATCAGCCATATGCATAGCATGTACCTCCCGCAGTAATCTTTTGCGCACACCATTCTGCCGTGAGCGGCTTCAGGCTGCAACATCCTCATTTTACGTGATCACTGCAGTGCGCGAAAGCCCCCCGGGGGGTTCTTATTTGACTTCCAGAAGCCAGATTTTCCCGAACATTCCCACCGGTTCCCGGATGCCCTCCCGCACGTTCGCGCCGGCGGCCATGGAGCCTGCCAGTTCAATTTCGATCCGGTTGGTTCCCCGCTTCAGGACTCCGGGCAGGTCGAAACGGTAGCGCGGACAGATCCGGCAGTCCGCTTCCTCTCCGTTGACCATGACGCGTCCCGCCTCATAGAAATGCTCGGCTTCAATCATATAATGCTTCCGCGGATCGGGGATCTCCAGCTCCCTGCAGTACCGTACCCTGCCCGAAAAGCCTGGTACAATCTCTGAGACCGGGAGGAGTTCCTCATTTGCTCCGTCCGCAGCTGCCGGCAGGGGAACAAATCTGTCCGGACCGCCGCTGGGCGCGGCTTCCACGCTCCAGCCTCCGGAGATGTCCGTTCTCTTCACCTCCGTCAGCTCATCGGGATCCGCCTTGACCAGAAGAGCCTCGGTCTCCCCTTCCGTCGCCGTAAAGAAGACGGCGGATTCATAGGGACCCAGATGAAGCGTCGTGAGCATCCTGGGCTCGTCAAAACCGAACGCCATCAGCTGCTCCACCGGGTAGACGCAGTTCTTTCTGACGTCATACTTCCAGACCTTCTGTGTCTCATCCTTCAGTTTCACGAGCAGCGTGCCGGAGACGGACTCCGTCCTGGACTCGTTGAAAGTCATCCAGAGATCTCCGCTGTCCTTTACATAGTGGAAGAAGGAGGCCGAGCCGCTCACATCGGCCCGCGCTCCGATGACGCCCATCGCCCGGAGGCGGGGCACCAGTTCCTCCAGCGGAACGACGGAGGCATGTTCCAGCCCTCGCGGGGCAATATCCGTAAATACGACCCGGACTTCCGGGAAGGTCTCCATAAAACGGATCAGTTTCTGATCCGCGAACCGGGCTCCCGGCACGATCAGAAGCTTCAGCGGAACTCCGTTTACGACCATTTTCCCGTCGCTGACGGACACGGGATAGCGCCCGCTGCCGGTCCCGGTCGCATCGGCGAGCGCGTCCGCCGGGATAAAGGCATAGTCGATATACCCCTCTTTCAGCTTTCTGGCCGGCACCTGGTCCATCATGCAGCTGCCCATCCATTCCATTTCCCCGTGGTAGAGGATCCCGACTTCCGGAACCCACTTTCCGCCGGAAAAGATATGGCAGATCCTGCTGCAGTAATTCATGAATCTCACGAAATACGGAAATTCCGGATGCAGGCTCCCGCTCATGAACTCCGGCCCCTCGCCGTCCGGAAATGCCCGGAAAGCCAGCCGGTTGACGCCGTTTGCGATCAGATAGTCGGCGATCCACTTCATATCCCGGACGCCCGTTCCGCAGCCGTTTCCGAAAGGCAGGGAGCACAGCACCCGGCCCTCTTTCTCCCGCTGGAGCAGAGCGGCGGAGGCCGCCAGCTTGATCTGTGCGTAATGGAAATACTGGCCGTCCGCAAAAGGAGCGTCGAGGCGGTTCGTGTTCGGATTGCCCGGAACGATTCCGCGCTCCGGCTGCGCGATGCCCGCCATGGACAGTCCGCTGACAGAGCGGAAGAAATGGCCGGTACCGCAGCCGATGCGGCTGTGCCCGCCGCTGTCCTCCGGGGCAAATCCCAGATATTCGACGTTTCTGGCCCGGCACCACGCTCCCACGCGCTCCGGGCAGGCGGCGGCGTAGATCGCCGAGACCGCATCCGTATAGGCATACCTCACGGCAGCCATTGTCCTCTCATCTTCGGAGGGGATCAGAAGAAGCGGCAGCAGCTCTCTCCAGTTGTCTCCCAGACGCTGCGCAAGCAGCTCCGGCAGTTCCTCGCTCCAGGGAACGGGATGGAAACTGCCGCATGTGCCCTCCCCCTCTTCCGGAAGGAAGCGGAACTGCGGCGCATCCGAGAGGAAACCCGCAATCAGGCCGCCGAAACAGCTGCCGTACCTCTTATAAAACACTTCGTAAACATGGTCCAGAATAAACTGCACGGAAGATTCGCGGATTCCGGCTGCCGGAAGCACGCCCTCCGCCCGCGCCGTATAGACCACAAAAATCCGCCAGACTCCCCTGGGCAGGCTCAGGATCAGTTTTCCGTCCGCGACGCAGTCCGTAAAGATAATCCTGTTGGGCGAACCGTCCACCGCCGCTTCGGGCGCCGCCGTATCGCCGTCGGACATACGCATCGCCGTCACGGTGAGCAGCTTCCCGTCAGAAATCTGGCCGCTGCATTTCCCGCGGCCGATTTCCTCCGCTATGGCAAGGGAGGCCCTGGCCAGCGGCCCGGTCGCGTCAAACATGCGCATGAACAGGTACTCTTCTTCCCGGGCCGGCCCTTCACCGGCCCCGGAAAAGTCCGCCTCCTCCGGGCGGAGATCATCCCGGATCCACAGCCGCATGCCCTTTCGTTCCGCCTCGGCGAGGGCCGCCTCAAAATTCCTCATGACGGCCTGTCCGTCCGGAGCCGGTCCCTCACCGGGTGTCACACACAGTTCCCGGACGCCGCAGGCGTACAGATTCTCCATCTTCTTAAGGAGGAGCTCTTCCTCCCCGCCAAGCCCCAGAAACGGAAGAATATAATTTTTATTCAACCCCGAAACAGATTCATATACTGCTCTGTCCATCGTTTCATCTCCCCGAATGATCCTCCGGCGGCAGTCCGGCCCCCGTCCGGTCAGCCGCGCTCACCTGCGCTGTCTTCTGCCGAGAACGCCGTTCCCTCCTTTACAAGCAGAACCGTGTCCGCGCCGTCATATTCCAGGGACGCGCCTTCTGCCGCCTCAAGTCTTCTGTTGACAAACCGCACGCGCGCCCCGTCTCCCGTGAGACGGCCCGAAATGTGCCCGTCTTTTTCAGAGAACTCCGCCGCAAGGACGGTCTTCCCGTTTTGCCTGACTTCCGTCTGCGCGGAGTCCTTTAATTCATAAACCTTCAGTTCCAGCCGCCCCCGGAAATCTTCCGTGGAAGTTTCCGCGCCGGGCAGCACCGGAATCACGCTGTTCTCCCGGACCATAAGCGGAATCGACAGATACCCGTGCTTCTCTCTCCTCCAGCTGCCTCCCCGCACGCGTTCGCCCGTGAGGTAATTCGTCCAGAGGCCTTCCGGAAGATAGTAGAGAACCCCGCCGTCCTCAGAGAAGACCGGCGCCGCGAGCAGGCTGTCTCCCAGCATGTACTGCCTGTCCAGCCAGCGGCAGTTCGGGTCTCCCTCGAACTCGAGCGGCATGCTCCTCATGAGCGGAATGCCGCTCTTAGAAGTGCAGTATGCGCCGCTCACCAGATACGGCAGAAGACTCAGCTTCAGCTTCGTAAAGAAGCGCACCACGTCCACGGCCTCTTCGTCATAATTCCAGGGCACGCGGTAGGAACTGCTGCCGTGCAGGCGGCTGTGTGTGGACAGAAGCCCGAAGGCCGCCCATCTCTTATAGACGTCGGGCGTGGACGTATTTTCGAACCCGCCGATGTCGTGACTCCAGAAACCGAAGCCGCTCATGGTCAGGGAGAGACCGCCCCGGAGGGACTGCGCCATGGACACATAATCCGAGAAGCAGTCGCCGCCCCAGTGGACCGGGAACTTCTGTCCGCCGGCTGTCGCGGAACGGGCGAACAGGACCGCGTCGTCCTCTCCTCTCACTTCCTGCAGGACCTCATAGACCGCCTGATTATACAGATACGTGTAAAGATTGTGCATCTTCACCGGGTCGGACCCGTCCGCATAGACGGCGTCGGTCGGTATGCGCTCGCCGAAATCCGTTTTGAAGCAGTCCACGCCCATCTCGAGCAGGCCCTTCAGGCCGTCCTGGAACCACCTCTTTGCCTCCGGATTCGTAAAGTCCACGACCGCCATGCCCGGCTGCCACATATCCCACTGCCAGACCGTGCCGTCCGGCCGCCTGAGGAAGTATCCCTTTTCCATGCCTTCCGCAAAAAGCGCGGACATCTGCGCGATGTAAGGATTGATCCAGACGCAGACGTGAATCCCCCGCTCATGAATCCTCCGGATCATTCCTTCCGGATCCGGGAATATCCGGCTGTCCCACAGAAAATCAGTCCAGTGGAACTCCCGCATCCAGCAGCAGTCGAAGTGGAAGACACTTAAGGGGATGCCCCGCTCCTTCATGCCGTCGATGAAATGCATCACCGTCGCTTCGTCATAATTTGTCGTGAAGGAAGTCGACAGCCACAGTCCGAAGGTCCACTGCGGCGGCAGTCCCGGCTTGCCCGTGAGATCCGTATATCTGACAAGCACGTCCTTCATGGTCGCTCCGGCGAGAAGGAAATAATCCAGGTACTCGCCCCTGACGCTGAAGCCCACCTTGGAGACCTGCTCGGTTCCTGTCTCGAACTCAACCCGCTCCGGGTGGTTGACGAATACCCCGTAGCCCCGGTCGGACAGGTAGAACGGGATGTTCTTGTATGCCTGCTGGGTACTTGTGCCGCCGTCCTCATTCCAGATGGATACGGACTGCCCGTTTTTCACGAGCGGGCCGAACCGCTCGCCCATGCCGTAAATCAGCTCGTCGACCGACAGGGAGAGCTGCTGGAGCATCCAGGCGTCCTCCGTCCCGCGGTCATACGCAAAGCTTCCTCTCCAGTCAGTCTTCATATAAGCCAGGTCTCTCGGTCCCGAAGACGTGAGAAGCTTTCTGTCCCGGTAATAATCCATCCGCCAGTTGTCCCGGTCAATCACGAGAGAAGCGGACCCGCTCACGACCGTAAAGGTCTTTTCGTCTTCCCGCACGCAGAGCCTGCCGGCCTTTTCCGGAAGCTGCAGGGAGAAAGACGGTTTCTTTACGGCGCTGCCGATATGATGCCAGGTCTCCACTCGGATCACATCCGGGCAGGGCGCAGTGACCCGCACGGTCAGGAGGATGCCGCCCAGCGTGTCCCCTTTATCCCCGATCCGCGCAGTCGGCGCGTAGAGAACCAGTGCATCATCCGTGATCTCATATTCATAGACCTGCTGCGGTGAGAAGCAGGCAGTTCCTTCCTGATAAAGCCAGTGTCCGTTTCTGAATTTCATATTGCTTCCTCTTGTTTCGATTTCGTTTTGTCTATTATACCATCTTTTCAGGCAAAACCATATGCCGCCCTTGCAGTCATTTCCCGCGGGTCGCCAAAAGTCGATTACGGATTGTTCCGCGCTGCGCGCTCCCACAATCCTGCCCCACATTCGCAATCCGTGGGGCCCCTCCCCCACTACTTACTCATGTGGGGGCGCGCCATAAAGCCATTCCCCCACTTACGTGCAAGCACGACGTGTGGTCAGACTTTTGGCGCTGTAATCATATAAATCACAAAACTCTCATAGGGCCGGATGACCGCATCCGCGGCGGAGGTCCGTTCGTCGTTCGTGATGAGGATCTCCCCGTCCGCAAATTCCTCCGGGATCTGCCAGACCCGCTCTTTTTCCGTGAAATTACAGACGACCAGGAGCTTTTCGCCCCCGAGTTCCCTGGTATAGATAAAGAGATCCGGGTCTTCCGACTCGAGAAGCTCATATCTGCCGTAAGCGATGATGTCGTACTGCTTCCTGAGCGCAATCAGCTTCCTGTAATAATTGAAGACGGAGTCCTCTCTGCCCGTCTGCTCCGCCGCATTGATCTCCCTGAAAGCAGGGTTCACGGGAAGCCAGGGTGTGCCCTCCGTGAAGCCGGCGTTTTCGGATGCATCCCACTGCATCGGCGTCCGCGCGTTGTCGCGGCTCTGTCGCCGCATGACTTCCACGGCCTCCTCTTCCGTGAGCAGGCCCCGCTCCATCAGGCTGCGGACATTGCCGAGCGATTCGATGTCATTGATCTGTCCCAGGTTTTCCCAGGGGTAGTTGGTCATTCCCAGTTCTTCTCCCTGGTAGACGTACGGCGTCCCCTTCATCATGTGGAGGCAGGTGGCCAGCATTTTGGCGCTCTTCTCACGCCACTCCGCACTGTCATTGCCCCAGCGGGAGACGATTCTCGGCTGGTCGTGATTATCCCAGTACAGAGAATTCCACGCCCTGCCCTCGAGGCCGTACTGCCACTTCGAGAGGTTTTCCTTGAGCTCCGTCAGCACGAGACTGCCGAATCCGTAGCGGCCCCTCACGGGATCCTCGTCCAGGCTCGTGTGCTCGAACTGGAAGCACATGCTGAGTTCTCTGCCGTCCAGATTTGAGAAGCGCCCCGCTTCCTCAATCGTGAGCCCCGGGGTCTCTCCCACGGTCATAATGTCATAGCGGGACAGCACGCGGCGGTTCATCTCCTGCAGATAATCGTGAATATGCGGCCCGTTGGCGCTGACGGAGAAGGGCGCGTAGGGACCGCTGCCGGCATCGCCGTCGGGGAGCCCGGCGGGCTTTGAGATCAGGCTGATGACGTCCATCCGGAACCCGTCGATCCCTTTCCGGAGCCACCAGTCCATCATGTCAAACACGGCATCCCTGACGGCGGGATTGTCCCAGTTGAGATCCGGCTGCTTCTTTGAAAACAGGTGGAGGAAATACTGGCCGGACGCCTCATCGTACTCCCATGCGCTTCCCCCGAAGCAGGATCCCCAGTTGTTGGGCTCCCCTCCGTTTTTCGGATCTCTCCAGATATAGAAGTCTCTGTACGGGCTGTCTTTCCCGCTGCGGGCGCTGCGGAACCAGGCATGCTCGTCCGAAGTGTGGTTGACGACCAGGTCCATGACAATTTTCAGCCCCAGGGAATGGGCGCAGTCCAGCATTTCATCAAAGTCCTCCATCGTCCCGAACTCCGTCATGATCGCCTGATAATCGCTGATGTCATAGCCGTTGTCGTCATTCGGCGACTGATAGACCGGGGAGAGCCAGATCACGTCCGCCCCCAGTTCCTTCACATACGGCAGTCTCTTTGTAATTCCCTTCAGGTCTCCGATCCCGTCTCCGTTGCTGTCCTGAAAACTCCGCGGATAAATCTGATATACCACGCTCTTCTGCCACCATTTTTTCTCCATTTGCTTAATCCCCCTTAAAAAAACAGGGAGATGTGCCTCCTCAAAAAAGCTCATCTCCCGTGACATTCATGTTTCCGTCATCCGTCCTTGTGTGTATCAGATCTGTTTATGCGACCGGGCAGTCCGCCTTGCCGGCCCGGCTGCTCACAAACTGCTGAATCGCACCGGCTCCGGCAATTTTCTCATATTGATCCCCGTGCATGACCAGAAGCGTCGGGGCCTGCAGAACATTGCAGCGCTCGACCAGATCCGCCTTTTCGTCCGCCAGTACCTTTTCGTACCGGATGCCGGCGGTATCGAGATACCGGCACGCGGTTCTGCAGTTCGGGCAGGTCCTCGTCGTGACCAGGATGAGTTTTGAATCCTCACCGCTCACGGCTGCCTGTTTTCCGCTGCGGCTCTCTGCCGTCACGCTTCTGCGCTCCGGCTTTTCCGCCCTGACAGTCTCCTTCTTCTGCTCCCGCAGCTCAGCCGCTCCGATTTTATACTCCGTGCGGTCCCTGTACTCCTGTGTCTTTCCCGCATTCCAGTTCTGAACGGGGCGGTAATATCCCGTGATGCGGCTGTAGACCTCGGCGGGCTTTCCGCAGTGCGGGCAGATAAACTGCTCGCCGCTTAAGTACCCGTGGTCGCGGCAGACCGAGTACGTCGGTGAAATCGTATAATACGGCAGCCGGTAGTTCTCCGCGATCTTTCTGACGAGGCGCGCCGCCGACTCCCAGTCCGGAAGCTTCTCGCCCAGAAATGCGTGGAATACGGTGCCCGAGGTATATCTGGTCTGCAGATCGTCCTGAACATCCAGGGCCGAGAAAATGTCCTCGGTATAGCCCACCGGCAGATGGGAGCTGTTGGTGTAGTAAGGAGCTCCGCCGTCTTTGGCCGCGGTAATGATGCCCGGATATCGCTCCACATCGTGCATGGCGAGGCGGTAGGCAGTCGACTCCGCCGGCGTCGCCTCCAGGTTGTAGAGATCGCCGTACTGCTCCTGATAGTCGCTGAGGCGCTCCCTCATATGATCGAGAACCCGCGCGGCAAAGGCCTGGCAGGCGGGATCGGTCAGATCCGCGCGCAGCCATTTTGCATTCTGTCCGGCTTCATTCATCCCCACCAGGCCGATCGTCGAGAAATGATTGTCGAGATGGCCCAGATAGCGCTTCGTGTAGGGATAGAGACCCGCGTCCAGAAGCTTCGTGATCACCGTGCGCTTGACCTTCAGGGAACGGGCGGCAATATCCATCACGTGGTCGAGGCGCTTCATGAAATCCGCCTCGTCTTCCGCGAGATAGGCGAGCCTGGGCAGATTGACGGTCACCACGCCGACAGATCCCGTGCTCTCGCCGGAGCCGAAGTAACCGCCGCTCTTTTTGCGGAGCTCGCGGAGATCCAGGCGGAGGCGGCAGCACATGGAGCGCACGTCGCTCGGTTCCATATCGGAATTGATATAATTCGAGAAATAGGGCGTGCCGTATTTGGCCGTCATTTCAAACAGCAGTTTGTTGTTTTCGGTCGGGCTCCAGTCGAAATCCCGCGTGATGGAATAAGTCGGAATCGGATACTGGAAGCCTCTCCCGTTGGCGTCTCCCTCGATCATGATCTCGATAAACGCCTTGTTGACGATATCCATCTCCTTCTGGCAGTCGCCGTAGGTGAAATCAAGCGGCTTTCCGCCCACCAACGCCTTCTGGTCCCGGAGATCCGCCGGCACCGTCCAGTCCAGGGTGATGTTGGAGAAGGGCGCCTGCGTGCCCCAGCGGGACGGCGTATTGACGCCGTAGATAAAGGACTGGATGCACTGCTTGACGTCTTCGTAAGAGAGGTTGTCGACCTTTACGAAGGGCGCGAGGTACGTGTCAAACGACGAGAACGCCTGGGCGCCCGCCCATTCATTTTGCATGATGCCGAGGAAATTCACCATCTGGCTGCAGAGCGTCGACAGATGCTTTGCCGGCGCGGAGGTGATTTTGCCGGGCACGCCGCCCAGTCCCTCTTCGATCAGCTGCCTGAGGCTCCATCCGGCGCAGTATCCCGTGAGCATGCTCAGGTCATGAATGTGGATATCGCAGTTTTTATGGGCATTGCCGATTTCCTCGTCATAGACTTCGCTCAGCCAGTAATTGGCCGTGATGGCGCCCGAATTGGAGAGGATCAGTCCGCCGACCGAATACGTGACCGTAGAGTTCTCCTTGACTCTCCAGTCGCTGATCTTCAGATATTTGTCCACCGTCTCCTTGTAGTCCAGGTAGGAATTTCTGGTATTGCGGATCTTCTCGCGCTGTTTGCGGTAGAGAATATAGGCCTTGGCCACCGTCTCGTACCCGCCTCTGGAAAGCACCGCTTCCACACTGTCCTGGATGTCTTCCACCGCCACGAGATCATTTTTGATCTTGGGCAGATAATCCGCGGAAACCTTCAGTGCCAGGAAATCAATCACGCTGTCATTGTAGTTGGTCTCCGTGGCACAGAATGCCTTTCTGATTGCTTCCGCAATCTTATTGATGTCAAAGTCAACGACTGCTCCGTCGCGTTTGGTGACCCGGTACATAATAATCCTCCCCCCTTTTTATCCGATTGTTTCATCCACTCCCCGCAGCCGCACGCCCGGAATCACGGGCTTGAGACGCTCCTCGAGCGCCCGCATCTCGTCATCCGAAAACGCCGACAGGCCCTCCGGCCTCAGGATATCCCCGGAATCCCTGTACTGCTGCAGATAGTACGCATCCGCCCCGCGGATATAGTCCGCCAGCTCCAGCAGGTTCTCCTCCGTGTGCAGTCCGCGGACAACCGTCGTGCGGAATTCATACGGCACGGAACCCTTCAGCAGAAAGCGTATGCTCCTGCCCACCGCGTCGAAATCCGCCCCGTGAAGCCCGGCGGCCTGTCCGTACAGAGCCGGCGCCGCCTTGATGTCCATGGCGACATAGTCGAGCAGTCCCTGCTCCGCCAGCGCCTCCAGCTTCTCCGGAAACGAGCCGTTCGTATCCAGCTTGATCCTGTAGCCCAGGCTGCGGACCTCCTTCAGAAAATCCTCCGCATCTTCCTGCAGAAGAGGTTCCCCGCCGCTTAACACCATGCCGTCCAGAAGGCCGGCCCGTTTCCCGAGGAAAGCCAGCACCTCGTCCGTCGGAATTCTCTCCGCGCGCCTCTCCGGCAGCGCCAGAGAAGCATTGTGGCAGAAAGGACACCGGAAGTTGCAGCCCGCCGTAAAAACCGTGCAGGCGACAAAACCCGGGTAATCGAGAAGCGTCATTTTCTGAAGACCTGAAATATACATACCGGCACTCCGTTTCAATGCGTACATCTGAAATAGTAATACTACATCTTGTTCTTGTCAATCGTGAGAACCACCAAATCATGTGTCGGAAGTTTTCCGCGAGGTCTCGTTTTTCCCCGAAAATACGCAAAAAAAGCCTGATTTGCGGTCTGTAAAAAACCACAAATCAGGCTCTTTTCGACTTTTGGTTTACCTCCGGATACGGGGCTTTCGCATCAGTAGCCGATCAGCGAACCGGCGATCCATCCCTCGCCGTCTCTGTAGACGACATAGTACCAGTCATATCCGTTCTTCACCTTATGACGGCCGACCGAATAGACATCGTCGCCGTTTCTCACCTTGCCGATGACCTTGCCCGCCGGGCCGCTCCTGATGTAGGAAAATGAGCTGGAAGGATTGTTCACGATGTGCTTCTTTCCCCCCGTCACCGCATCGAGCATCTCATCATTCAGCTTTTCGAAATCCGCCATATGTTTGTTCCTCCGTAAATTCACATCTCTATTAACACGGGGCAGCCGGACGCATTCCCCTTTAAAGGTATATACGGTTCCGGGTCCGGCACATCCACGGTCAAAAAAT
>CACXFM010000043.1 GCA_902766955.1 uncultured Lachnospiraceae bacterium | reverse complement strand
TAGCACGCCTTGCCGGGCAAAATACCGTCGTCCGCAGTCCGTCCGCTGTACCATCCGCCGTTCACAGCGTCATGGAGTTCGCCGCGAAGTCCCTTCAGGGCAGCATCCGCCAGCTCTTCGCTTCCGGGATGGCCGAGGAATGTTCCGATGCTGTACACGTGGCACATACGGGATGTGATCCAGGTCTCGCGGGGCCTGTCCTTCCAGGGCGTTCCGTCGTCTCCGAGGTAGTAGGAACCGCCTCCGGGAGAAGGGAACCGATGGCCGAAACTAAGGATATTCTCCGCGTTATCCCGCAGAAACTCCCTGTTCTCGGTAGTGTCGATCTGATACTTTGCCTGCATGCTCTTACCTCCTTTATATCATTTCATGAAGCGGTCGATCGCTTCGTTCATTTTATCTATGGACGACTGGTCGTTCTCTCTGACTGCTTCCACGATGCAGTGCTCCATGTGCTGCTTGAGGATCAGTTTGCCGGTGTTATTGATCTCCGACTTCACCGCGGAGAGCTGGATCAGGACATCCGCGCAGTCCTCCCCGTCTTCCACCATGCGCCGCACCTTGTCCAGATGTCCGATGGACCTCTTGAGGCGGTTGACGATCGCCCTGACCTGCTGCGGATCATGGGTGTGGCTGTGATTATGATGGTGATCTCCCTCTTCGCCGTGGATATGCGCGTCCTCATGGCTGTGATAGTGAATACCGTCGTGGGTGTGGTGTTCTCCTGAACTATTCATTCTTTCCCCTCCCGGGCTGTATTTTGGCAGCATCCTCTGTCTTAATTATATCCATGACAAGTCTTTTGTACAGGAACAGACATATCACAGAGGACAGAAGCGACCCCATCGGCGCCGCAAGTCCCATCGGATAGAGGGTCTGCGGATAAAGGACTGAGGCGAGATAAGCTCCCGGGATCCTGACCAGCGCGATGGATATGATGTTATGGATAAAGGAATACTGCGACTTCCCGTAAGCGCTGAAGTAGCCGCTGAAACAGAACTGTATGCCGGCGATCGCGCAGTCGAGCGAATAGGAGCGCAGATACTGCCCGCCGAGCCTGATGACTTCGGGCTCATTCACCACAAAGCGTCCGACGATCCCTTCTGCCGCGAACTGGCAGATCACGAAGATGACCGTCCCCACGCACACGCAGACCGATATTCCGTACCGCAGTGCCCGCCTCCCTCTGTCGTGCCGCCCGGCGCCGGCATTCTGAGCGGCCACCGCCGAGACAGTGGAGAGCATCGAAGACGGCACCAGGAACAGGAAACTGATGATCTTCTCTACGATTCCGACCGCAGCCGCCACATTTACGCCGCGGCTGTTGGCGATCGCCGTGATGACCAGAAAGGAGACCTGGATCAGTCCCTCCTGAAACGCCACCGGAACACCGATCCCCAGAAGCTGGCCCATATACTGTCCGTCCGGAATGAAGTCCCTGCGGGTGACTCCCATCGAGTCCTTTCCCCTCATCAGGAATAAAAGCGCCAGCACCACGGAAAAGGCCTGGGAGCCCACCGTCGCGATCGCCGCGCCGGCCGCGCCCATACCCATAGGTCCGATCAGGAGATAATCAAATCCCACATTGATAAGGCCCGCGACAGCGACGAACATCATCGGGCTCTTCGTATCTCCGAGTCCTCGGAAAATGCTGCTGACCACATTGTAAGCGGTGATAAAGGGCACGCCGATGAAGCAGATGATCAGATACCGTCTCGCCTGGACCAGCGCCTCGGAGGGAACTGCCAAAATATTTAAAATGAGGCCGGTGCACAGAAGCAGTACAACCGTGAGCACAGCGGCAAAAATCCCGAAGAGCACCGCCGAGTTTCCTATGAAGCCCGCCGTCTGTTTCTTCGATCCCGCTCCCACTGATCTGCTGATGCAGACTGTAGTGCCCATGGCAAGTCCCACGATCACCACAGTGAGCATATGCATGACCTGGCTGCCCACTGCTACCGCGGACACTGCCGCCGCCCCGTTGAACTGGCCCGTTATGAACAGGTCGGCCATTCCGTAAAAGGTCTGCAGAAAGCAGGCCACAAGATAGGGTACGGCAAACTGCATCATCTTTCCGAACAGGCTGCCCTTCGTCAAGTCCTTTTGCATAGAGTCCTCGCTGTTTTATTTATAATTTCAAAAAATCCACCTTCCAAATGGAAATAATCCTC
>CACXFM010000042.1 GCA_902766955.1 uncultured Lachnospiraceae bacterium | reverse complement strand
ATGGCGCCGCCGCCGTTCAGACTCAGGTCGAGGACGACGTTTTCAATCGGGCTGTCCTCTCTGGTGATCTGCTTGTGAGCGTAAAAGATCAGTCCCAGTGTGTCAATATGTTCATCAGCCGGATCCATGTTGGGCTCATAATTGCCTTCATAATAGTCTGAGACGGGCTTATCGAAATTAAACGTATCAAATGTGACATAGGCCGTATTGCCGACTTCTTCATAAGAGGGAACCTCGCGTCCGGCTTCCGTTCTCGCCTTCCTGAATCGATTGTCGTCGGCGATCATCTCCCGTACCGACACGCCCGGCTCAACCGAGAACAGATCCTCGGTTGTGCGGAAAGAAGAGAGCTGACGGCCCGAATGCAGATCATCCAGATAATACGTGATGAAATCCGACAGTGCGCCGTCCTTCACGCTGGGATTGACATCCAGCAGCTTATCCTTATAGCCGATCTCCGTAAACAGGTCATCAAAGCTGGTGATCCCGTGCAGTTCCTTGAGGCCGTACAATTTGTCCATTACCAGGCAGAGCTCATTGTAGCTGTACCCGGCAAGTTCTTCGCTCACCTCTCCGCTCGGACCCTGCGCATAAGTTGCGCCGAGCTTTGTGAGTCCCTCATCCGTTCTGATGGCGACATTATTCACCAGGAAAAGCGCGTGATTATTAAAGGCCGTGTCAATCAGGCAGGAAGGTGCCAGCAGGAAATCGCCCATGGTCTGGACCGGGACAAGATACAGTTCCCCGTCATCCGTCATATAAAGCGGAATATCATAATCGGAGAGATTGAGCTCCACTTCTTTTCCGTAGCGGTCATAGGAGCCTTTGGCATTTCGTTTAAGGAACACTTCATTGCCGGATTCATCCGTCGCCATCGTGGTGACGTTCTCCAGCAGATAGGTATCCACCGATCTGTGAATAAAGGCATCATAATCTTCAAACAGAACGGTTCCTTCATCAAAATCGATGGTCATCGTATAGCCGTTCTCTCTTGTGACCTGGACAACAGAGCCGTCCTTCTCCAGATGAAGACCGTATCCCGTATCGCCGTTGAATCCCTGGTAAACGGTCACCAGCATTTCGCACAGGTCCGTGATCTCGATAAAGGGCATATCCATCACATCGTCGACAAAATAGAGGGGCAGTTGATAGCATGCCTCTTCCGTATACACATAGCAGGGAAATATCTGTCTGCTGAGCTTGATATCGCCGTCGGCTATGACCTCCGGTTCCGTCTCTTCGGCTTCCGCCACCGACTCCGCGCCGGATTCAGCGTCAGCCTCGGGCAGCAGCTCAATATCGGACATCACCTCCGCGTTTTCCGCGACGGAGCTCTCCGCCATCACTGCGGAGGGGACGGCTGCCGTCAGCATTGCGGCCGCCAGCATCACTGATAAAGACTTCCTGAATTTCATAAACCTCCTCCTTCCTTTTGCTCCACCTGTCAGTCATTTGCCCATTTTTTTATAAACACCGGCCAGACCGCCACCGGATAGAACCACAGAACAAAGTGTGCGGTGAAATTACCCCAGTGGCCGCCGAAAGCAGGAACCACCGTGGCCGGAGCGAAGTATTCCTTCCATCCGAAAGCAAGCATAAAGCCCGCAAATGTCAGAAGCGGCAGATTCTTCGCTCCCACGGGAATCTCGTAATGAATATGATGCCGCTCGATATAACTGCCGGCCAGCAAGCCGAGAAACGCGCCGACGGCCTTAAAGCAGTCGTTCATCATCTTCGACGGATCCACGAGAAGGACCCCGTCCACATAATCCATCGGATAAGGCTTCACAGTAATATAAATCAGCACACAGACCAATGCGGCGACGCCGACGAGCGACAAAATATCCAGCGTCCTGTTATTGCCGCCGACCTTCTTCTGGACAGCTCCGACCACGATAATAATGATGATCGCCTCCGTCATCCCCACGGCGACATCCTGAGGCGTATGAACACCCAGGAAATTTCTGGATAAACCGGTCAGAGCCACCATGACGCCGCACAGCACGGCCAGCCATTTCCGCTTCTTCCGCTGCCAGACAAGCGTCGTCCCGTAAGTCGATGTCCCGTTCATCGTGTGGCCGCTCGGGAAAGAATAGCCGGTCGCGGCAACCTTGGAATCACCCGCCGGCTCAATGAGATCCGACCGGATCCACGGGCGGTATGCGCAGACCGTCAATTTAACAACGCCGTTCACGAGCTCGCCGATCCCCAGCGTCGCCAGATAGCGGTAGCCCCATTTCTTACTCACACACCAGAACACAATAAACGGCAGAAACGGCATAATATCCACCGCAAACTTGGAAATCCCATTAAAAAACTCGTCAAAAACGCCACCAGTGGCAAGCCTCCCGGTACCAGGTACCTTTACGTTACCATTACAAAAATGCAGTTGCCCGCAACACTTTCTTAAAGGTACCTGGTACCTATTTTACTTCAATCTCGCAGAAAAAAACAGCCGAAAACACACCGCGTGACACGCGGTGACAGCCTGCCTATGCTCAGCCCGACAGGGCTGTCAAATAAAAAGCCCCGCTTCTATGCATAAGCATAAGCGGGGGCGTACGTCACGATTCCTTTATCATCATAAGCGGGGCGTACGTCACGATTCCTTTATCATCATAAGCGTAACCGCCATCAGCAAGAGCAGTGATACCCATATTGTCCTGACAGATAATCTCTGCGACAGAACGCCGCCCACCCCTGCTCCAACGGCAAAGAACAAAATGATTCCGAAGAAATGACATGCTTTCATCAGGGACATCCTGTCTCTGCTCCTGAGATAGTGTGAAATGCTCTCCGTCCCGCTTCTCAGATTGCCGATACACATCGTGCTGGCATATCCGTACCCGTGCACTTTTCTGAATGCCTGTACCTGCATGGCGCATGTGAATGAAACCAGCATATTGGCGGCCACATTAAACTCTGCCGGAATAAAACCGACAATCCCCAACAGCAAAATTTCTATGAGCAGTACACGCTGTCTCCAGTGAATGCGTCTGTCTTCCTTATATCTGAACTCAATTTGTTCCGTCAGAAAAACGCCGACAGCAAACGATAATAAAGGAAACATGTAATGAATTCCGCTGCGCCAGTTTCCGGTCATGAAATTCTGACTCATAAGCACAACATTACCCGTCTGGGCATTAGCAAACACATGATCTCTGATATTATAGGTATATGCATCCTGCAAGCCGCCTGAAAAAGACAATATCGCACTCAGTCTGAAACTTTCCGATGTCTGCATTCCGGTCTTCTCTCCTCAAGTATGTTTCGGATAAAATCCGGCCAAAAGAGGCTCTTCTGGCATAGGTGTGGAAGCATAACTTCCACTTTTCCCTATGCGGACTGAGAAAAACCGCCTCTCCGAATACCCCGATT
>CACXFM010000041.1 GCA_902766955.1 uncultured Lachnospiraceae bacterium | reverse complement strand
GCCGGCTTCCAGCGCTGCCTTGCAGATCGCATAATGCGTGCCGTTGGGCGTGGCGATGGAGACAGCTTCGATCCCGTCTTCCCGTTTGGCCTCTTCCGCAAACATGGTAACGTAATCGGGATAGCATCTGTCCGGGTCAATTCCCAGATCTCTGCCGAAGGCCATGCCGCGCTCGGGATTGATGTCAAAAGCGCCCGCCACGAGTGCGAAATTGCCGTCTCTCTGTGCAGAAGACCGGTGAATATAGCCGATCTGGCTTCCGAGACCGCCGCCGACCATAGCCCAGCGAATCGGATGATCTGTTGCTCTGCTTCCGTTAATCATGATGATCTTGCTCCTTTCATTTTTCTGCATGAAGATTAAAGAAGTTGCGGAATGCCGCCGGAGTCTGTCCGGTTTCCGCCTTGAAAACCCTGGTAAAATGCGACGCATTGACAAATCCGCACTGGAAAGCGATTTCCTGGACGGACAGTATTTTTTCCGTCAGCATTTCCTTGGCCCTGTTGATCCGGACGGCTTTCAGATAATCACATGGCGTCTGCCCTGTCTCCTTACGAAATAGTCTGGAAAAATAGTATCTGCTGACTGACACGTACGCGGCCATGTCGCTGATCTGAATCGAGTCCTGATAATTCTGCTCGATGAAGTAAAGCGCCTTCTCGACCACGGGCGACAGCTCTCTGCCGTTTTGTGTCAGCATGTGATAAAACATCTCATGAATCAGAATGGATATTCTGTGATCATCCGGAAGCGGGCCGTTCAGTTCGTCCATCATACCGTTGAATATTTGCTTCAGTTTTCCGAATATCTTAACTTTATTGCCGCACTTTTCCTCGATCAGGCGGTAATAAGCCTCTGAGGCATTTCCTCTGAAAAGCATTTCCCACTTTTCCAGATCATCACTCAGCGAATGATAATGATGCGGCTTTCTGAAATCCAGCAGTATCGCTTCATTCTCGCCCACGATGTTCACTTTTCCGTTATAATCGAACTCCATTTTTCCGCGAAGGACAATCGTGACGGAAAAATAATCCAGATGCTTACGGGTCACCGAATAACGCCTGTCACAGTGATAAAGATTGCTCCACACCACGTAGAAGAGGTTTTGAACGGCAAATTCTTCCGGAGTGTGAAATGCAGTTCCTCTCCTCTCGAGGATTCCTCTCTCGTTATAGATGCGGATATTCTCTCTGATTTTAGTGTCCATGGAATACTCCTCAGGTATCTATTTCCGAAATGTTCTCTGGATGCCCCTTCTAACATCTCATTTTTCCTGATCCTTTTTCTTCTGTCAAGAACTGTGATGCAAGGGATCAGCAGATTGTCTGCCTTTATCTTCCGGAATATGTTCCATGTCATTCCGTGCTCATTATACAAAAGAAAAGAAGGCACGGATATGTATGTCCGTGCCCGTTAATGTTCTGTTTGTGCTCTGCCTGTTCGGTCTTCTGTGTCCGTCTCAGTACAGAACAGACCTTTGGTGCGGCCTTGGGGTAAACGAATCTGGCGGCAGGGGAGAAAACGTGTGCTTAAGGACTAGCCGACACTCAGGCGACTTGGTACAATAGACAAGTCAAATCATACACTTTTGTAAAGAAAGGCTGCAATGAACACACAAACGCCATCCAGATATTTCCGTTCCGGTGACCTCGCCCGCGTCGCCTGCAGCTCCTGCGAGGGATGCGGCGAATGCTGCCGCGGCATGGGCGACACGATTGTCACCGACCCCTATGACATTTATCAGCTGCACGCCGGCCTGGGACTGACCTTCGCGGATCTCCTGAACAGCGGGCGGATCGGCCTCCACAATGAAAACGGCCTGACCCTCCCCCATCTCGCCATGCGGGATGAGAGCGGTGCCTGCTCTTTCCTGGGAGACGACGGACGCTGCACCATTCACGCGCTTCGCCCGGGCATCTGCCGGCTCTTCCCGCTCGCCAGGGATTACTCGGACGGGAGCGTGCGGTATTTCATCCTTCCGGATGCCTGTCCCCGGCCGGGACAGACAAAAGTAAGGATCAGCAGATGGCTCGGCATCCCCGATCTCGATTCCTACGAGCAGTTTAAACTTGAGTGGCACGGATTTCTGCGGGATCTTGGCGAACTGGCCGCTTCTTCCGCCGACCGGGACACCCTGACAAAACTGAACTACGTCCTGCTCGAATACTTCTATCTGAAGCCCTTCGACGGGGATGATTTCTATCTGCTCGCTCACCGGCGGATGACAAGGATTCGCCGATCCATAGGGATATCATTTGGAGCAACACAAAAGGAACCGGGAGAGCGGATCTGATCCGTTCTCCCGGTTCTCATATTTCCATCTCTTTACCAGTAAATCTTAATAATCCACAGTTCGTCGGAACAGCTGTAGTAATAGCGCAGCGACATCACCTCGTCCCACTCCATCCGCTGGCGGATCGGTGCATTGAGAAGACTCTCCTGGTCTTCATCCGTCGGGAAAAGCGCCTCTTTCGCGCTCAGGTAGCTGCTCTCGTCGGCAAACTTGTAATAGACGACATCCAGCGCATTATCGACGGCATTCCACAGAACCCTTGAGACGGCATCCGAACTGTATTCTTCGTGATACATGCCGTTCTGGACATAATAGTCATATGTTCTGTCCGTACATTCCGGAAGCTCCCAGATCCCGTCCGGCACATGCCTCACCCGGTTCATTTCTTCGGTGGTCAGACACAGATAATCATAGATGATATCCAGGCGCCTGGCATCCGTGTCGTCCTCGCCGTATGTCGGGTCTCCCCAGGATGTATCGACGTACGTGTAGATATCCCCGATCCGGACCACGTTCCAGGCATGTCCCTCCTGTGTATCGGAGATGACGCCTTCCACGTAGCCGCACCAGATACCCACGCGGTCCATCAGGTATTTGAAGGCGCGCGAATAACCCGCGCACACGGAAATACCGTTCAGGAAGACACTCTGGATATTCTGGTTGTCCTCGCTGTCCAGCGAGTAGTCCGTCGTATCGATGATATATTTGTAGGCAGTCTTGACCTTGTCGTATTCGGTGGCATTCTCCGGAAGCAGGGACAGATATTCCTGCACCTTCTCTTCAATCCGGGCCTGAATCCCCTCGATCTCCTGAGGTTCGACCGTATAGTTCAGCGTGATTCTCCAGATGCCGAGTGTCCGGAACCCGCTCATGTTGGCATTGCCGTCAATCCAGAAGAACTGCGGGCAGTCCGTCATGATCGCGGACAAAGCCGGCTTGATATCCTCCGTATCCTTCGCCCGGATGGTAAATTCCTTCTTTTTCTGGGAAATGCCCGCATAGAGCTGGGCATAAACTTCCTGGATCGCGCTGTCCAGCTGGTCATAAGCAAAGCCGCTCAGAGAATCTGCCGGCTGGATCGGATCGCCCAGATCGGCCGCCGTCGTTTTCTGCTCCGTCTGTCCGCTGTCAGCGTCCGCACTCACGGATGCGGAACTCTCCTGTCCGGCAGCAGCACTCCCGACTGACTCTGTTACGGCCGCTTCCTGTACGGCGTCCTCCGACGCCGCCCGGGACTCTCCTCCGGAAGCGGCTGTCCCGCTCTGCGGAGGTTCTTCACCTGTCAGATACGAAGTAAACTGCTGTATGGTCTCGGAGACACCGGCCGGCGAACATCCCGTCAGCGTGCTTAAAGCAAGCACAAGCGCCGCAGCTGCTCCCGCCCTGCGTATCAGTCTGCTTCTCATTACGGCTGTGTATCCTCCATGCCCTCAAGCGTGTGGGGATCTACCTGTCTGCCGTCTTTCCAGATTCTGGCCAGATCATAAAATTCACGGGCCTCGTCGTCAAAGATATGCACAACAACTCCGCGAAAATCGATCAGGGTCCAGTTTGCGTTTTTATGTCCTTCCACGTGGTCCGGAGTGTAACCGGCCTTTGCCGCCGCCTCCTGAACGGCGTCGACCATGGCTTCCGTCTGATTGGCATTCGTCCCGTTGGCGATCAGAAAATAATCTGCCAGCGGAGAGATTTCATCAATCTCAATCACTTCAATATTTTCAGCCTTCTTTTCCTCAAGAGCTGCAGCTGCGATCATTACCAGTTTTCCGCTCTCTTCTTTGGTCATATCAGTCTCTCCTTTCTTCGTGAACTTCCTCATAAAACCGGAACGCTTCCTGTGTATTGCTGTCGATCTCCCCGCTTCTCGTTTTCAGATACAGCAGCATATCCTTCAGAATCAGATAGCAGCATTCATCAAGATCTCTGAATGCGCTCTGCCGGATTTCCGGAAGTCTTCTGGATTTATTCCGCCTGGGCTCGATATAGTCAGCGATAAAAACAATCTGTTCCAGCTGGTGCATCCCCGGTCTGCCCGTCGTATGAAAGCGGATGGCATCGAGGATCTGCGGGTCGTGGACGCCGTATTTTTCCTCTGCTATGTAAGCCCCCACTTTTGCATGCAGAAGGAAGGGGTTCTCGCGTTCCACTTTGGTGATCTCGATTTTGTTTTTGTCGCAGATCTTGATCTTTTTGGAATCTGATATACACTTTGCGCAGTCATGCAGGAGCCCTGCGGTTTCTGCTTTATGGATATCCCCGCGGTGTGCCATCGCAAGCGCCGCACTCATAAAACGCACACCCTGTGTATGATAGTAGCGGTTGCTGTCGATATATTTGCGGAGCTTCTTGCTCATTTCTTCCAGGTTGTAAACCTGATCGGCCATAGGTGCCTCTCCTTTATGACAGTCAGACAGGTTTTCTGTAGATTCCGTTCGTAATAATGTAATCGCGCACTGCTTCCGGCACATAATACCGGACAGGCCGGCCGCAGGCAATCATGTCCCGCAGCATATTTGACGAGATGTCAATATTCCGGGTCTGCATTTTGTGGATCCGGGCATTCCACTTTTTCTCCGCATACGCGATATGGGCGTCAAGGGAGTCATTCCCGTCCGTATTTCTTGCCGCCGCGACAATCGTACAGGCAGCACAGATCCGGCCCGGCTCTCTCCATTTGTCGAAGTCGGCCAGCGAGTCCTCGCCCAGAATGAAAAAGAGTTCGTCTGCGGGATTTTCCTCTCTCATCGCTTCCAGGGTCTGATAGGTATACGTATATCCCTCGCTGTGCATCTCCCTGTCGCTGAGTGTGAAATGCGGATTATCGCGGATGGCCAGGCTGACCATATCCCGTCTCTGGCTGTCGGAAGCCCGTCCCTCGCGATGTCTCTTATGGGGCGGATTTCCTGACGGCATAAAGAAAACGGTATCAAGACCGCACTCGTGATATGCAGTTTCTCCCAGGATCAGATGACCGATGTGGATCGGATCAAATGTACCGCCCATAATTCCGATTTTCATTATCAGATGCTCCCGCTTTTATCTGCGCCTCGGCAGTTCGATCTTCTTTTTGTCGTCTTTTCCTTCGCGGTAGAGGATGATTTTCTTCCCGATCACCTGTACGACCTCGGCTCCTGTGTGCTGTGCCATCGCTTCCGCGATCTCCCGCGGGTCATCGTCACAGTTTTTGAGGACACCGAACTTGGCCAGCTCCCTCGCGGCGAGGACCTCCTCGACATTCCTGAGATTCTCTTCTGTCAGGGACGCTTTTCCGAAATACTGTACCGGTGAAAGCGTCATGGCCAGGCTCTTCAGATATGCGCGCTGTTTACTCGTCAGACTCATTGATTTCCGCCTCTTCATCAAAAAATTCAAATACGTGTCCGTACATACGGACCGTGCCGCCTTCGGTGATCCCGGCTTTTCTCAGGCCGTCGCTGATCCCCGCGCGTTTCAGGAACTGCTGGAAATACCTGAATCCCTTCTCCGAATCCAGATTGGTATAGCTCAGCATCTGGTCAATCTTCGGGCCTTCCACCACGAAGACCGTCTCTCCGTCCCGGCCCTCTTCCTTTTCGATCGTATAAGGCAGATCGGAGTTCGCGAGCATATCCTCCGGGAAGAACTCCTGCTCATAGTATACTGGTTCGGGAGCAGTCGTATCAAGAAGTTTTCTCACATCATAGAGAAGTTCGCGGACGCCCTCTCCGCTGACTGCCGAAATCGGATAGACTTTGAAACCGGCCGGCTCAAACTCATTCCGGATCCTCTCCAGCGGATTATCTTCCAGATTGGCCGAGACGTCGATTTTATTGGCTGCGATCACCATGGGCTTCTTCATGATCTCCGGATTGAATTTCTCAAGCTCCGAATTGATCTGCCTGATATCTTCGACCGGGTCCCGTCCGTCGAATGACGCCGTATCCACGATGTGGATCAGCACTCTCGTTCTCTCTATATGCCTGAGGAAACGGAAGCCGAGGCCCACTCCTTCGGACGCGCCCTCGATCAGTCCCGGCATATCCGCGATGACGAAGCCCCTGCCGTCTCCCAGGTCCACGACTCCCAGGTTCGGGTCGATCGTCGTGAAAGGATAGCTGGCGATTTTGGGGCTTGCATTTGTCACTCTGGCCAGGAAGGTGGATTTGCCCGCATTCGGGAAACCGACCAGCCCCACATCGGCCACCAGTTTCAGCTCCATCGTGCAGTCGAGTTCAAGCGCCGGCTTCCCCGGCTCTGCATACTGCGGGGCCTGGTTTGTGGGGGTGGCGAAATTCATGTTGCCTCTGCCGCCGCTTCCCCCCTTCAGGATCACCTGTCTGCGGTTATCTCCCGACATGTCGGCGATGATTTTTCCGGAGTGCTCTTCCCGGAGGATCGTCCCCTCCGGCACCTTCAGGATGATATCGGCGCCGTCCTTCCCGTGGCAGCGCTTCTTTCCGCCCTGTTCTCCGTTTTCCGCCTTAAAATGATATCTGTGTTTATAGATAAACAGAGTATTCATGGATGTGTCGACCTCGAGGATCACATCGCCTCCGCGGCCGCCGTCTCCGCCGTCCGGTCCGCCTGCCGGCACATATTTTTCCCTGCGGAAACTCACATGTCCGTCTCCGCCTTTGCCCGATCTGATATGTATTCTTGCAAAATCCGCAAACATAAGCGCTCCCCGGTTATTTAAAAAACAAGATCACAAAAAGGCTTCAAATCTTCCGATTCGAAGCCTTTTGAAATCCTTTAAAAGATTCTTTACTCAGCTTTTTCAGCCACAAGCTCGATATAGCACTGCTTGCGGTCTCTGCCGAGTCTTGCATAGCGGACGATTCCGTCAGCCTTTGCATAAAGCGTGTCATCACCGCCGATACCGACGTTTTCACCCGGATGGATATGTGTGCCGCGCTGTCTGTAAAGGATATTGCCAGCTTTTACAAACTGGCCGTCCGCTCTCTTGGCTCCGAGCCTCTTCGCTTTGGAATCACGGCCGTTCTTCGTGGAACCGACACCCTTCTTATGAGCGAAAAGCTGAAGATTCATATTCAGCATGACTGTACCTCCTCGAATACTACTTTCAGATACGGTTCACCCGTCTCTGCCGAAACGGACTCTGCTGTCTGCGTAAGCCCGAGAATCATGGACTCCATAAGGAGTGTCCCTGCTTCTGACAGGCCTTCCGGAAATGAACACCTCAGGAAGCCGTCTTCTTCCTCGGCCCGGACCGGATCATCCGTCAGGCTCTCAATGGAATTAACGGCATTAATTGCGAGAACGGATACGGCCGCACAGATAATATCGCTGCCGCTTTCGGCGTATCCCGCATGTCCGGTTATCTCAAATCCGCAGTAGCGGTCCTCTCTCCGGTAAACCGTTGCCGTGATCATACATTAACCGTTGATCTTGCTGATTTTCACTGTCGTGAAATGCTGTCTGTGGCCATTCTTTTTATGATAGCCGGTCTTCGGCTTATACTTGTAAACGATCACTTTTCTCGTACGGCCGTTGCGGATGACTTCCGCTTCGACTGTCGCGCCGCTTACAGCTTCGCCGATCTTCATAGCCTCTCCGCCGATAGCGAGAACCTGATCAAAAACGACCTTCTCTCCCGCCTCCGCGCCGAGCTTTTCGACCTGAATGATATCACCTTCGGATACTTTGTACTGCTTTCCGCCGGTAGCAATCACTGCATACATGATAGACACCTCCTTATTCACAATACTCGCCGGATCCGGTGCTCCTGATGAAGACTTATAACCTCTCCGTGCGGCATACCTTGAGATTTTATCACAGAGAAAGAACTTCCGCAAGAGGTTTTCTGACTTTCTGCCTGACGATTTCCATGATGCCGAGCGGCGTGAGATCGATCACCTCCGTGTGTATGCGGTCCTTTCTCACGAGCTTCTTCATGACGTTCACGAGCTCTTCCCTGTGATCCGGATTTTCCAGGGAGATGAAGTCCACGAGGATCATCCCGGACAGGTTCCTGAGATTCATCTGGAGCGTGATTTCCGCCGCCGCCTCCAGATTGACCCTGCGGTATGTCTCTTCCGGAATTCTGCCCTTTGCGGACCTCCCGGTATTGACGTCGATACTGACGAAGGCCTCCGTCTGCTCGATCACGATAAAGGCTCCGCTTTTGAGCCAGACCCGCTTCTGTCCGAGCTTCAGCAGATCTTCCGGGAGATGGTACAGCTCCGCCAGGGACAGCTGTCCGCGCAGCGGTTCACTGACCTCCGGCTTGGCCCCGTCCGTCCCCGAAAACAGAGCCTCCATCATTTCCCTGCAGGAAGGGATGTCGCTGAAACAGCGGTCAGGCAGCTCGTAGAGATCGCGGAGTGCTTCTATGTAAAAAGGATACGGCCGGTAGAGCACAGTACCTGTACCGGCCTTCTCATAATCGCTCAAGATGCCTTTCAGCGTATCTGCGAGGGCCGTGATTTCCTCCAGAAGCGCGCCTTTTTCGGCATATGCGGCATTCGTTCTGACCGTGAGGTGAAACTCCGGACAGGGGCTGTCATCCACCCATTTGCGGAGCAGGTCCTTCTGTTCCGCGGAAAGCTTTGCCGAAAACGACGTCTTTCCCGGCTTTCTGGAAACAACCGCATACCTACCGGCGATCTCGATGTCCTCGGTCACGACGGCTTCCTTGAGCCCGGAGGCATCCTTTCTGACCTGAACGAGAAGCGGCTGAGACTGCACGATTCTGCCGAAGGCGGTCTCATGGCGCGTTTTTCCGTGTTCATGCCTGCTTTTCTTAAGAGGAAGAAAGAACGTTCCTCCGCGGCCGTCTCTGATAAAGGCGCCGCCGATATTTGCCGCCACGGAATCCACACAGCCGCGGAACACCTCGCCGACCCGCGAGCGGGGGCCGTACTCCTCCGCTCGGAGCATGTTCAGCTTTCCGTCTTCATAAAGAGCTGCACAGGTCAGAGTTTTCTCTCCGCAGCTTGTATCCGTCACGATAAAGTCTCTCATAAATTCCGTCCGTTCTCCCGATCCGCACTTTTCATCTGATTGCTGTGGATTGAATTTTCATGCATTTTCAGCCTCTTCCACAACGTGCACATTTTCCTGTGGATTACTATAACACAATGTGTGATTGTGCGAAATCCCTGTTTTTGGGCCTTTTATGCATATTCATGCATATTCATTTTCGGTGTATATTATGCATTTACACAGTCCTTCGAGATCCGGCGTTCGATGTCCGCATGTGCGTTCTGCTTTTCTATGAGTCATGCTGACTGTCATGAGCCATGCTGACAGGTTCGAGAACGTTTCGCGTTCCCTCACTTTCACGGCGTTCGCCGTATGCTTCGCGCAAAAAAGAGCGTGTGAAAAAACAAAATTTTTTTTCACACGCTCTTTGCCGTACTTACGTATACCCGTTTTCGGCAGGCAACTACTTTCTGAGTTTGCCCCTGTTCCTTCGCCGCAAATCCGAGGCGGCGGACAGCTACTTCCTAGTGAAGCATGAGTCCCTTCGCCGCACATCCGAGGTGACGGACAGCTACTTCCTGGTGAAGCATGAATTCCTTCGCCGCACATCGAGGCGACGGACAGCTACTTCCTGGTGAAGCATGAGTTCCTTCGCCGCACACCCGAGGCAGCGGACAGCTACTTCCTGGTGAAGTATGAATTCCTTCGCCGCACCCCGGCGGCGGACAGCTACTTCCTGGTGAAGCATGAGTTCCTTCGCCGCACATCGAGGCGACGGACAGCTACTTCCTGGTGAAGCATGAATTCCTTCGCCGCACATCAAGGCGGCGGACAGCTACTTCCTGTTGAAGCATGAATTCCTTCGCCGCACATCGAGGCGGCGGGCAGCTACTTCCTGGTGAATCATAAGTTCCTTCGCCGCACATCCGAGGCGGCAGGCAGCTTGTATGGACAGCCGCGCCGGTTATGTCCGGCACGCGCTGTAATAGACCGCCCCGACCGCCTGCCCGAACTGCGCAGCCGAAT
>CACXFM010000040.1 GCA_902766955.1 uncultured Lachnospiraceae bacterium | reverse complement strand
TTCTTCTCCGCATCCAGCACTTCCTCGTCATAAGCGCTGCACAGGAAAGCGAGAACCATGCGGTCCGCTCCGAGCGACGGCTCGATGACGTAGGGAATGTATTTCTCTCCGAGTTCGTCGTCAAAATACGTCATATCCTGACCGGACACTTCCTGATGACGGCCGAGGTCGTAATCGGTGCGGTCAGCGATGCCCCAGAGTTCGCCCCAGCCGAACGGGAAGGTGAATTCCACGTCGGTCGTGGCATTGCTGTAGAAGGAGAGCTCGGCCTGGTCATGATCGCGGAAGCGGAGTTCCTCTTCCTTGAGGCCCAGGCTCAGGAGCCATGTCTTCATGAAATCCTTCCAGTATGCGAACCACTCGAGATCCGTGCCCGGCTTGCAGAAGAACTCAAGCTCCATCTGCTCGAACTCGCGTGTGCGGAAGGTGAAGTTGCCCGGCGTGATCTCGTTCCGGAAGGATTTTCCGATCTGGCAGATGCCGAACGGGACCTTCTTTCTCGAGGTTCTCTGTACGTTCTTAAAGTTGACGAAGATGCCCTGTGCCGTCTCCGGACGCAGATAAACCGTATTCTTGGCGTCTTCCGTCACGCCCTGGAAAGTCTTGAACATCAGGTTGAACTGGCGGATCGACGTGAAATTATGCTTGCCGCAGGTCGGACAGGGAATCGCGTGCTCTTCCACGAACGCTTCCATCTCGGCGTTGGACCAGCCGTCGACGGAAGATTCAAGGGTAATGCCGTTTTCGGCCGCAAAATCTTCAATCAGCTTGTCGGCGCGGAATCTCTCATGGCACTCCTTGCAGTCCATCAGCGGATCCGAGAAGCTGCCCAGATGTCCCGAAGCGACCCATGTCTGCGGGTTCATCAGGATGGCGCAGTCAAGACCTACATTGTAGGGGCTCTCCTGCACGAACTTCTGCCACCAGGCCTTTTTTACGTTATTCTTCAGTTCAACGCCCAGAGGACCGTAATCCCAGGTGTTTGCCAGACCGCCGTAAATCTCCGAACCGGGATAAATAAACCCTCTCGATTTTGACAGAGCTACGATTTTCTCCATTGTTTTTTCCATCGCAATGTCTCCTTTATATAGAATCAACCAGTCATTCCCGGCACGATTTAAGGGATCTCCGGGCGGAATGTCTGACAGTTAACAATCTTACTTCATTTCCTTAATGACAGCAAGACTTTTAAATGATTTATCGCAGGATCGGCGAAAAAGCCTCTCCACAGTGGATGAAAACTCTCTCTCCGCTTCTTCGGAGAGCTGCAGCGCGTACAGTCTGCCGATCGGCGCCGCCGCCGCGTAATAGAGGGCCTTTCTCACCTCGGGATCGCGCGAGTCACCTTCTGAATAAGCATACTCCCCGTTCTCGGCCAGCATGCGCAGTTCGAAAATGCTTCTGATCAGGCGGACGGACTGCCTCTCCCTCAGAAGGGCCCGCAGTGCGACAAAAAGCAGGTTCACGATGCCGGCCGCTTCCAGCCCTTCCCTGGTGTACCAGGCGGCCACTTCCAGAAAATAGAAGCCGTAAAACACGCCGGGGTATTTTCCGGACAGTTCCGCAAAATATTCTTTGACGTCCGCCTGCACCAGCGTATAAGCATCCCTGCCCTCATACAGCGTAAACGAGGCGAAGACAAAGGGATTGGAGGCGGCAATCAGCGGACTCTTCGGTCGCCGCGCCCCCCTCGCGAACGCGGTAATGCGCCCGCGCTCCGTCGTCAGGAGGACAAGCCGCTTGTCATATTCCCCGACCGGCTGGGTCTGCAGCACGACACCGTTTAAGGTAAGCGAATCTCTCATGATTCCTTCTTTTTATAATAGCCGTAGTTTTTCAGGAGCAGCTCGTTGTCCCGCCAGTCCTTCCTCACCTTCACAAACAGCTTGAGGAAAACCTGGCCGCCAGCGAGCTCTTCGATTTCACGCCTGGCCAGCGTCCCGATCCGTTTCAGCATGGCCCCGCCTCTGCCGATCACGATTCCCTTGTGGCTGTTTTTCTCGCAGATCACGGAAGCCTGTATCTCCGTCACGCCGTCGGGCCGCAACGTGTACTTTTCGACCGTCACCGCAATCCCGTGCGGCACTTCCTCCTTCAGGCAGAGAAGCGCCTTCTCCCGGATAATCTCGGCGGCGATCTCCCTGACCGGCTGGTCCGTCAGCGTCTCTTCGTCGTAGAGAAGCGGCCCCTCCGGCAGATAGCGGAAAATCGTGTCCATCAGGTCATCCAGATTCTTCTCCATGAGCCCCGACACGGGAACGATCTCCGCAAACGGATACAGATCCTTCCAGCTGTCCATGATGCCCAGCACCTGGTCCTTCCTGATCGTATCCGTTTTATTGATGACCAGGATCACCGGCGTCGTGACCTTGCGCAGCGCCTCCGCGATTTCCCTGTCCCCTTCTCCTATATAAGAAGACGGCTCAACAAGCCACAGAACCACGTCCGCATCCGCCAGCGTCCCGACGGACACATCCATCATATACTCTCCCAGCCTGTTGTGGGATTTGCGCAAAAACCCTGGTGTATCCACGAAAATGATCTGTCCGCGCTCATCCGTATAGACCGTCTGGATCCGGTTCCTCGTCGTCTGGGGACGGTCGGACGTAATGGCGATCTTCTGGCCGATCAGGTGGTTCATCAGAGTGGATTTGCCGGTATTGGGTCTGCCGATCATGGCGGCAAACCCTGATTTCGTTTTTTCCATAAGCTCCTCTTTTATGTCTTACAGCAGATTCTCCGTGTGCAGGAAGACGTCGCTGTCTCTCTCGACGGCCTGTGCGCTTCCTATGACGCAGATATTTCCTTCGGACAGCGCTGCCGCCGCGGCTCCGGCCATGGCTCTGACGGATTCCGCACTGGCGTCCAGGATCTCGTCGCGGTTTTTCTGCCGCTCCTCGTCCGTCATGCCGCTTAAATAAGCGTGCATGGACAGACTGCCGTATGAAGACGGCGTAAACGGCTGGTCCACGCTGCTCATGGTGCCGATGATAAACTTGGTCATCGTCCGCTCGTCCGCATCAAACTCCTTCAGATAGGCCGGGATTCCCTCGAACACTTCTTTTGTGCGCTTCAGATGCGGATCTCTGTAGGAAGTGAAGACTGCGTCGCCGGTCTTTCTCAGGGAGCCGCCGCACCCGTAGGCGCCGCCCTGCACTCTGACATTCTGCCACAGGTATTCATAACTCAGAATCTGTCTCAGAATCATCATGTCGCCGCTGTAGGCGAATCCTTTATCCGCGAAGAAGCCTCCCATGGCGACAAACTGCACCGATCCGGGCGTAATAAAGGCCTCGTTGCGCTTTCCGAGAAGCGGAACCTCCCGCTTCTGCGGGTGATCCGTCCCCGGCGCCGGCACGCAGGCGCCCAGTTCCCTGCGGATAAAATCAAAGTCTGCCTCTTCGGAGGTGGCGCTCACGATCAGCCGGTCTCCGCGGAAGATCTGCTCCGCCAGCGAGCGCAGCATCTTCTGCGTCCCTTCTTTGAGCTCGTCAAAATGCTCCTCCTGCTCTTTGAGGAAGCGGTAGAAGGAGATTCCCGTGAGCTGCTCGGAGAAGGCTGCCATCTCGGAATAATAGGCGCCCACTCTTAATGAAGCAGCGGCATTGCCCGACTGCTGCAGGACCGCCTGCATCTGGAGGCGGTTCTGGGCGATGATCTCCAGCAGTCTCTTCTCATCCGAGAAATCCGTGCGCTCCATCACTTCCGACATGAGATCCATCATGGCGCGGCAGTTTGCTTTCAGCGCCTTGCCCCGGATGCCCAGGCAGGCATTGTAGTCGTGAGGATTTCCCGCCACTTCGAAGGTGTTGACGGCACAGCCGATCCCGCCGGTCAGGGCATTGATCTCGTTATTCAGATCCATGTAACTGTAATGTTCCGTATCCATATTGAACAGAACGGTTTTCAGCAGGCCCAGGTAGGGGAGATGCTCTGCCTCGATATGACGGACATCAAACAGAAGGTCCAGATAGATAATGCCGTTGGCCGGAGCCTTGTGGAAGACTGTCCGGATCTCTTCTTCCCGCCCGTCCCCGAAGCTCACCGGAATCTCTTCCGGCAGATTGGAAAACCGTCTGATTTCACGTCTGATATCCGAGCGCGCAAGAAGCGGTATCTTCGCCTTCAGTTCTTCGCTGTCCGGTTCCTCCTGCCAGGCGCGCAGAGAACGTGTCTCCTCCGCGATCCGCTGCAGTTCCTCTTCCGTGAAGGTGCTCTTAATTTTCGCAAGAGCCGCCTCATTCTCCTGCTCTTTCTTCTGCATGAGGCCTGCTTCCGGCTCCAGAATCACAAGGGCGCTGTGGGGGTTTTTGAGGAAGGCTCTTTCGGCCAGTTCTTCAAAATATCCCGTCCCCACCGCTTCGCGCAGCGCCCTGAAGGCATCCAGTCTGTCAAGAACCGTAAAGGGCTTTTCATCGTCATAGAGCCAGGTATTCATGACATCGATTCCGTACATGAGGCCCTTCGGATAGCGGCCGTAATCAGCCTCCCTGAACTGGAACTCCATATAGTTGATGCCGGCGAGCAGCGCCTTTTCGGAGATGCCGTTCCGGACCTGTTCCTCCATGGCCTTCTTCAGAACCCCGACGAAGCGCTCCGCATCCTTCTTTTCGACGTCCTTGGCGACGACGGAGAAATACGGCTGCAGAATCCCGTCATTAAACTCGCCGTACACATCCTTTCCGATTCCCTCATCGATGACGGCCTGTCTGACAGGCGCGCCGGGCGCCGAAAACAGGGCATAGTCCAGAACGGAGTATGCCAACATTTCCTTTACATCACAGGGATCGCCCGTCACAACGTTGAAGGAAATGTAATCGCGTCCCTCCTCTTCCGACGGATCCGTCACCGGATAAGGCTTTCTGATTGTCTTCATGGCCGCAAACGCCTTCTGACTGCCGATGGAGGAATCCACCTCCAGGAGGTCATAGGACGACAGATACTCCCTGTCGATGAAGGCGAGCGTGTCCTCCGCATCCATGTCACCGTACAGATAAATGTAGCTGTTTGACGGATGATAATAGCGCCTGTGGAAATCCAGATACGCCTGGTAGGTCAGTTCCGGGATCACATCCGGATCGCCTCCCGATTCAACCCCGTAGGCGGTGTCCGGGAACAGGGCATTCATGGTCTCCCTCTCCAGGATGGAGTCTGCCGAAGAGAAAACGCCCTTCATTTCATTGTAGACGACACCGTTCACCTTCAGGGGCGCGCTGATGTCCTCCAGCTCATAATGCCACCCCTCCTGCCTGAAGATGTTCTGCTCGTGATAGATTTCCGGGCGGAACACGGCGTCCAGATACACATGCATCAGGTTCCGGAAATCCGCATCGTTGGTGCTGGCCACGGGATACATGGTCTTGTCCGGAAATGTCATGGCATTCAGGAACGTATTGAGAGATCCCTTGACCAGTTCCACAAAGGGATCCTTGAGCGGAAACTTCTCGGAACCGCACAGAACGGTATGCTCAATGATATGGGCAACTCCCGTGGAATCTGCCGGCGGCGTCCGGAAGGCAATGGAAAAGACCTTATTGTCGTCGCTGCAGGGAATCAGCATAATCCGGGCTCCGGAGCGCTTATGCTTCAGCAGGATCCCTTCCGCATGGATATCGGGCAGCTCCCTCTCCATCACGGTTTCATAAATATCCGGTAAAATCTTCTTTCTTTCTCCCATCTTCTGTCATTCCTCCTCATACGGCAGATCCCGCGGGTCTGTCCGCACTGTTTCTTTTCGTTAAGCCGGATCATTCCGATCTGGCCGCATTTTTCTCAATTTTAATGTCCGGGTTATACCAGATCTCCCACCCGTCCTGACTGTAAACCGGCTCGAAACCGCCCTTCTCCAGATCTTTTTTGAAGCCGTATTCGGAGCGCGTCACCAGATAATTCGCCTCGAGATAGTTGAGATAGCTGCAGATTTTATGCTGATCGTCAGGTCTGATCCCGCTGATGATGTTGTGATAGTAGACGGCCGGATCATTCTCATCTTCGTCGGCGCTGTGGAAATACCGGGAGGCAGCGCAGTAAATCGTGGCGTCCACCTGCCGGATCTGGCATCTGATATCGATCGGGGCACTGACTTTTTTGTAGGGATTTCCCGTTTTTTCGGCATTGGTGTTAATCACGGAGACAGCCGTCAGTGTAATCTGCGGAAGTTTCTCCCTGGTGGGCGCCTGCCGGAAGACATCCTGCGTATAGACCGGTTTTCCGGCGGCCGCGATCACCGCACAGACCGCGGCGAGCAGAAGTACCCGCACGGCTTTTTTACCGGCAGAACTGACCAGCTCCGTCCCGGCACAGGCGATGAGCAGGATATAGGGTACCGGCCAGAAAAGGCGCCAGTAGACCTCCCCGTCCCGCATGATGCGGCCGAACAGAAGGCCGCTCAGAGGACAGAAAAAGACCGCCAGAAACACAAGCGCCGACACCGCAAGCAGAATATGCTCCTGTCTTCGTTTTCTGATCAGCAGGTATGCCGCGGAGGCGCACATGAGAACAAAGAGGACTCCGTTCGGAAATATGCGGTGCGCGGAACTGCCGATCAGTTCAATTGCCTTAGTCATAGTCAATATCCTTACACGAATCAGAGTTTAAAATATATCAGTGCGGATGCCGCGGGTATCAGGAAGGACAGCGCCGTCCGCATCAGAATCCCGGGTTTCTTTAGTACAAATGCCGTGATACAGCCGACGGCTGCCGCTGTCAGAACCGCCAGAAAGGCGCCCATCGTGGTCATCAGGCTGGCCGCTCCCAGCGTACAGACAAGGAGCAGGGTCTCCCGGACTCCCATGTCCTTCCTGCGTAAGACGCGCAGGAAAATGTAAAAAAGAAACGGCATGATAAAGCCGACGATCTGCGCCTTGCCCTGCCAGCTCCGGATCATGAGGAATGTTCCCGCAGTGTACACGGACACATAAGAAAATGCCGACACCAGGATTGCCAGACATGTAAAAAGCCCGGTCTTCTTCCGGTCTCCCCCGTACAATTCCGCCCCCGCCAGTGCCACCGCCGCAAAAAACAGGACTGTATAGACAGGCGGCAGAAACGAATGGCATAGTGCCGCCGGCCTGATTCCGGACAGCTTTGACAGTGCTGCGTAGAATGCAAAAAGAGGCGCGGAAACCAGCCGGTTCATATCATTGGCGGAATAATTCTGAATCAGGTAGCCGCTGATGGCGTCATATTTCATCAGCGAGTTGGTATCGACGGAAGTGGTGACGGCCGCGACATAGGCGATGTCATCATCATCCACGTGCATCATGAGAAACGTAACCGCCGCGTGTCCTGCCGCCATGAGCGCTGCGGCCGCTTCATAAAATGTCATCTCCTTAAGCGATGCAGCCGCCTGCCGGAAGATATTCCGTTTCTGACGGATCATGGTTATGACGGAGATAACGGACAGCCCGGATATCACCAGCATCCATAACCCCGTGAAAAAAGTCAGGCTCCATCCCAGGAAAATGCCCGGCAGGGCTGCCGCGAACGTGACCGTATAGATGACGGTCCAGCCGGCGCACCAGCACGGAAGCAGGGAATACGGCGAGCCTTCTTCTCCGGTATGAAACGGGATTCCGCACAGGAGCGGAATGATCAATGTGACCAGCAATAACACCAGCAGTTTCAAAATCGACACCTCCTGCGATATTCCATCTTAGCATAAAAAGAGCCGCTTTGCGACTCTTTTCGCGACAAAGACGCCGGGCACTTTCGTGCCCGGCGCCTTATTTTACGCACTTTCAAGTGCAGATTCCGCACCTGATGGTATCAGACTGATCACGGCTTGTAGTAATCGACAAGCTTGGTGAGGTTTGCATATCTCTCCTTCGCTTCTTCTTCGGACTTCGCAAAGAGACGTGCAGCACGTTCCGGATCAGATCTCTTCAGAGAGCTGTAACGGACTTCGCCCATGATGAACTCCTCATAGGATCCTGTCGGAGCCTTGGAATCCAGCGTGAAGCAGTTCTTGCCCTCGGCCTTAAGAGCCGGGTTGTAGCGGAAGTTGCACCAGTAGCCGGCCTTGACTGCCAGTTCTTCTTCCGTGATGGACTTGCCCATGCCCTTGCGGATGCCGTGGTTGATGCACGGAGCGTACGCAATGATGAGTGACGGTCCGTTATAAGCTTCGGCCTCTGCGATGGCCTTAACGGTCTGGTTGTAGTCAGCGCCGATGGCGATCTGAGCCACATAGACATAACCGTAAGTCATAGCCATGCCTGCCAGATCCTTCTTCTTGGTTTCCTTACCGGCTGCTGCGAACTGAGCGACAGCGCCGGTCGGTGTAGCCTTGGAGGACTGTCCGCC
>CACXFM010000039.1 GCA_902766955.1 uncultured Lachnospiraceae bacterium | reverse complement strand
CTGTGTTACCGCGACAGCGGGTACAGATGGTACAGCCTGATCCGTCAGCAGAGGCCTCACCTGGGACTGGCTGATTTCTGCGGATACTACGCCGATGTGCGGCGCTTTCTGCAGCAGCCGGAGGATGACTGGCTTGAGGAACTTAAAAGCGGCTGCCGCAGGATCGGGCGCAATCTGAACGACAGACGCGGGCTGATCCATTCCTTTCTGGACACGAGACGCGTGATGCATGCGCTGTTTGCCGATCTGGAACCGCTGCAATACGACGACTGGGAAATCTGTTTTGAAGTGCGCATAAAAAAGTCCGGTCATATCCGGATTTATGCAGATGTCCTTGTGATCACGGAGGACAGGGTCTTTTCACTTGAGTTTAAAATGAAGGACAGGGCCGTGCCGGAAGAAATGCTGCAGTCAGTCAAGTATGCAGGCTATCTGGAGGTGATTTTCGGCGACGGCTATGAAGTCATACCCGCACTGGTTCTGACGGGAAGAGAAGATTTGTATTCCTGGCAGGAGCTGCCCGGCAGCTCTGCGCAGCTGCCGGTATGCTCCGGAGATATGCTGTTTAATCTGTTTGATGAATATATGGGGTTCCTGGAGGCTTCGGATTAAACCTCAGGCTTGAAGATTCCCAGAACAATACTGATGATATTCCAGATAGCTCCAATTACCTGCCATGCAATCAGTGCAAAGATTACAGCAGAAGCGGCTGTTGCGATAGTATCCATAGAAAGCCTCCTGTTTCTTAAAATTAATAAGGTTGCCGGTCACATTGTTACTTTTATTATTACATTTATGCTTTTCTTTGTCAATTTTGAACATGCCGGAAACGTCATATTCTTGCCTTAAAAAGCTGTCAGCAAAAAAGTCATGTAAAACGGAAGCGTCAGGATGTTCCCTGTGCGGCCCACATTATAATCGCCAACCTTGATTGCTCCGCCTACGTGATATTTTTCCGGATGATTCAATACTATTTTGGTACTCTTGGTATTGCCGGTAGAGGCTTTAATTTCCAGCAGCGTGCATGATGAAACTTTTTCAAGGGAGATTTTCGGAGAGGGGGCTAGTTTTATCAATGATAAGGGGAACTGTCGATTTTCGTACGCTGATCGAGCCTGCCGCAGTTGTTATCCATTCAGTAGAAAAGACAAAAAGGCACTTAATAAGCTCGTAACAAAAACTTCACAAAAATATTAGCACTCACTCTTGACGAGTGCTGACTGCGGTGCTATAACATAGATAGAACAAAGGAACAGAGAAGATCAGGAGAACCGCCAGGGCAATCCGGTCCGAACCCTCCGTCCCCTTGCTCAAAAAATTGCAGACTTGAGCAGGATGCCGCTTCCGGCTGCGCCGCAGTACGGCAGAAAGCGGCAGAATCAAAGGAGGTAAGAGTATGTTAGTACCGAGTATCTGGGGAGAAAATTTGTTTGATGACTGGTTTGATTTTCCGCAGTGGCCGGATTTTGACCGGGATGTAAATAAGACAGAGAGAAAACTGTATGGCCGTCATCCGGAACGGATGATGAAAACGGATGTCCATGAACATGACGACCATTATGAGATCGATATCGACCTGCCGGGCTTCAAGAAGGAAGAGATTCAGCTGGAGCTGAGTAACGGATACATGTCTGTCAGAGCGGCCAAAGAACACGAAGAAGAGAAGAAGGGCAAAGCGATCCGCAAAGAGCGTTATTCCGGATCGATGCAGAGAAGCTTCTATGTCGGCGAACTGGTGACGGAAGAAGACATCAAGGCCAAATATGAAAACGGTGTTCTGAGACTGGAGGTTCCGAAGAAACAGGCACCGAAGCTCCCCGAGAAGAAGACAATCATGATTGAGTAAGGCATAACGGGGGTTGTAAAAACATATCATAAAAATGAAAGAAGAACCGGGGGGCTGTCACAAAACCCTCCGGTTCTTTTTTCTCACTGTCTATTCCGTAAGCGAATCTCCGGATATATCGATGGATGTCACATCCTCGAGCGGAAGGATTCTGTCGCCGCCGGAGCTCCGGATGACGATGCACCGTGAATGCTCCGGATTGATCCTGGTGACGGTGCCCTCTATGCGGGCGTATGTTCCGCCGGTGCCGAACCATTCGCTGCATTCATCCGTGCAGGGTTCAAAGTATGTGACGGTGACGGCAGGCAGTGCGGCTGATCCGTGCTCTCTGCCGGAGATGAGAGAGTACAGAAAGGAGAGCCTTCTGTCCAGTTCTTCCTTCTCCCCGTCACTTAAGCTTCTGCGCTCACTGTAGACGACCTGTTTCTTTTTGAGTTCATTGTCAAGGCCGGCCAGTGCGTCAAACGGCGCGTAGATCTTGGCCCATCTGGCAGGCGGCATCGGAGGATGCTTTCTCCGGAAATCATCGAACTTCCCGTGCCGCGGTTTTCCTCTCCAGAAAACGTCCGCGTACCGGAAGTCTGCCGGCATTTCCGCATAGCCGATGACTGCTTCTCCCATTTGCATTTCCCCCTTTTTACTTTCGCATAATCAGATGATCAGGACGCCGGAAGCCGCTTGCGGGTCAGCCCGTCGCCGCATACAGGCCCAACCGGATCTCTTCCCGCAGAATGGCCTGCATCTGATGATAATCTCTGATTTCCTCTTCGGTTGCTTCGCGGACGGCGTCCTTCCCGCAGTCCGGGCAGTGAAACGGAATCATCGGGTAACGGAAGGTATATTTGCAGTGACTGCAGGTACAGATATGCATGTGATTCCTCCTTGTGATTGTTTTGGATTGTCTGAGTCCGGGTGAGCCGCCGGCGCACCTGCGCCCGGGAACCTGCAGAGGCGGAGCTGCACCACTGAGGTTGTAATTTTATTATAGACAGAGCGGTGTGCAAAAATTTGCACACCTTGAAATCGAAGTGAGAATAATGTGACACCTCCCCGTCTGTTCTTCTGACGCCAATATAGCACATCTATACTTTGCATTCAATTGTTATATTGCATATATTTATAAACATATTAACAGGGATGAGATGTCCTGAAAAAGAATGAGCGGCGAAGTTCCGGTAGACAAATTGAATTGTGATCCGCTATATTTGATTATGAATTCCTGTCAGAATCTGAACACACGCAAACCGGTCCGCCCCGGGGCAGACCGGCTGTAAAAAAGAGCAGATGTTTGATGAATTATTTCACTTCCTTGATCCGTTCGCGGAAGCAGAACGGGATGATCTGAAAAACAGATACGGATTGACAGAGGAGTGCGCACAGAGCGCGTCGGAGCTTCTCAAGAACCGTCTGGCCGGCCTGACGGAACCTCTGGCAAACCGGATCTGTCTGGAAGAACTCGAGAAAATTTCCCCCTCCGTCATACCGGGTCTTTCCTTTGCGGGTGATCCCGAGAAGCGCGAAGCAGGAGCCGCCGCGTCGAAGAGACTGTCCGGCGAAGACAGTGTGTTCCTGCGGTATCCGCAGATGGAGCGGTACCGGAAGGTGATCACCGGCAATTTCCGCCGTTTCATGGATACATTCCTGAAGCGGCTGGCCTGCCATGCAGATGAAATCAGGGAGATTCTGCCGCAATGCGGGAATCCGGAGCAAATCCTCGGTTTTTCCGCCTCCGGTGCCGACTGCCATCTGCACGGTTCCTGTACGCTCAGGGTCAGGACGGCCGGCGGTGCTTTTTATTACAAGCCGCGGGACTGCAGGCCGGATGTCATGTTCCGGGAGCTCGCCGGCGAATACTTTGACGGACAGATCTCATCACCGCCTGTTCTGGTCCCCGGGCAGGAATTCGGTTTTATCGGGGAAGTCCGGTCCGCCGGACTTGAGCGGGAGCGGGACGTCTCCGTCTACTACCGCAATTTCGGCATCCTGCTCGCGCTGCTCCGCTCGCTCGGGAGCAGTGACATGCATTATGAAAATATCATCGCGTCGGGGATTTATCCCGTCTGTATCGATCTGGAAACGGTCCTGACCCCTCTCTTCAGAACTTTTGCGGGAACGGATTTTCATGAGATCGGGCAGCTGGATCTTCTGTCCAGGGATCTGATGTTCTCCGCCGCGGATACGATGGTTCTGCCCATGCTTCTGCAGGGCAAAACCCAGATGAGCCCCCTCCTGAAAGAGGGAGCCGGCTGCCTGCCGGTCCTTAAAGGGCGGGAGATGACCGTCAGGGGATATGAGACGGCGCTGCTGGACGGGTTTGCCGAAGGTTATGAGACTGTCCTCAGACACAGGGATGCTGTCCGTGATGTGCTGAACCGCTATGCCCATATGTCCGTCCGCTTTGTTCTCAGGGCCAGCTCTTATTATGCGATCACGCTCCGGGAAATGCATTCGGAAGCCTTTCTGACGAATCCGTCCGAAAAGGAGCGGGAACTCATAAGACTCGGGGACCGTTTCGGCGATCTGTCCGGGGAGGAGAGGGAAGCCCTTGTTTCCTGGGAGAGAGAGGAGCTCGAGGAGGGAGATATTCCTTTCTTCGCGGTCCGCGCGGACAGCCGCAGTCTGTATGGCGATCCGGCCGGAACACCGCTTGCCGGGGAGTTTCTGTCCTTTTCGCCGCTTGAGCATGCGGATCTGTGTCTGACGCACATGGGAGATGCGGAGAAACAATTTGAGCTTGCTTTCTTACGCGCATCGCTTCTGCAGACCCCGGATATCCGGAAACAGGGGGAGCTGCCGGACAGTAAAGACCGCTTTCCGGATGCGGCCGGCAAGGTTCTTTCGCCGCGGGAAGCGCTTGAGACGGCGGAGGCCCTCTTCCGGCAGATTTCCGGTCTCTCCGTTTTGTCTTCCGGAGGAGAGCGTGTCTTCTTAAGTGCCGGGAAACATATGGCTCCCCGCTATCTGCCCGGATTCGCAAAGGGGATGCAGGGGATCGCGGTTTTTCTCGCTGCATTTATAAAAGCGTCCGCCGCCTGCAGGGCAGAGGCGGAAGAACTGCTCGCTTTCTGCCGCATGGATACCCGGAAAGTGCTGGAGATCAGTGCCCATTCCGACGGAAAACGGTTCGACACGAGCCGGACCGGCCTGGAGCGGGGTTACGGGGGAATTCTGCTTTCGCCGGCATTGGAAGCGGCTGATCTGGAAAGAATTCTTTCGGTTTTAAGGACGGAACTGCAGACGGGACCCGGAAAGAACGGGGCGGCAGATCTGTCAGATGATCTGTCCGACGGACTCGCGGGCCTTGCCGCGGGCCTGTCGGTGTGGACCGACGATAAGCGCTACGGAGCGGAATGCAGGCATCTCCTCGCGGATATCGCGGACAGACTGACGGAATCCGCAGATACCTTGAAAGGAGCGGGGCTTCTGCGGGGAAAGGCAGGCGCCGCATACGCGCTCGCCCTGTGTGCGGGGGCGGCGGATTCGGCGGAGAGGAAACGAAAATGGATCGGGAAAAGCGCAGAGTGCCTTGCGAAGATCCGTCTGGAATACAGTGACAGACTGGCCGACTGGCCGGATCTGGAGCGCCTGGACAGGCCGCTCTTTCCGGGCTGCGGACTTGATACCGGTGCCCCCGGGATCGGTCTCGCTGCCGCCTGCTGCCTGCGTGAGGTGCCGGGAGCGGAAGAAGTACTGAAGCTTGCCGTCAGCAGTATCTGCGCCCACGGACTGCCGGAGACGGATACTCTCAGAAAGGGACTTGCCGGCTCGTCGCTGTGCCTTCTGGAGGCAGCCGCTGCCCTTCAGTCTCCGGAATATCTCACGATGGCGGGCCGCCTGCTCCGGAAGGCTGTCAGACGCGCGGAACGGGACGGCGGTTTCCGGATCACCGGTCTGCGCTACACCAATGCGCCCGATCCCTCTTTTATGGACGGGTACGCCGGCATCGGCTATGTGCTCCTGCGCTATGCGGAACTGTCCGGGAAACTCTGAGATCTTCTGCCGGATTAAAAGGGAAGCAACGCGGGCATGGAATCCCCTGACCGGCAGCTGCCGTATGCGGCATACCGGAGAAACGCAAACCCGATTCCGGAGAGTCCGAAGAACAGACTGACATCCGCTTCAGAAACCCCCTGCGGCAGTCTGTAGAATGCGGAGCCCCGATCCTGACGATCCGCGTTCATGGCAGCGAGCAGCCGGCCGGCATAAGAGACCGCCTCTTCACTGCCGGTTTTGTGAGCGTATGTGAGCAGATACTCCGCGAGAGAAGCTCTGCCGCAGCACAGGTGGTCCGTCTCGCGCAGATTCGCATACAGGCAGGCGTCATGGGCAAGTGCAAGAAGCCGGTCCGCTTCTTTCGCGGTGCTGTGAGCGAGGGAAGAGAGCAGGTCCGCCGTCTCCCCGTTTTCTTCTGTGCCGCATTTCCCGCGGGACGCCAGGAGGCCGAGGCCGATACCCGGAGCACCGGAGCAGATGCCGTGGAGCGTCTGGCCGGCACCGCCTTTGGGGCGGAGATCCGGCCATTCACGGATGCTGCCGTTATAAGTGCGGATTTCGAAGAGAAGCGCATCCCGCGCTGCAAGAAGGCAGTCCGCCATGAGGGCGTCATCTGCTCCCGCACTGCAGGCCGGTATTTCCGAAAGAGCGGAGACGCCCTGAAGCAGGGCGCAGGCGATGCCTGCCATGCCGTGTCCGAGCCCGCTGATGGCACGGCCGGTGCGGATCGTGTCCCACAGATGATCCGGCAGGGGCTGTCCGGCATTCCGGCCGGAGAGCGCGGAGTCCGCGGATCCGCCCCGCATGGAAAGCAGCTGCTTCATGCACGCGGACAGGCATTCCGCCATGTCGTTTTTCTTATCAGCGGTAAGAAAAGGCAGCTTTGCCACGTCTCTCAGCATCCGGGCCAGAACGAGAATACATCCGGAGATTCCCAGATACAGATCCGGACCGATGCTGCTGCCGGGGAGCCGCCCGACGAGCAGGCCGGCCGTGTCGGACAGAAGACCGGCATAATCGGACCGGCCTGTCATATAGTATAACTGAAGCAGCGCGTGAATCATGCCCGTGAGCCCTGACGACAGTGACAGGTCAGCCGTTTCCGCATGCCGCAAACATGCGGCCGCTTTCTGCATTTCCCGAAGGGAACGGTCCAGAAAGGAGCGGCAGGCGTCAAGGCTTATGCGGTCTTCGAGATAAGGAAGTGCGGCAGTCAGAAAGACGGTTGTGCCGGCGTGGCCGTTCATATATCCCGGCGATGAGGGAAAGCGGCTCTCTTTCGTGATCAGATCCGCGATTCTCAAAGCTTCGCGGAGCGCATTTTCCGAGAGGACGGCGGGCTGTCCCGATTCAGCGAGACGGATGAGAGACTGGTTCATAAGGATCTCCATAAGCGGTCTGTTTGTGATGGATGGTTCTTTTTAAATATATAACACAATCTGCGGAGGAAGCATATGGAATCATTATTCCGGGAAGAAAGCAGAAACCGGTTGGGAGTCCGGAAGAGGAGGGATCGCTATCTGAGTACGCCCGCTCCATTTTCATGGCTTCTGCTTGTTGCTGCGCTGATCCTGCTCGCGAGCTTTATCGTATGGGGATTTACGGGAAGCATTCCGCTGGCCGTATCCGGCAAAGGCTATTCAAAGGACTCCGACAGGTACGGGCAGCTCTTTATACAGCCGGAACTCATGCGGAAACGCGATATCCGTGAGGGCGACACCGTCCATATTATTTTCCCGGACGCGGAACAGATCGACGGAAAAGTCGTACGGGTCTCCTCCTATCCGATCTCCACGAATGAGATGAGAGAGACTTACGGCTATAACGACTGGGTGATCTCGGTGCTGGCGCCGCCGGAGGCATCCTATCACTATGTCGTCGAAATCGAGGCGGAAGAGAATCTTGAACGCGACATGCTGTTTGAGGGGCAGGTGATCGAAGATACGCTTTCCCCGATTGAGTATTATCTCTTCGGAAACAGAAGGCAGGGAGGGTGACAGGTGAAATATCAGCATGTGAAGGTTCCCGTCGTCATGCAGATGGAGTATGTCGAGTGCGGGGCGGCTGCTCTCTGCATGATTCTGGCCTATTACGGAAAATATGTCCCCCTGGAACAGGTCCGGAAAGACTGCAATGTCTCGAGAGACGGCTCCCGGGCCTCGCTGATCTTGACGGCGGCCGAGCAATACGGCCTCATGGCCGACGGATACCGGTATTCGGTGGAAAGCTGTATGACAAAGGTGCATTTTCCGGCGATCATACACTGGAATATGAATCACTTTGTCGTCCTCAGGGGGTTCGGGAAAGATAAGGCATATCTGAATGATCCGGCCCGCGGGGAGATCACGGTCTCCATGGAGGAGTTCCGGAAAAGCTTCACGGGGATCGTTCTGGAGTTTTCCCCCGCGGAGGCATTTCAGAAAAGCGGCGTGAAGCCGCGAAGCGGGAGAACGCTGGCCGGCTGGATGAGAATGACCAGAAGAGGCGTCTTCTTTCTGGCGATGAATGCACTGATCATCGCCATGATCGGCATTTTCATTCCCGTCTTTCAGAAGGTCTTTCTGGACGGCGTGCTGAACCAGTCCCAGATATGGGAGAGGAGGTTCTACCTTCTCTTTTTCGGATTAGGGCTTCTGGAGCTTCTGGCGGATATCCTGAACCAGGTGTACACCTACCGGATCCGCGGCTCTCTGGGGATCCGCCTGACCATGCATTTTTTCAGACATCTGCTCTCCCTCCCGATTGATTTTTACGAGCAGAGGAGTCCCGGTGAACTGATTGGCAGGCTGTCCCTGATAGGGACGGTCACGCAGAACCTGTTTGACAAGCTTGTGCCGGTGGCGGTCCAGGTGATCACGGCTGTTTTCTGCTTTGTCGTGCTGGCCGATAGCCAGCCGGTCCTCGCCTGTCTTTCGCTGCTTCTGACTTTTATTAATATCGCCGCCAATCAGCTGGCTTCCGTCTGCACTAACCGCTATATGCAGCAGCGCCTGAACAGTTCCATGCAGATGGATGCCGCCATGGTGTCGGGGCTGGATATGATTGAAACCGTCAAGTCGTCCGGGGCACAGGGGAGCATCTTCGCCGAATGGGCCGCCAGCCAGGCGGCCGTCAATGAAGGAAAGACAAAGGAGAACACGGTGCAGGCCCTCTTTTCCGGCTTCCCGCTTTTTATACAGGATCTGACGAGCGCCGTCATCCTGGCGATCAGCGCGTATCTGATCATGAGCGGCAGCATGACCGTGGGAATGCTCCTGTCATTTCAGACGCTGGCCGCCAGATTTGCGGAACCTGTCGGAAATATAGCCGATACCATCAAAAGCACAAAGGAAATGAGCATCTCCGTCAATAAAATAGAAGACGTCCTGCATTATGAACCGCAGAAACTCCTGCGGGACGATCTGCCTCCGGCGGCCATGACAACGGAGGAGGAAATGCTGACGGACCATGCGGAAGACGCGCCTCTGTCCGGAGATATTGAACTTAAGAACATCACCTTCGGATACTCCCGCGCACTGCCGCCCTTATTTGAAAACCTGAACCTGAAGGTCCGAAAAGGAGAGCGGATCGCGATCGTGGGAAGCTCCGGGAGCGGCAAGTCCACCATCGCCAGACTGCTCACCGGACTGCAGGAGCCCTGGGAAGGCCAGGTGCTCCTGGACGGCCGCGGCATTGAGACGATCAGCGCGCCGCAGTTTCATGCTTCCGTCGCGATCGTGAATCAGGACAGCAGGATCTTTCAGGACAGCATACGCAGCAATATCTCCATGTGGGACCGCACGGTGAGCGACATTGATCTGTTAAAGGCTGCGGAAGAGGCCTCCATCCACACGGATATACAGAACATGCCGGGAGGCTACCTGCATGAAACGGCTTCCGGAGGACGCGATCTCTCGGGCGGGCAGAAGCAGAGAATCGCGATCGCCCGCGCCCTGGCCGCAAATCCGAAGATCCTCATCATGGATGAGGCGACCAGCGCCCTCGACGCTATCACGGAACACAAGGTAATGGAGGAAATCCGTAAGAAGGATATGACGCTGATCATGATCGCCCACAGACTCTCCACCGTGCGCAGCTGTGACCGGATCGTCGTCCTGGATCAGGGAAAAATCGTCGAGACGGGAACACCGGAGGAACTGACAGAACGAAAAGGAGCGTATTGCCGTCTGGTATCCATGGCATGACCCGGGGAGCGCGCAGCGCGGAACCATCCGCAATCGGTTTCCCGCAACCCGGTCATGACATGAAAGAACGGTATAGATGAAATGGATCAGAATCTCAAAACCCGTATCAAAAATGATAACGAGCGGCTTGAAAATGCATATGAGGCCCTCGGGAAACCGCTCAGAAGCGGAAATGACGGATTTTTGTGGAAAAGTGAGGACAAAAGTCTGGATACCGGGGCTGCGCTCAAAAGAATCTGTGATTATCTGAAGATCGAGCTTAGCGGATTTGACCCCTACAGCCCGGATTGCGGGCGGCATGTGTCGGAAGTCCTGAGAAAAAACGGCGTGATGCAGAGAGACTGCACGCTTTCGGGCAGCTGGTACCGGAATGCCGCGGGGGTCTACCTGTGTGAGCTCGGCAACGGCAGAGTCGCGGCGCTCCTGCCGGGCTGGTCGGGCCGGTATTACTATTACGACCCTGAAAGCGGCCGCAGGAAGGCCGTCAACCGGCACAGTGCGGAGAGGATCAGGCCGGAGGCGGTCATGTATTACAGGCCGCTTCCCCAGAGAGCACTTACGCCGAAAGATCTCTTTCTGTTTATGATGCAGACCGTGACGGGCGGCGATTACCTGATGGCTTTTGCGGCGGCACTGGCGGTCACGATGACCGGGCTTCTGCTGCCGGCGGCAAATTCGTTCATGCTGTCGTACGTGGTTCCGTCGCAGAGCGTGAACATGATCCTGTCGCTGTCCGTCTTTCTGATCAGCGGCATGGCTGCCAGATATATTCTGCGTTTTCTGCAGAATCTGACGCTTTCGAGAATCACGCAGAGAATGAGCGCCATGCTCGAGGGCGCCCTGTACGCGCGGACGCTGGACCTGCCGGCTGATTTTTTCCGCAGGCACAGTACCGGGGACATTTACGGAGCGATCGGGCTCACGGAGCCGCTGTGTGCGGTCTGGTCCAATATCTGGTTTTCGGGCGGTGCGGCGGTGCTTCTGTCAGGCATTTACCTGATCCAGATCAGAAGGGCATCGGAAGAGATGCTGGCACCGGCTGCTCTGGTGCTTGCGGTTCTTCTGCTTCTTCAGCTCCTCGGAATCCTGGGACAGAAAAAGAATGTGAGCGATAAACTGGGCAGTCAGGTGGCGGTCAGTTCCCTCGCACTGGATCTCCTGGGAGGCATCCAGGACATCAAAGTGTCCGGCGCGCAGAAGAGGGCGCTGGCGAGGTTTGCCGAACGCTACAGACATGAGGCGGATGCGGAGTATAATCCTCCTTTCCTGATTAAGCTGCAGGCGGCGCTGCTCCCGGCTGTCAGTATCTTCGGAATGGCCTTTCTGTTTTACTGCGCCGGACAATATCACCTGAACAGCAGCAGCTTCGTGTATTTCTTTACCGCTTACGGCCTGGCTTATTCGGCCGTCACGGGCCTTTCCGGGCTCGGCACGCAGATCGCCTCCATCGGACCGGCCGTAAAGATGCTGGATCCGATCCTCAGGACAGAGCCGGAGATCCTCGCGGAAGGGCGGAACCCGGGAAAACTGACAGGGGAGATTTCGCTGGAGCACGTGGTCTTCCGGTACGGACCTGACAGCCCCTCCGTGCTGAATGACCTGAGCCTTTCGGTCCGCGCGGGGGAATATCTGGCGATTGTCGGCAGTTCCGGCTCGGGAAAATCGACGCTCGTGAGACTTCTGCTCGGCTTTGAAAAGCCGCAGTCGGGGATTGTCTGCTATGACGGAGAGAATCTGGAGAGGCTGGATCTCACGCTCGTGAGAAAGCAGATCGGTGCCGTCCTGCAGAACGGCAGGCTTTTTACGGGAAATATCTTTACCAATATCGCGATGGCCCGCCCGGGCCTCACGGAAGAGGAAGCGTGGAAGGCGGCCGAAATGGCCGGTATCGCCGACGATATACGGGCGATGCCGCTCGGCATGTCCACGATCGTCAGCGACAGCATCAATACACTGTCCGGCGGGCAGAAGCAGAGGATTCTGATTGCGCGCGCGATAGCGCAGGATCCGTCGCTGCTCATACTTGACGAGGCGACGAGCTCCCTTGACAACATGATTCAGAATAAAGTCACGGAGGCCCTTGATTCCCTGCACTGCACGAGGATCGTCATCGCGCACAGACTATCGACCGTCCGCGACTGCGACCGCATCGCCGTTCTGGACCGGGGGAAAATCGTTGAGGAGGGGACTTATGAAGAACTGATGGCGGCAGACGGCCGCTTTGCCGAACTGGTCCGCTACCAGCTGTTTGACGGGCACTGAACCGGACTCTTAAGGTTACTGGCTGTGAATTTCCGGTGAATTCGCTTTCACGCGGTCAAAGTCTGCGGTATAATCATTGTGTTGAAAATATGTTTACACTTCGTATATCTGAATGAGTCATTTAAAATCGTTTTCACCATCATAAGGAGGAGAGAAGCATGACAGTCAAGGAATTCTACGATCAGATTGCATCTGACAAGGATCTGCAGGACAAGATGGCCGGCTTTATCAAAGACGGCAAAAGTATCGACGAGATCATCAGTGCGCTCAGCATCGAAGGCACGGCGGACGACATGAAGGCATATGTGGACCAGCTCGCAGGCGAAGGCCATCTTGACAAGAGCCAGCTGGATACGGTGGCCGGCGGAACCACACCCGCCATCACGGCAGCAACGCTTGTGCCGGATATCGGAGCCACCATCGGAACTGTCTCTCTGGCGACCTGCTGATGATAATCTGACATGATCAATCAGAATGTACCATGGGAATTGAAAGGACAGGCGGAGGTCGCACTTCTGTGCGCTCCGTTTGTCTATCCGCCGCAGACATCCATCGCTCTGTCTCTCTTTAAAAGCCGTCTGACTTCTTCCGGGATATCGTCAAAAGTGATATATCCCGTTTTTTATATGGCCCATCTTCTGGGCAGGGATCTGTGCGAAAGGATCATACGCTTCCCGGAAAACTTAGGCATCATGGAGTTCTGCTTCACGCATCTGACGGATGTCGGGAATCCGTACACTGTCGAAGACTACGTCACGGGCATGATTATGGACGGTTTTGAAGAGACGAGGCAGGAGATCAGGGAGCTGGTGACACCCGGACGTGAAGCTGCGGAAATCTGTGTGGAAGAGACGGCAAAACGAATCATCGGGATGGGAGCGAAGGTCCTGGCCGGCAGCTCCATTTTCTCCCAGCAGAATGCAACGCTTGCGATCATGCGGCGGGTGAAGGAACTGGATCCCTCGGTCAAAACGATCATCGGGGGCTCCAACGTCAGAGACAGGGCCGGCATGGCCGTGCTCAGGCATTACCCGAGCGTGGACTACGTCTTCTTCGGGGAGGGCGACGAGGTGTTCGACGAAGTGTGCCGCAGGCTGATCGACGGAGACGGGGATTCCATGCCTTACGGCGTCGTCAGTAGAAATGAGGCTTCATCCGGGAGCATTCCGGGCCGCATGACGAAGGATATGAACCGGGTGCCGTATCCGGATTACTCGGATTTCATCGAGGAATGGGAGCGGGAGAGGAGCGGGTACTACGGCGAGTCCATCCTGATCGGCAGGGACGGCGTGACGCCTTTCCTGGAGGGAGAATTTCTGATTTATATGGAAGGGTCGCGCGGCTGCTGGTGGGGCGAGAAGCACCCCTGCACGTTCTGCGGCCTGAACGGCGAAAAGAATATATATCGGTCCAAGACGCCGGAGCGCATCTATGAGGAAATTCACGCGCTCGAGAGCCGGTATCCCGGCCATTACATCCAGTTCACGGATAATATCATGAGTATGGAAGCGGTGCACCGCCTGCTGCCCATGCTGGAAGCGGATCCCGGGGATCATAAACTCCTGGCCGAGGTCAAGACGAATCTCCGCGAAGAAGAAATCCGGAATCTGGTGCGGGCCGGCTTCATCAAAGTACAGCCCGGAATCGAGAGCCTGAACGACCATCTGCTTACCCTCATGGGGAAGGGCAATACGGCGGTCAATCATGTCGCATTCCTCAAATACAGCAGATATTACGGGCTCAAACTGACCTGGAACCTCCTCTACGCGATTCCTGGAGAGGAGGAAGCGGATTACCGGGAGCTGATGGAGCTTCTGCCCAAGCTGTATCACTATACGCCGCCTTCCGGCCCCTACGAGATCCTGTTCCAGAGATTCTCGAAATATGACGAGGCCCCGGAGAAATACGGCCTGATCCTTGCGCCCTATAAAATCTATCAGTATTATTACGGGGACAATGCGGACCGGATCAACAATATGTTCCTCTATTATATGCCCGTCGGCGGCAGTTTTATGGAAGTCAAGGCGAGGCATCGCGGCCTTTACAAGACACTACTGAGGCTTGCGGAGGACTGGAGAAAGCTTCATCAAAGGGAAGGTTTCCACGGACTGACGATGAGAGACAGCGGCGATTCGATTTTTATCGTGGATGCCAGACCCTGCATGAAGGTGCCGTTTATGCTGCTCACGGGCGCTGCCTGTGAGATTTACCGCCTGGCCTGGTCGCCGGTCAGCGGGGACCGGATCCGTGCCGCACTAAAGGAGCGCTATACGGAGCAGGAGATCGAAGCGGCGGCAGCCATGCTTCTGGACAGAAACCTGATGGTTTTTTTAAGCGGCCTCTATCTGGCACTTGCACTGCCTTCTGATTAGATTATAAAATAAGAAAAACGCCTTGCTTTTATGAAACGGAGCAGGGCGTTTGCTTACACCTACATGTTGTCGCATAATTACCATTATGCGACAACTACCGCGAAGGCGGAACGGCGAATCGTTGACAGTCCGCCCATGTTGTCGCATAATAATTCTTATCTGACTCAGGCATGGGATATTTGTACACGGAGGATCCGTAAATGGCAGGAAATTTTGATTACAGAGAACAGCGAAACCGCATGGCAAACGAGAAGGTCCGGGATCTTCTGACGGATCTGCCGCCATATGTGCAGACCTTTCTTGTCGGCCGCGAGGGAAAAATGTCTCCGCAGACGCGGTATATTTATACCAGCCGGATCGATCTGTTCTTTCAGTATCTCGTCCAGCGGCATGCGTTCGGTGACAGAAAAAAACAGGAAATTACGCTTTCCGATCTGGAATCTCTGAAAATTGAAGATATTGAACTCTTTATGTCCTGGATCCGCCACGGGAATTCCAGCCGCTCGAACAGAAAAACCGACAACAGGGAAACCACGGTCAATAACTATTTGTCAGCACTCAATACATTTTATAATTATTTCTTAAGACGGGGAAAAATCTCGGTCAATCCGGTCGCGGGCGTGGAACGCGGACGTGTCAGAAAGCATGACGTCATCCGCCTGGATGACCGGCAGAAGGATCAGTTCTTTCATTGTATTGAGACCGGGGAAGGCCTGACGGTCCAGCAGAAGCGCTATCATGATAAAACCGCTCTGCGGGACCAGACCATCTGCCTTGTCCTTGCGCGGACCGGCCTGCGCGTATCGGAGCTGGTCGGGCTGGATGTCGACCATATCGATTTCACCGACTGCTCTCTCACCGTTCTGCGGAAAGGCAATAAATATGACCACCTGTTCTTTGACGACGAAGTCGCGGCCCTTCTCGAGGAATATCTGGAATACCGGAAAACGCTCGTGGAAAATGATCCCACGGAGAAGGCCCTGTTTCTTGTTACTTTCGGCAAATATAAGGGAACCAGAATCTCTGTCCGCACGGTGGAACGGCTTGTGAAAAAGTATGCCGTAGCCGGCGCGCCGACAGCGGGCAGCCGGATTTCTCCGCATAAACTCCGGGCGACTTATGCGACCGATATGCTCCGGGCCACGAATAATATCGTCCTCGTCCAGCAGGCACTCAACCACGAATCACCGCGCACGACGATGGTGTATACGGACACGAGGACGATCAATCTGCAGAATGCCAGAAATGTTCTCGCGGATGTGGCGGAGGACCGGAAAAAACAGCGCCGCAAAAAGGCGTCGGATCCGGAATAAACCAGCTTCAGGAACGCGGCGCCGTCTGCGCCGAATAGATCCGGATCTCTCCGAATGATGCGGCTTTCCTGTACTGATATTTCTTAATAAAATCGCGAAACTGGGAGTCCGGCTTCACGGTTTCCGGCAGGATGATCAGCGCCGGCTTGGTCTCTGCCAGGTCGGCGTAATACTGCTCATAGACCTTCCCGTCAATAGCGGCAATCGGATACAGGTAACTGTATCTGGAAGCACACAGGCGCCCGGTGATCGTATAAATATTATCCCAGTTCCCGAGAACCGCAATCCGGTCAGCCTCCTCCGTGTGGTCCAGCACGTAACTGCACACGGATGCAGTCGGCTCGCTCCACGCGGTCTGTTCATTAGAATGACTGACGACATTTACGGCTGCATTCAGACAGCTCTGCCATGTCATGAAGAAGATCAGATAGGCGAGGTAGACCGCCGCGACCGTCAGAGGGCCCGGTTTTTGACTTGTGATGCCGCGGAAAAGCTCTGCGTACGGGAACACCAGCATGGGAACGATGGCCAGCAGATAGTGTCTGTAAGGCCGCCCGGCCATGGCAGTGAGTGCAAAAACCAGCACAAATGCAATCGCATACCCGATCCTGGTCCAGTCCCGTTTTGTGAAGGCAGAGAAAAGGGACAGCAGAAAGCCGAGCGCGATGGAACGGTATGAAAGGATAAAGTAAAACGCGTCCAGCCGGTCCTTCGCGGCGGCATGCTCACTCACCGAACTGTAGAGCAGGTTAAAATTTATATAGCACTCGAAAAAGGCGGTGAGCGCCCCGCCCGCCGCAAGCCAGATCACAAACGGCAGGATGACGGCCCCCGCTCCGCATAAAAACCACAGCAGGAAGCCGGGAATCACCGCTGCTGTCTGCTTTTCTTTCAGAGCCCTGATGAGGACGGCGATACAGAAAACGACCCAGATTCCCGCCATGTTGACCCGGAGCATGCAGACGGCTCCGAAGCAGAATCCGCACAGGAATAATCTCCGCCTTGTGATAACCCGGTTTTCGAAGTAGTCGATAAAAATCAGAAGCCCCCCGGCAATAAAGGGCATGGCATACTCTTCCGTGAAATTTCCGCCGCTGAAAAGAGCGTAGAGGGAAGCGCCGGCTGCGGCGGCAGCCAAGGCAGACAGAACCGGTCCGCTGACCTTCCGGGCAATCTGATAGAGAAGAAACAGAGTCGCTGCCATCGAGACAAGTTCGATGATCCAGATGCCCCGCCAGTAGGAAATCTGCATGCCCAGCCAGTTATACAGATAAATCAGGGGGCCTTTGTGATCGAAGGTATCCTTATAAGGCATATACCCCCTGTCCATATACAGCGCGACCGTGCGGAAGACACTCGAATCTGTCCCGGGCTCGCCGAAATTCGTCAGAAAATTCAGCGGGCTGTCCAGGAGCAGCGGGATGGCCAGAAGAAGGCTGTACAGCGCGGCGCCGGCATGCTTCGCATATGTTCGTGCGTGTTTCATTTTGCTGCGCCTCCGTCGAATCTCTTCTTGATGACGCGGAAGTCCCTGAGCGCCCGGATGCCGATCTTCGTGATTTTTTTCAGATTGACGGAGTTGACACCGCCCTGCCGGGGACGGAACGAGATCGGGATGAAGGCCACTTTCCTGCCGGCATAGACGCCCAGCGCGGTCAGCATGACATTCGGCAGGTTATAATCCGCCGGGAAATATGAGAGATATTCCCTCACGTAGTCTGCTTTCATCAGCCGGAACGGGGCGTTGGCGTCCGGGATCCGGATATGAAAAATGACTGCAAGAACCGCACAGAGCACCCGCTCCGCAGCTGCCCGCGCCGCTCCGTCTCCCCTCTTCGTCCTGTTTCCGAACAGCGCGTCATACCGCTCTCTTCGCTTCCAGAACATCTCAAACTCGGAAGGATCCGTCTGTCCGTCGGAGTCCGTCTGGAAAATATAATCCGCTTTCTGTTTTAAGGCATAGCGGTATCCGTAGATGACCGCGGAGCCGTGGCCGCCGTTTGGTTTTCTCTGTACGGACATAAGCGGATACTGTGTTTTCATCTCCCGCAGGATCTGCTCCGTATCATCGGTACTCCCGTCATCGACGACGACAAGGCGCGAACGGCCGGATCCGCCGCGGGCTTCGATCACCTGATACCAGTCCGCAACGGTTTTCCTGATATTTTCCGATTCGTTATAGGCGGGAATGACGATAAACAGACTATCTTCCATGGGAGTCCTTTCTTAAAAAGAAACAGAGGGCAAAACAAAAGCTGACAGAAAGTCAAGCTCTCCGCAAAAGGGAGAGCCTGACCATAAAGTCCGAATCACAACAAAATGTGACCTGTGAGGTTGTAAACAAGGGCGGTCAGCCGATGAAGGGCTCGGAATCCTCTTCGCCGGAGGGCTGTTCCGCCGCGGTATCTTCGGCCAGATCGGCAGGTTCAAACGCTTCCTCTTCCGAGATGGCCACATGGTCAAACGCTTTTTCTTCTTCAGACAGTTCGGCCGGCGCGTCAGCGGCTTCTACCTCCGGCATGACGACGGGATCAGGTGTGTTTTCAACAGCTTCTTCGACCACTTCGGAATAGCCGGACGGTTCTTCCACGGGCGCTTCGGTTTCTTCCAGATATTCAGTGGAATAAGGCGTATCCTCTTCTTCCGCTTCGGAAGCGAAGGAATCGACCGCAGGCGTCAGCTGATTGTCGATATCTTCCGCATTGGCAATCAGGACAAGTCCCTTCTCTTCACTGCGGAGGTCATCCGTTTCCGCGGTCAGTCTGGCGGAGATCTCCTGTCCGATCGTCAGCATGGGATCCTTGTTCTCGTCAATACCGGAGAACAGGGATTCGCCCGTGCGGGCCGCGACTTCTCCCAGCGCATCCATCAGGAGACGGATCTGATTCAGATAGAAATTATAGCTTTCACTGAAACGGCGGACCGCACCGGATACATAAGCCTGGTTTGCTTCGCGGTTGTCGTGAATTTCATTTTCCAGATTGTGGCGTGAAACAGCAGCTTCGCGGGCAAAGGCCTGTTCTTTTTCTTCCAGTGTGTCGTCAAACTCTTTGACCTTTCTGGAATACAGGTCCTTTAATCCTTCAAATTCGGCCTGTGATGTCCGCGCTTCTTCTTTGAGCTTCTCAAGATCAAAGTCAGCCAGTTTTGATTCCAGTTCGGAAATCTTTTCGTTCGCCGCAGTGAACTTCTGCTCCAGATCAGAGAACTTGACGGCGGCTGCCGAAAGCTGCTGCTCAAGATCGGATTTTTCGCGGGTGACTCTGTCTAGTCTGTCGTTTGCATCGCGAAGCTGTGACTGAAGCATCTGAATTTTTCCACTACCAAACATACGTTTTCCCTCCTTTGATACACAAACTCTGAAAGCGCCACGCTTGTGCGGTTTCCACAAGCTGAAGGATTATTCTATCTTATATAATATCTATTTTTCACGGGATAGGCAATGATTTTTGAAGGAAAGGGCCGTCAATCTCAACCATTTGTTCACAATCTCTGTTATAATCTGGTTAATGATCAATTGCGGCACGAAATCCAGGCGGATCTGCGGCGGAAATCCCCCGCAGCGGATCAGGCACGGGAAACAGATAAGGAGAAAACGATATGTTCAAATGCAGGGCGTTCCTGACAGCAGCATGTGTCATCAGTCTCTCGCTCAGCCTCGCCGGGGCGGCGTCCGTGAGGGCTGACTACGGCACCGAGACGATCCGGAAAGTGCAGGAAGCTCTTCTGGCAGCCGGCTATGACTGCGGCAGTCCGGACGGAAAGGCCGGACGGAAAACCTCCGAGGCTGTCAGTGCTTATCAGAATGATCACGGAATGGCGGCAGACGGCGTCATTTCCGAAGAATTGCTTGCCAGCCTGCAGATTCAGGCCGCGGAAGAAAGCGGTTCGGAGGATGCGTTTGCCGCCGCCTGGGGCAGCTTTGATGAGAATCTGTACGACGGGAAGTGGCAGAAAATCAATGATGCGTATGAGTTTTACGTTCCGCTGGAAACGAATTTCGGAGCCATGGCCGACGGCGTGACGGACGGCTCCCCGGCAGAAAACATTCAGATTCACGGGGACGCGGACGGAAGTCTGATGTCTCTGTCCGTCTATACCATCAGAGACGCCCAGGAGAAAGGGATTGATCCCGGAGAAGTGTACGGATTTATCGACCAGGCATCCGAAGAGGATCTGGCCAGAGCTTCGGAAAACGGATTTATCAGGGGAATCCACAACGGAACGGAGCTGATCTGTATGCCCTCCTCCGAAAACAAGGATGCATTTATCGTGATCAATCTGAATCCCGACACGGGATTTGTCCTGTATGTCAGCGGAAAAGTCAGTGACGATGAGAACAACCCGTTCCCGTCCGAGCCTGTCTTCCGCAATATGGTTCTCTCAATCGGGGAAAACAGGTAACCGCGGTACAGCCGTATGCATGGTGCTGGCCAAGGACCGGATCCTCGCATCAATCGGTTACTGAAGGCAGCTGTCCGGCCTCACAGGGCCCTCTCTCCCGTTTTTCGTGGCGGTTAAGCCGAATGGACAGAATCTCTGAAAACAGCGCGCGGCTGCGGATGATCAGCAGGCACAGACGCCCCTTTGTTCTGGCAAGCGCCTCGTAG
>CACXFM010000038.1 GCA_902766955.1 uncultured Lachnospiraceae bacterium | reverse complement strand
TAAACTCGGTCTCGGCAAACTGCCGGAAGAGCTTCTGCTCCATGGCATGCTTCTTGTCTAAGATCATGTGTTTATCCTCCGTTTCATATTTTAAGTGAATTACTTTCCCGCCTTTTGCCAGGCGAGACGTGCTGCACCCATTGCACCAAACAGCTGCGCAAGCGGCGAAAAGAGGATCGGCTGCCCGAGAGAAACCTCCATCGCATGGCGGACACCGCTGTTCTGTGCCACGCCTCCGCTCATACAGACTTCGGGCTTGACGCCCATTCTCTTTGCCAGCGAGGCCACCCGCGTCGCCACGGATGCGCAGATTCCCGCCACGATATCCTCCGTCGGCGTCTCATTGGCGAGCTGGCTGATGACCTCGCTCTCCGCAAAGACCGTACATGTGGAAGAAATGGCAGCCGGATGCGCGGACCTGCCCGCATAGTCCCCGAGTTCCCCGACGGGGATCGTCAGGATATTGGCCATGACGTCGAGGAAACGTCCTGTTCCCGCGGCGCATTTATCATTCATCAGGAACGAGAGCATTCTGCCCTGCGCGTCCAGTGAGATGCACTTGGCATCCTGTCCTCCGATGTCGATAATGGTCCGGACGTTGGGGAATACCATATGTGCGCCGAGCGCATGACAGGTCAGCTCGCTGGCCTGCTGGTCCGTCTCGGTACATTTATTTCTGCCGTAGCCTGTGGCCACGATTCCCTGCATGTCTTCACGCGTGAGAGAGGCGTCCGCAAGAACGTCCTCCACTGCCTGCGCGGGCCCCTTTGTGCCCATTCCGCCCACCACAAGGGAAGATCCGACGATCCGCTCCCCGTCCTCCAGAATGATACATTTTGAAGTCGTGGAACCGATGTCTATGCCGAGTGTATACATGATGACCTCCGAATCTTTAGAAGACTCTTTTTACAGAATGTCTCTGAATGTCTCGATCGCGGTGCGGGCCTGCTCATAATTGACCATCTGGCGGTCGACTTCGATCACAGTGACGGGAATGCCTTCCGCGTCGCATGCTTTCTTGATCAGCGGATAGTCAAATTCCTCGGGATCACAGAACTTGGTCAGAACCACCAGGACGCCCTTGGCGCCGGCCGCTTTGGCATCCGCCGCGATCTTAGCGCAGCGCTTCTTGTCCGCGTCATAGAGCACGGAGCAGTTGTCCATTTCCTTGAATTTGACAGCCAGACGGTCGAGATTGGTCTCGCCCTCTGCCGGTGTATCCGTCGCATACTGGCGGCTCTCGGCTGCCACGTCGTCACAGACGATCTGCAGACCGCAGTCATCGAGAATCGAAACCAGACCCGGAGCGTCGGCGAGAATGCCGCTCGTCATGATCTTTGTCTTTGCCGGGCCGCTCTCCTCTTCGCCGAGGGCGGCGATCAGCTCGCGGACCAGTTCCGTATGCTCTTCCTTCAGCATGAAGAAAGCGCTCTTGAAAACGTCGCTGCGCGCGGCATTGGAGACTTCCGGATGGTTCGCAAGTACGCAGACCAGTTCTCTCATGACCGCGTTGTGGGCGTTGTACACCTCGATGGATTTGCCGAGTGCCGCGTCATCAAACTTAAGTCCCGCCGTCTTCTCGAGATCGGCGATCACGCGCTCGTAACCGGCCTTTGTGAAAGCGACGCCGTAGTCGGGCTTCCTGTTCTGCGGATATGTCATCGGGATGAAGGGGATCGACGGAACCGCATATTTCCAGTTCTGGCCGATGACCTTCAGGGAATCGCACAGAGACGGGATCACGATGGCGGATGCGCCCTCATAGGTTCCCTTGATGCCAAGCTCCAGCAGAGACTGCATGATGGAGCAGATAAATGCCGGGAAATAGCGCTTGGACTCGTTCAGTTCAATATCAGCGCCCCAGACACCGAACGGAACGGCGCCCATCGCGTGGATAATCTCTTCCGGTGTATAGACCGGAGCCGTCAGAACAACCTTTTTGCCGCTGTCCAGGTAGTGAGCCATCTGTGCTTTGGGACATGTGGCGATTTCATGAAAACGATTCAGTAATTCCTGTGCCTTCATCTGTTATGCCTCCTTCCTCGAAGCCATGATTTCCATCAGACCCTGTACGCGGGTGTCATACTGGGCTTCCGAGAAGTTTCTTGCGTCGGCCTGGTCGCCGTCGAAGGACACCACGGGGATTCCGCATTCCTCACCGATCTGGCGGCTCATTTCAGGCATAAATCCGCTCCAGAGCTTGCAGGAACGGTTGGTATGGACCAGAAGTCCTTCCACGGAGTTGTCTTTGCAGAGCTTGACGCGCTTGTCGCGTGCGTGCTCGAGGTTGATCGCGTTGGGCACGTTGCAGTATGCACGGCACATATCGTCAAAGTCTTTGTAGATGAATCCGAACGCGTCCGCGTAAATCGTGGTGACCATGTTGATTCCGCGGCTCTTTAAGCCCGTGGATGTGACGCGGAGCCACGGCCAGCAGGCGATGCCTTCGAACATGATTCTGTATTTCTCTTCGACACGGAAGGTCGACTTTCCTTCCACATGGTTCTGCTCGTATTCCTTGAGCAGGAGCTCCATCGCCTCGGCAGCTTCTTTCTTGCCGCGGGCGGTGACCATGACTGCCATGTGGTTGAGCAGATCGAAGCCGTTGAACGGAGACGGCGTATATCTGGCGCATGCCGTCGCGGCGAGCCATGCGCGGCTCGTGCGGCCGGAGGTCTCCATGACTTCCTTGTAGCGCTCGTCGCTCCACTTTTTGCCGGTCAGCTTCTCAAGGCCGTGGATGCAGTCCCAGAACTGTGCGCGGACATAAGCGATCTGTGCATCAGAGACTTCGTAATCCGGGTTGAACGGGATATCGATGATAAACATCGGAATGCCCAGCTCTTTGGAGAGGTTCTCATACCACTTGATCATGCAGTTGCAGATATTGTTGCAGCAGAGCACGAAATCCGGCATGGGAACGTTGGGTTCCACGGGAGCTTCCTTCAGCTTGGCATACGCAAGGCTGACTCTGGCGTAAGCGCAGATATCGTTGGAGTAGCCCTCGGATTCCGCTTCTTCGCACATCTGGACACCGGCGCCGCGGGCCGCAATTCCGGCCGCCTGGTTCTCGGGATAGACCACTGCCAGCCCCAGCGTCTCCGGGATCTCTACCGGGAAGTTGCTGGCGCACCAGCCGATCATTTCACCGCGTGCTTTTGCCTCCCGGGCAGTTGCGTACGCATCGTCGGCAATCTTGCCGAGCTTGTACTTTGCTGAATTCGGATCCGGCGGGTTACGACGGGGTTTTGTCGTTGTTTCTGCCATAAAATCGTCTCCTCTCTTGCTGTGCATTGTGAAATTGCTGAAAAAATCAGCAGGTAGTTAACCAGGTTATACTAGCAAACATTATAAAGATGAAGCTGTATCCTTGTCAACAAAAGAACCCGAAAAAGCAACCTCGCACAGCACTTGAAACAGTTGACTTAAATCACCATAAAATGGTAATTTATTCTAAAATGGTTTTGGTAATATTTTACAATTCTTTGCTTCTTAAAAATGTAAAGAAAAACCGAACAAATTATGAACCTATTGGAGATGCGCGGTGCGCATCCCCGGAAAGAACTGGTAACGGATATGCTGCCTCTTGAGAATCTGACCGTAGGAGATCTGATCCGCCGCACTTCTGAGAAGTTTCCCGGCCGCACGGCGGTCTGGTATGACGGACACACCACTACCTACGCGGAACTGAATCAGGAATCAATGAACTATGCCGCCGCCTTCGCCTCCCGCGGCATTTCGAAGGGCGCGCATGTCGGGCTCTGGATGGAACCGGACACGGAGGCGCTGGCCGCCTATTACGCCGTCCAGCGGATGGGCGCGGTGACGGTCATGCTCAATACCAACCTGGTGGGCTCTGAAATCCGGGACCTGCTGGAGCGGAACGACGTGGAATATCTCGTCGCCGGCAAAAGCTACAAGACCGGCCGCTGTCTCGCGGAGGGGATGACGGATTTCCTGAAGCTGTCCGGCATCAAGGAGATTTTCGCCCTCGGCGAAGAAGCGCTTCCCGGCATGACGCATCTCAGTTCCCTGGCCGCCGGCGTATCAGCCGCGGACCTCGAAGCCGCCAGGAAGATGGAGGCCGAAGTCAGGCCGGAGGATACCGCTTGCATTCTCTTTACATCCGGCAGCACCAGCACGCCCAAGGGCGTCATGTCCAGCCATTATTCCCGCGTAAACGGCGGCATTCAGCAGGCAGGGGATCTGCTCTGCACGGAGAACGATAAATTCTGCGTGTCGATGCCCATCTTCCACTGCTTCTGCATTTCCGTAAATATCATGGCCGCACTCGCAGTGGGCGGCTGCGTCTGCTTCCCGGTCGACAGGCACATTCTGTCCATCCTGGATGCGATCGAGCAGTGCAAGTGCACGGTCCTCAATTCCGTGCCGACCATGTTCCACGCCATGCTGGCCAGAAACAGGAGCGAGAAGCGCGATCTGAGTTCGCTCCGCATCGGTTTTATCGGCGGGGCGGGATATCCGCCCGAAGAATTCATCCGGATCGACGAGACGCTGGGACCGCAGTTTACGCTCATGTCCAGCCTCGGACAGACGGAATGCACGGCCGGCCTGACCACCTGCTACCAGGACGATTCCATGGAGGTCCGCTCCACGACGGTCGGGCATTTCATGAACCACGTCGACGGTTGCATCAAGGATATCGTGCACGGCACGCATCTGCCCCCGGGAGAGATGGGCGAGATCTGCGTCAGAGGATATCTCAACATGCAGGGCTACTACAAGCTCCCCGAGCTGACGGCGGAGACCATCGACAGCGAAGGCTATGTCCACACCGGCGACCTCGGCACGCTGGACAAAAACGGCAACATCACCCTCTCCGGACGTCTGAAGGAGCTGATCATAAGGGGCGGCGAAAACATCAGCCCCGGTGAGCTCGAGACAGTCTTAAGCCGGATGGACGGCGTCGAGACCTGCAAGGTCGTCGGCGTCCCGGATCCGCATTACGGCGAGGAAATCTGCGCCTGCATCATACCGTCGGCCGGCATCTCCCTCAGTGAGGACGCGATCCGCGAATTCATGGCAAAGGACCTGGCCGCGTTCAAGATTCCCAAATACATCTGCTTCTTCGAGAGCCTCCCCGTGACCGCGACGGGCAAAATCAAGCCTTCCGCGGTAAAGAAGCTGGCGGCTGAAACACTGGGGCTTGTTCCCGGGAAAAAGAAGCGGACAGGAAGCGGCACCGCCGCCCCATCCTCCTTCCAGCCCGTCAAGACAAAGCGGGCCAGCGAGATGATCTACGAACAGATCCGGGACCAGATCCGCAGGCGGGAGCTCCTGCCCGGCGACCGGCTGCCCGGAGAGCGCGAACTGATGCAGGTCTTCCGCCGCAGCCGCCCGACAGTGCGCGAGGCGCTCCGCATGCTGGAGAGAAACGGGTTCATCCGGACGACCCCCGGCAGCGGCGGTTCCGTCATTCAGGAGATGGATGAGAGCAGCATCGAGCAGATCATGGAGGACGCCGTCCACGGCAGCATGATCGATCTCGCGGATATAGCGGAATACAGAGCCGCCTGCGAGACGGCCGTCGCCGGCTGGGCTGCCGAGCGCCGGACAGCCAAAGATCTGGAGGCCATCGAGGAAGTTCTCGACCAGATGAAACGCTCCGTCGACAACGACGACGTCTTCATCCACCTGGATCCGGTCTTCCACAAGCTGATCGCCGAGGCCGCCCGCAACAAGGTCGCCGCGCTGATGAACAAATCACTGGCCAGCATCAACCTCCTCTTCCTGGAGGAAAAAATGGCGTCCATGGAGGACGCCGCGAAAAAGAAGATGTGCCGCCGTATCTACGCGCAGCACATGGACGTGTTCGACGCCATCAAGAACAGACAGCCCGAGGAGGCCAGAAACGCCATGGCCATCCATATCAGGGGCTTCCGGCAGGATCTGAATCCTGATACGGAATTTGTCTGATACAACTTTCAGCAGTGGGTGCAATCCCCTGCTGAAAGTATAGCCTCCGGCGGATCGCAGATGTCCAGATAATCCTGAATAAGCATTGGCAAAACTGCCTGTTTTGGGTTAGAATTAAGCGTGTTAGAGTTATTCATGGCAAGTATAATTTTAACACAAAAGAAGGATCCTGGGTTTTGATAACCCTTGATCCTTCTTTTTTTCAGGCTATGCTTTTTTTACAGCCCCCTTTTATTTGTGGGCAAAACGTTCTCTGGTCTGTTTCTCCGGTTCAACCGGTGTGAT
>CACXFM010000037.1 GCA_902766955.1 uncultured Lachnospiraceae bacterium | reverse complement strand
GCATGTGGTCGCGGGCGATATCATTACGGTTGATATCAATTCCAAGGCGTTTGGCAGAATCGCCACGATGAATGCCAAGAATATCATTCTTCAGAGAATCCGCGAAGAAGAGCGGAACGCCGTATACAACAAATACAACAGCAAGGTCCGCGAGGTTGTCTCCGGAGTTGTCCAGAGAAAACAGGGCAGCTCCTACTGCATCAACCTCGGCAAGGCGGATGCCATGCTCAATGAAAATGAACAGGTGAAATCGGAGCATTTCCAGACAGCGGAGCGCGTCAAGGTATATGTTGTCGATGTGAAGAATTCCACGAAGGGAGCAAAAATCCTCGTATCGAGAACCCACCCGGACCTGGTCAGAAAGCTGTTCGAAGAGGAAGTGTCCGAAGTCAGGGACGGCACCGTTGAAATCAGGGGGATTTCCCGTGAACCGGGATCCCGCACAAAGATGGCTGTCTGGTCCAACGACCCCGATGTCGATCCGGTCGGTGCATGCGTCGGCATTAACGGAAACCGCGTCAATGCCGTGGTCAATGAGCTGCGCGGCGAGAAAATCGACATTATTGCCTGGAATGATAACCCGGCCATCCTGATCGAGAACGCGCTCAGCCCGGCCAAAGTGATCACGGTAGGTGCAGACCCGGATGAGAAATCCGCCAAGGTCATCGTGCCTGACTATCAGCTCTCCCTGGCGATCGGCAAGGAAGGGCAGAATGCCCGTCTTGCAGCACGTCTGACGGGATACAAGATTGATATCAAGTCAGAGACACAGGCCCGCGAATCCGGTGACTTCGATGATCTTTACATAGATGATTTCGATGAAAACGGCGAATACTACGAGGATGAGGGCGAAGAATATGCAGACGAGTCGGGACTCCTCTGAAAAGAGGCTTCCTCAGAGAACATGTCTCGGATGCAGAACGGTCAGGAATAAGAACGAACTGATCCGCATCGTACGGACTCCCGAAGGAGAAATCGAAGTCGATGAATCCGGAAGGAAGAATGGCAGGGGCGCCTATATCTGCAGAAAGACACAGTGCCTCGAGAAGGTTCTGAAGACCGGGGCTCTGTCGAGAAGCCTGAAGACGTCCATTCCCCAGGAGATCGGTGAGCGCCTGAAGGGAGAGATAAACGGATGACGAGTGAAGAACGGATTGCCGGCTATCTGGGACTTGCTGCGAGGGGACGCAGAGTGGAGAGCGGAGAATTCTCTGTCGAGAAGGCGGTCAAGTCCGGAAAGGCATGTCTGACCGTGATTGCCGGAGACGCTTCGGATAATACAAAAAAGAAGTTTCAGAATATGTGTGAGTATTACCGTGTGCCGTGCATATTATATGCCGACAGGGAGGCACTCGGGGCTGCAGTGGGAAAACCGTTCCGGGCGACGGCAGCCGTCACGGACCGCGGGCTTGCGGATGCGGTATTGAGGGTTTTACAGCAGAAGGTTTAAAGCAAAAGGGAGATTGTATCATATGGCAAAAATCAGGGTTCATGATCTTGCGAAAGAAATCGGCAGAACCAACAGGGACGTCATTGACTATCTGACAGAAAGAGGATACGACGTGATATCTGCGGTCAATGTGGTTCCCGAAAACGAAATTGCCGGCATTCGCGCGAAATTCGGCGGAGCTCAAAAGCCCGCGGATGAAGCAGCCGTTACGGCGGCATCTGAGCCTGCGAAACCGCACGAGACGCAGCGGGAAAATGATCCGGAATCAAAGAATTCGGAAGAAAAGCCCAAGAAGAAGGGCGGTTTTGTGCGCGTGTTCCGGTCGGAGAACGCGACAAGACAGCTCCAGCGCAGACCGCAGAAGCGCTCTGCACAGGCTCCGGAGACCGCCCGCAGACAGGAAGAAGCGAAGCCTGCGGCGGACAGAAAGCCCGAGGCCGAAGAGACAACTGTCAGGAATGCGGAACCACAAGCAGCTCCCTCGGATATCCTTAAGAAGCAGACGCCTGAAACCGCAGAGAAACCGCAGGTGAAAGAGACGCCTGCGGCAGCTGTGCAGCCGGCAGAAAAGCCTTCTGCAGCGCCGGATCAGACAGCAGCTGCCGTGAAGGCAGAAAAGGAAGCCGCGCCGGCAAAGGCGGCGGCCGAAACACCCGAAGTGCCGAAGGCGCCTGTGAAGGAACAGCCTGTGCAGGAGGCCCCGGCAGCCGTGGAAACTCCTGCCGCGAAAACGGAAGCGGCACCTCAGGTAAAGGCGGAAGCAGCTGCTTCCGAAAGCGGGAAGCCCGCAGAAGAAAAGAGCACGGAACCGAAAGCCGGCGAGGCGAAAGCGCCGCAGGCCGATACCGGATTCCGCAACGGCCGCGTCCTGAGGAATGTCGGCCCGCTGAACCGTCCGATTTCCACCGGACGCAACAGCAGTATCAGGGATACTTCCAGATCCGGCGGACAGAACCGGCGCCAGGGTGATGCTGCCCAGGGCGGTTCCAGAGACCGTCAGGGCGGATATCGTGACCGGAACGGCGCTCAGGGACAGAACCGGAGCGACAGGGGACCGGCGCGTGACCGCGGATCGTTCCAGGGAGACCGGAACAGAACCAGTGCCCAGGGCGGCGGATTCCGCGACAGAAACAGCAGAGGCGGTGCCGCGGACCGGGCCATGGGAGGAAGAACCGCACCGGGCGGCATGAGAGGACCGGCTGCTGCCGGAGGAAGACCTGCCCCGGGCGGAGCTCCCGCTGCCAGAGGCGGAAGGAGCAGCGCTCCGGCCGGAAGGAATGATGCCGACGGCTCACTCGCCAGAAAGACGACCCGCGATTTCCGCAAGGATGGGAAAGAGCGCGAGAGAAACAGGGAAGAGAGACGCGAAAACGGGCGCGAGATGGGAAGCGGGAGACCGAACCAGCAGAAGCGGCAGTTTAACCGCGTTCCCAAGGCGCTTCAGCATAAGCAGCCCGCAGGCGGCCAGGAGAAGAAAGAAGATAACGTAACAGAGATCCGCGTACCGGACAAAATCACGATCCGCGAACTCGCCGAAAAGATGAAGCTTGCCCCGACGGTTCTGATCAAAGAACTGTTTATGAAGGGTGAAATGGTCACGGTGAACCACGAGCTTCCTTATGACAAGGCCGAGGCAATTGCGATGGAGCATAACATCCTATGCGAGCATGAGGAGCAGGAGGATGTCATCGGCGAACTTCTGAAGGAAGAGGCGGAGAGCGAGAGCGACATGGTCACAAGACCGCCCGTCATCTGCGTGATGGGACATGTCGATCACGGTAAAACATCCCTCCTCGATGCGATCCGCAACACGCACGTGACGGACAGAGAGGCGGGCGGCATCACACAGCATATCGGTGCTTACATGGTATCCGTCGGCGGTCAGAAGCTGACGTTCCTCGATACGCCGGGCCATGAGGCATTCACCGCCATGCGTATGAGAGGTGCCAATGCGACTGATATCGCGGTGCTGGTTGTAGCTGCGGACGACGGCGTCATGCCGCAGACAGTGGAAGCGATTAACCACGCCAAAGCTGCTGAAGTTGAAATTATCGTGGCTGTCAATAAGATTGACAAGCCCGGTGCCAATATAGACCGCGTCAAGCAGGAGCTTTCCGAATATGGTCTGGTCGCCGAGGACTGGGGCGGAGAAACCGTATTCTGCCCGGTGTCGGCCAAGACTCATGAAGGACTTGACAACCTGCTCGAGATGATCGTACTGACTTCGGAAATGCTGGAGCTGAAGGCGAATCCGAACCGCAAGGCCAGAGGTATCGTCCTCGAGGCCAAGCTGGATAAGGGACGCGGCCCGGTCGCATCGATCCTCATTCAGAAGGGCACGCTGAAACAGGGCGATTTCATCGCCTGCGGCGCTGCTTCCGGCAAAGTGCGCGCCATGACGGACGAGCACGGAAAGCGGCTCCACAAAGCGACCCCGTCCATGCCGGTTGAGATCATCGGACTGAGCGCCGTGCCGGAAGCCGGCGAAGTACTTGTCGCCCTTGACAGCGACAAGGAAGCAAAGGAATTTGCGGCAGTCTTCGTCACGGAAGGCAAAAAGAACCTGATTGAAGAGACCAGGACACAGATGACGCTTGACGATCTGTACAACCAGATCAAGGAGGGCAATCTGAAGGAACTCCCGATTGTCGTCAAGGCGGACGTGCAGGGCTCCGTGGAAGCTGTCTCCCAGTCACTGCTCAAGCTTTCGAATGAGGAAGTGATTGTCAAGGTGATCCACGGCGGCGTCGGTGCGATCAATGAATCCGATGTGTCACTTGCGGCGGCGTCCAATGCGATTATCATCGGCTTTAATGTGAGACCGGATAATACGGCCAAGACTGTCGCTGACAATCAGAAGGTTGATATCCATCTGTACAGCGTCATCTACGAGGCAATTGAAGATGTGGAGCGCGCCCTGAACGGCATGCGCGCGGCGGTGTTCGAAGAGAAGATCCAGGGACATGCGGAAATCCGCCAGGTCTTCAAGGCTTCCGGAGTCGGCAATATCGCCGGCGCATATATCCGGGACGGAATCTTCCAGAGAGCTTCAAAGGTCCGCGTATTCCGCGGCAAAGACAAACTGTATGAAGGCCAGCTCGCTTCCCTTAAGCGTTTCAAGGATGACGTCAAGGAAGTGCGTGAAGGTTTCGAGTGCGGCTTTGTATTTGACGGATGGGGAGATTTCCAGGTCGAGGATACCGTTGAGGCCTACACGATGGTTGAGGTACCCAGAACATGAGAAAAAACGGAACAAAGAATCTCAGAGTGAACGGAGAGGTGGCGAGAGAACTGTCCGCCATCATCCGTGAACTCAAGGATCCGAGGATCGGAGTGATGACTTCCGTCATGGAAGCGGTCGTGGCCACGGATCTGAAAACCTGCAAGGTCTATATCAGCGTCTTCGGGGATGAAGAGACACGTGAAGAGACGATGCGGGGAATTGAATCCGCAAAGGGGTATATCAGACATGAACTGGCCCAGAGGCTGAACATGAGGAATACCCCCGAGCTGACTTTCATTCTGGACCGCTCGATCGAGCGGGGCGCGGAGATGTCACGCCTGATTCAGGAAGTCGTCAGGCACGATGAGGAATCACACCATGAAGAACTTGAATGAAGTGATTGATACTTCATGCAGAAGGATCGCCATCGCGGGGCATGTGAACCCCGACGGCGATTGTATAGGAAGCTGTGCGGCGCTGTATCTCTATATCAGGAAGAATTTTCCGGAGATCAGCGCCGATCTTTTTCTGGAGGAGCCGAAGGACAGCCTGCGGGGCATCGCAGGTGCCGGAGAAGCACTGCGGGAGACGGACGGCAGAGAACAGTATGACCTGTTTATCTGCTGTGATACCAGCACGCGCGACAGGATAGGAGTTGCGGGCTCCCTGTTCGACTCTGCGGACAGAACCGTATGCATTGATCACCACATGAGCAATCCGGGGTTTGCCGACATCAATCATATTGAACCGGATGCATCCTCCTGTTCGGAAGTCCTGGCGAATCTGATGGAGCCGGAGCGCATTGACCGGGAAATCGCGGAAGCGCTGTATACCGGGATTATTCATGACTGCGGCGTGTTTCAGTATCAGAACACATCGCCGGCGACCATGCGCACGGCTGCTTTTCTGATGGAGAAAGGGATTGATTTTCACGGCATCATAGACCGGACCTTTTATCAGAGAACATTCCGTCAGAACCGGATTACGGGATTCGGCATGATGAATGCGGCCCTCCATCTAGGCGGAAAATGTATCAGCAGTATCGTGACGAAGGCGGACATGGACCGCTTTGGTGCGGATCTGCGCGATCTTGACATCATCGTATCGCAGCTTCGGGAAACGGAAGGCGTGCTGGCGGCCGTCTTTCTCTATCAGACGGATGAGACGCATTTCAAGCTGTCCATGCGGTCCAACGGCGATTTTGATTCCGCCGCGGCGGTGTCCCGGTTTGGAGGGGGAGGCCACCTGCGTGCGGCCGGCGCGACGATTGAGGGCAGTCCCAAAGAGATTCTGAAAATGGTTCTCGCCGCAGTTGAGGAACAGCTATGATTCACGGAGTTGTAACGGTCCGGAAAGAGAAAGGCATGACGTCCTTCGGGGTTGTGGCCCGCATGAGGAGGATATTCGGGCAGAAAAAGATCGGCCATACCGGGACGCTTGATCCGGATGCCGAGGGCGTTCTTCCCGTCTGTCTCGGAAGGGCCACGAAACTGGTAGAGACGCTGATGCAGGGAACAAAAACATATGAAGCCGTGATTCTCATGGGCAGAACTACGGATACCCAGGATACTTCAGGCACGGTTTTAAAGGAGGCACCGTATACCGGTACGGAGGAGGAATTCCGCAGGGTTCTCCTGTCATTCTCCGGGAGGCAGATGCAGACGCCTCCCATGTACAGCGCCCTGAAGGTGAACGGACAGAAGCTGGTTGATCTGGCCAGACGCGGAATTGAAGTGGAGCGCAGGCCCAGAGAAGTGGAGTTTCGCGATATGGAACTCCTGTGGTTCGATTCCCCGCGCGCCACGTTCCGGGTGACCTGTTCTCACGGCGCATATATCCGGACTCTCTGCCATGACATAGGAGAAAAGCTCGGATGCGGCGCCTGCATGGACGCGCTGACGAGGACCAGGGTCGGGGAGTTCTGCATCGGGGATGCGCTGACCCTCGATGAAATTGCGGCCCGCAAGGCGGAAGAGGATGAGGAAGGCGCGGCACAATACAGTTTTGTCCGCCCGATCGACAGCTTTTACGAAGCGCTTCCCATAGTGCGGATCAGGGAAGAGGCCCTTCAGGCGGCCCTCAGCGGCAATCCTCTGAAACTGTCCGATCTGGCGGAAGAGGAAAAAAAGCCCGCGGAAGATGCTGAGATGAGGGTGTATACATCCGACGGCTTGTTTATAGGCATTTACAGAAGACAGAGAGGCAGAATCCGGCTGGAAAAGTTTTATTATGAGAGTCATTAAGGATCTTTTTTCTTTTCAATCAGATACACCCTGTGCCGTCACCATCGGTAAATTTGACGGCATTCATAAAGGACACCGCGAACTGATCAGAAGGGCGGCCGCACATGCCCGGAATGACGCGGAACATGTGCAGTCGGTTGTCCTGACATTTGATATGGCGCCTGCCATGCTGCTCACCGAAGAGGAGCGAAGAGCCGTGCTGGAAGAGATGGGAGCGGACGTCCTCATCGAATGCTCATTCGGACCGGAGATTATTACACTGCCGGCGGAAGCATTTATCTCGGATGTTCTGACCGGGAGGCTCCGTGCGCGCTTCGTCATAGCCGGAGAAGATTTCCGGTTCGGCTATGAACGAAGGGGAGACGACAGGCTGCTCCGCAATATGGAGAAGCAGTTCGGGTACAGGACCGAGATCGTGCCGGAAGTGCTGGAAGGGGGCGAACCGGTTTCCAGTACAAGAATCCGCAATGCCCTGGAGCTGGGGAACATGGAGGAAGTGAGAAACCTCCTCGGTTATGATTATTATGTGACCGGGAAGATTATCCACGGCAGAAGACTCGGACGGACAATCGGCGTCCCGACGATCAACCAGATTCCCGGCAGAACGAAGCTGCTTCCGCCTAACGGGGTGTACGTGTCGGAGACAGTCCTGGAAGGACGGCTTCTCCGGGGGATTACCAATATCGGTACCAAACCCACGGTGGGCGGCCATTTCGTCGGGGCGGAAACCTACCTGTTTGATTTCTCCGGCAATGTGTATGACGAGAATGCCGAGGTCCGCCTCCTGCATTTCCTGAGGCCGGAGACCCGTTTCGGCTCGCTTGATGAACTGAAAAACCAGATTGCGAAGGATGAAGCGGCGGCAAGACGTTTTGAGCGTTGACTTCCGGCTTCGCCGTGTGTTATACTAACGAGCGCTGTATTGATACGGCCTTGAGCCGTGTTCCGATATCCGGTAAACGGATTCTCCGACCTTTGCCTGATATCCGGAGAAAGATAAAATAAGGAGGATCAGAACATGATCGCAAAAGAGAAGAAACAGGAAATCATGCAGGCCTATGCAAGAACGGAAGGCGACACCGGTTCACCGGAGGTTCAGGTCGCGGTTCTTACGGCCAGAATCAATGAGCTGACAGAGCATCTGAAGAAGAACCCGAAGGATCATCATTCCAGAAGAGGACTTCTGAAAATGGTCGGTCACAGACGCAGCTTACTGGGATATCTGAGAAAGAAAGATATCGGCCGCTATCGTGCACTGATTGAAAAACTCGGTCTGAGAAAATAAATGCATGCAAAGGGCAGGGCAAAACCTGCCCTTCGTTTTCGTTTATTAAAAGTGCATGTCAGAATCGAAGAATTACACACACGCCCATTCGGGCAGAAGGAGAAGTATGGGAGATTACAAAAGCTATTCTATGGAACTTGGCGGCAGAACCCTGACCGTCGATATCGGCAGAGTCGGCAAACAGGCGAACGGATGCTGCTTCATGCATTACGGCGAGACGGTGGTTCTGTCCACGGCGACGGCATCCAAGGCGCCGCGCGAAGGAATTGATTTCTTCCCGCTGTCTGTCGATTTTGATGAGAAAATGTACGCGGTGGGAAAGATTCCGGGCGGCTTTAACAAACGTGAGGGCAAGGCCTCTACACATGCGGTTCTGACCAGCCGCGTGATCGACCGCCCCATGAGACCGCTTTTCCCGAAGGACTTCCGCAATGACGTCACGCTCAACAACATGGTGATGTCCGTGGATCCGGAATGCGATCCGGAGATCCCGGCCATGCTGGGATCCGCCCTGGCGACTGCCATCTCCGATATTCCGTGGGACGGCCCCTGCGCCATGACACAGCTGGGCCTGATCGACGGCGAGTTCGTGATCAACCCGGGATACGAGCTGAAGCACAAATCCGACCTTCAGCTTACGGTTGCCTCTACGAGAGAGAAGGTCATCATGATCGAAGCCGGCGCCAATGAACTGCCGGAAGACAAGATGATCGAAGCGATCTACAAGTGCGACGAAATCAACAAGGAAATCATCCGCTTCTTTGACGGCATTATCGCCGAGTGCGGAAAGCCCAAGTTTGATTATGAGCATATCGTGATCAATCCGGAGCTGAATGAAGCGCTGTATGCGATGTGCCCCGCAGAAGAAATGGAGAATATTGTCTTTACGGATGACCGCTCCAAGCGCGATAAAGGCGTCTCCGAAGTCCGCGCCAAATTTGCCGAGCAGTATGCTGACCGCGAAGACTGGCTGGCACAGATCGACGAGGCCCTCTATCAGTATCAGAAGAAGACAGTCAGGAAGATGATTCTGAAGGATCACAAGAGACCGGACGGCCGTGAAATCACGCAGATCCGCCCCCTCGCCGCGGAAGTCGACCTGATTCCGAGAGCACATGGTTCCGCCATGTTCACGAGAGGCCAGACCCAGATCTGCGACTGTGTCACACTGGCTCCCCTCTCTGAGGCTCAGAGGGTGGAGGGACTTGATCCCTTTATCACCAAGAACCGCTATATGCACCATTACAATTTCCCGAGCTATTCCGTCGGCGAGACCAAGCCGAGCAGGGGCCCGGGCAGAAGAGAAATCGGCCACGGCGCTCTCGCCGAGAGAGCCCTGATTCCGGTTCTTCCGAGTGAAGAAGAGTTCCCGTATGCCATCCGTGCGGTATCCGAGACGTTTGAGTCAAACGGCTCTACTTCACAGGCATCTGTCTGCGCGTCTTCTATGGCGCTGATGGCGGCCGGCGTCCCGATCAAGAAGTCCGTGGCTGGTATTTCCTGCGGTCTTGTGACGGGTGAGACAGACGATGATTACATCGTTCTGACAGATATTCAGGGTCTGGAAGACTTCTTCGGAGATATGGACTTCAAGGTTGCCGGTACGCATGACGGCATCACGGCGATCCAGATGGATATCAAGATTCACGGCCTGACGAGACCGATCGTGGAAGAAGCGATCCGCCGCACGAAGGAAGCGCGCGAGTATATCCTCACCGAGGTGATGGAGAAGTGCATCGCGGAGCCGCGTCATGAGCTCAGCAAGTGGGCGCCCAAGATCATCCAGATGAATATCGATCCCGAGAAGATCGGCGATGTTGTCGGACAGAGGGGCAAGACCATCAACGCGCTCATTGACACATACGGTGTCGAGATCGATATCGAGGACGACGGATTTGTCTCCATCAGCGGAACGGACGCAGCGAACATGCAGAAGGCTGCCGAAGCGATCCGCCTGATCGTGACGGAATTTGAGAAGGGCCAGATTCTCACCGGCAAGGTGATTTCCATCAAGGAATTCGGTGCATTCCTTGAGTTTGCGCCCGGCAAGGAGGGGCTGGTACATATTTCCAAGATTGCCAACTCCAGAATTGCCCATGTGGAAGATGTGCTGCAGCTCGGAGATGTTGTCCGCGTTGTATGCCTCGGCAAAGATAAAAACGGCAAGTTCAGCTTCTCGATCAAGGACTGCCCCAAGGATGAAACCGCGTCGATGGATATCGGCAGAGTGGTCGCCTCGGCAGGTCCGGAAGACTGATCGGACCAATAACCGCCGGCAGGATCAAAAGTCCTGCCGGTTTTTTAACTCACAGGAAATTCCGTCGGATTTCCTGCGGGAACTAAGGGGAGACGATGGAAAAGACTATCAGAATCAAATATCATACGGACAAGATTGACAGGCTGTGCTATGTGGACGGGAAAAGCGACTGGATTGATCTGAGAAGTGCCGAAGATGTAAAACTGAAAGCGGGAGAGCACAGACTGATCAGTCTCGGCATCTCCGTGCAGCTGCCGGAAGGGTATGAGATGATCACGGCCCCGAGAAGTTCTACATTCAGGAATTACGGCCTGCTGCAGAGCAACTCGATCGGTGTCGTCGACGAATCCTATTGCGGGGACAATGATATTCTCCGTATGCCGGTCTATGCGACCAGGGACACGGAGATCCGCGTCAATGACAGAATCGGCCAGTTCCGGATCATCGAACACCAGCCGAAAATCGTGTTTGAGGAAGTGGAGACGCTGGGGAACCGGGACCGGGGAGGATTCGGATCAACCGGGAGGGCGTGACGAGAGGGAATTGCTCCTGACATGAGGAAAGGGGCTGCCGCAATAACGGCAGCCCCCAACTGACACTTATGAAATATCAGACAGCGGTTTTTAAGCGGAGGGGATCCCCCTGCAGCTTATTCTTCTTCTTCCTCTTCGTCATCGAACTCCTGCTCGTCCAGAAGTTCATCGAAAGCATCCGCAGCGGCCTCATATTCCTCATCGTCTTCGATGTTTTCGATTTCGGGATCTTCATCCTCTCCGTGATCCACGTAACGGTAGATCAGAACATCTGAATCATCGTCCGGTTCACCGTCGGCGCCGAGCGGCAGAAGAGCGATATAGTCCTTCCCGTTCGCCTGATAGATTGCCAGAATCAGGCATTCCACTTCTGAATCATCTTCCAGTGTGAGCGTGACGCTGCCGAGAACTTCTTCCATATCGGAAGCATCAAATTCATCTTCGCCCGCGTTCAGATTTTCAAAATCAGCCATAGTCATCCTCCTATATAGAGTATCGGATTCCAATTCATGGTTAACGATAACAGATACGAACATAAAAAGCAATGACCGCAAAAAAATTTCTCTGTCATACACATGGAAATGCTGTATAATATAAGCTTACGAAGAGAAACATACATCCGGACGACTGGCACGAGTAAGTTCAGACAGTAAGCGAAACGATTTTGAGCTGCCGCATTGAAAACAGTGTTTTTTCGGGAGAACAGGGGGACAGGATGGAAAAAAAGATCATCGAATCGTATACTGTGATTCCGGGCAATCCGGAACAAGCCGGCGTGACGATACATGAAGACGGCATTAATTTCGCGTTTGCCGTACCTGAAGGACAGAAAGCAGAATTGATCATCACAAATGCAGAGGGAAAAAAGAAGGCGGAAATACCGCTTCCTGAGCAGCCTGCCGCAGGCAGTCTCAGAGCGGTGCTGATCAGGGATCTTCCGGACGATGCAGCGGGGTATTACTATCTGGTGAAGGGCAGGAAGGAGCTGGATCCGTATGCGGGACTACTGGGCAAAGACGACTGCCGGATTCCGGACAGGAAGCCCGCGGAGACGGTGACAGAGGATATACTGCCGGATCTGCGCCCCGAAGACCTGATGATTTACAAGCTGCATGTAAAGGGCTTCACGAAAAAGGCAAAAATCGCCGCGGGCCTGAAGGGAACATTCGCCGGACTCGGGAAAATGCTTCCCTATATAAAAGGGCTGGGATTCAATGCGGTGGAGCTGATGCCCGCCTATGAATGGTGCGACCGCCTGAGAGTCCAGCCGTTTTCCGCGGCCAGGGAGGAATCGGGCGGCAGAGCGAGCGCGGTAAAGCCTGTCAACTACTGGGGGTATTCGGATGTGAATTATTACTTCGCTCCGAAACGTGCCTACAGCGCAGACGCGAACCCGTGCGCGGAATTCCGGGAACTGGTCAGGGCCTGCCACGCGGAATCCATGGAACTGTATATGGAGTTCTATTTCCCCGGCGGGACGGACCCGGCGCTTGCGCATGCGGCTCTCCGCAGCTGGAAAATGAAGTATCATGTCGACGGCTTCCATCTGATCGGCGACGGTGTGCCGCTTGATCTCGTGATCAGGGATCCGATGCTTTCCCGCACGAAGCTTATGATCGAGTTTGTCGATGCGGACAGATATTACCGGGGAACGGTTCCCGTCAGAAGAAACCTGATGCTCTGCAATGACGAATTCGAGCATACGGGACGCGCGTTTCTGAAAGGAGATGAGGGCCAGACAGGTAAATTTGCAGCTCTCATCAGAAGAAATCCGTCATCGCATGCCGTCGTCAATTATATGGCGAATGTCAACGGCTTCACGCTTTTCGATTCCGTCTCCTATGACTGGAAGCATAATGAAGAGAACGGGGAGGATAACCGCGACGGTACGGTCTTCAATTACAGCTGGAACTGCGGGGCAGAGGGCCCGAGCCGCAGGAAAAACGTGAGAGAACTCCGGCTGCGTCAGATCAGGAACGCACTGATGTATGTGTTCCTTTCACAGGGGACGCCGCTCCTGTATGCGGGCGATGAGCAGCTCAATACCCAGAAAGGGAATAACAATGCGTACTGCTGTGACAATCCGGTCGGATGGCTGGACTGGAGCAGCGGCCGTGATTCCGCGGCGATGACGGAATTCGTGAAAGAACTGACCGCCTACAGGCGGCAGAACAGGATTTTCCACATGCCGGGGGAACTGAAGGGGACCGATTACCGCTCACTGGGCATGCCGGATATCTCGTTCCATGACAGCCGGGCCTGGATGTGCAGCTTCGAAAATGTTTCCCGCACACTTGCGGTCATGTATAATGGTCTGTATACTCAGAAAGAGGATCGGGAGGGTGCACCGGGGTACTATTACGTAGTCTATAACGCGTACTGGAATCCGTACCGCTTCGCTCTGCCGGATCTGCCGAAAGGCTTCAGCTGGTTCCTTGCGGCCGATACCGGACGATCCGCGGTTTTCTGCCGGGAGCCGGAACTGCTGAGGGATCAGAAGTATTTTGAAGCGGCGGAGAGAACCGTCTGTATTCTGGAGGGGCGCCCCGGCGGTGAGCCGGCAGCGGAGCCCGCTGTTCCGGAGGAGGCACCTTAACGAATATGAGTGAGCTTACATGGCGCAAAGCAGCCGGGCATCTGAAAACAATTACGAGGCACCATCATCTGGTATGCGGCTACTGTCTGAGAGCGGGGCTCATCAGGCAGGGCCTGCTGCATGACCTGAGCAAGCTCTCTCTGACCGAGTTTCTGGTCGGCGCCCGCTACTACCAGGGCACGAGAAGTCCCAACAATGCGGAGCGGGAAGAGACGGGCGTTTCCATGGCGTGGCTGCATCACAAGGGCAGGAACCGCCATCATTTTGAGTACTGGATCGATTATACCGCGGAGAAAAGCGCCCATATCATCGAGGGGGCGAGAATGCCCAGAAGGTATGTGGCGGAGATGATTTTCGACCGCGTCAGCGCGTCCCGCGTCTACAGCGGGGAGAACTATACGGATGAATTTCCGCTCATGTATTTTCTGCGCAGCCGTGATAAGCTGTGGATTATCCATGAAGATACAAAAAAGCAGATGGAGTTTCTTCTGCGCATGTGGGCCAGGAAAGGCGAAGATTATACGATCCGTTATATAAGGAATGTATTCCTGAAGGGGGAAGGACCTGGAGTCAGTGCGAACAAAAACCGATTATTATGATTACAATCTTATAGCGGTGATAATTCTGCTGATCGGGTTCGGTCTCGTGATGCTCTACAGCACCACATCCTATACAGCGGCCATGAAGTTCGGGGATGACATGGTGTTCTTCAAAAAGCAGGCCTTTTTTTCCGCCTGTGCGGTTGTGGCCGCGGTGATCGGATCCTGGATTCCCTACCGGCTTTACTGGTATTTCAGCTGGGGGTTCTATGTGCTCTCTCTGTTTATGATGGCACTGGTGAAAACTCCTCTCGGCAGGACCGTCAACGGGGCGCGCAGATGGCTGATGGTGGGAGGCCTGAGTTTTCAGCCCGCCGAGCTGGCCAAAATTGCCGTGATCACCTTTATTCCCATGCTGATCGTCAGGACGGGCAAAAAGTTCCGGAGGCCGGGCTATACGATGCTGATCCTGGGGGCCGGGGCTCTGCAGGCTGCGGCTGCCTATATACTGACCGACAATCTCAGCACGGCGATCATCATTATGCTGATCACCTGCGTGATAGTATTCGTGGCGCATCCGAATACCAGATTTTTTATTCTGGGTCTTCTTCTTGCGGCCGCGGCCGCGGCAGGAGCGGTTCTGTATATTATGAACAATGAAGTCACATCCAGCTTCCGGGCCAGGAGGATCCTGACGTGGCTTCATCCGGAACAGTACTCCGCCGAAGGCGGCTACCAGGTCATGCAGGCCCTGTATGCACTTGGCAGCGGAGGCCTGTTCGGCAAGGGACTCGGAAACGGCACGCAGAAGCTCTGGGCCGTGCCCGAGGCGGAAAACGACATGATTTTTGCCATTATCTGCGAAGAACTCGGGATTTTCGGCGGAATCATCGTCATACTTCTCTTTATCTACCTTCTGTACAGGCTGTTTTTTATCGCCCAGAATGCGCCGGACCTGTACGGAGCACTTATGGTGACGGGGATTTTCGGACATATCGCCATGCAGGTGATTCTGAATATCTGCGTCGTCATTAACCTTATACCGACGACCGGCATCACGTTGCCGTTTCTGAGTTACGGAGGGACTTCCGTGGTTCTGCTGATGGCCGAGATCATGATCGCGTTATCTGTCTCAAAAGCCATCAGATTCAGGAGACCGGAGCAGGATCTGTGGGGAGAGATGGTCAGAAGTTCGGGCAGACGGGAGAAATAAAAGCAGCAGCTGTCATAAAGACCCCGGTCAGTGCGCCAGGCGCGGACTGCCTCTTATAAGAAAAAGGAGATTGAAATTATGTTGGAAAAACTCAGAGTTTTTATAGCGGAACAGCTGAATGTTGATGAGAGCGAGATCGGACCGGACACTTCCTTCCACGATGATCTGGGCGCCGATTCACTGGATCTCTATGAACTGGCGATGAATCTGGAGGATGAGTATGCACTTGATATTCCCGTGGAGGAACTGCAGGAGATCAGAACGGTCGGGGATGTCATCGAGTATCTGAATGCTCACGGCATTGATCACTGATACGTATTTCTCTCCTGCAACAGAAGTAAGACATAAATGACACTGGAGGATTCGGATGGTTAAGACCAGATTTGCACCAAGCCCGACAGGAAGAATGCATGTCGGGAATCTCAGAACCGCGCTGTATTCATATCTGATCGCGAGACATGATCACGGCGTTTTTATGCTTCGCATAGAAGATACGGACCAGGAGCGCTATGTGGAAGGCGCTGTTGACATCATCAACAGAACGCTCGCCGAGGCTGGACTCAAAGCCGACGAGGGGCCGGACAAGGACGGAGGAGTCGGTCCGTATGTCCAGTCCGAGCGCGTGAAGGCCGGAATCTACAGAAAATACGCAGAGCAGCTGGTGGAGCAGGGAAATGCGTATTACTGCTTCTGTACGAAGGAACGCCTGGAGAGCCTGAAGACGGTTGTCGACGGCAAGGAATATACTGCCTATGACAAACACTGCCTGAGTCTCACGAAAGAAGAGGTCGAGCGGAATCTGGCCGCAGGTATGCCCTACGTAATCCGCCTGAATGTTCCCACCGAAGGGTCCACGACCTTCCACGACGTAAACTACGGAGATATCACCGTAGACAATGCGGAACTGGAAGATATGATTCTGATCAAATCGGACGGCTATCCGACCTACAATTTCGCAAATGTAATTGACGACCACCTTATGGGGGTGACACATGTCGTCAGAGGAAAGGAATACCTGTCCTCGAGTCCCAAATACAATCTTCTGTATGAGGCCTTCGGATGGGAGATCCCGGTTTATGTCCACTGCCCGCTGATCATGGACGAAGAGCATCACAAGCTGTCCAAGCGGTCGGGGCATTCTTCCTTCGAAGATCTGCTGGAGCAGGGCTTCCTGCCTGAAGCGATCGTCAATTATACGGCGCTTCTGGGGTGGAATCCGCAGGATAATCAGGAGATCATGACGCTTGACGAACTGATCGACAAATTTGATTATACGAGAATCAACAAATCGGATGCCGTGTTCGACATCGCAAAACTCCGGTGGATGAACGGCGAATATTTCCGGAATATGGACCCGGAGGCCTTTTATGAGAAAGCGCTTCCGTATATTGAGGCTGCCGTTCCCGAGACGTTCATGGACCGCCATGCGCTCGCCGAAATGGCCCGGACAAGAGTGGAGACCTTCTGTGATATCCCGGAACTGCTGGGATTCTTCCATGAGGTGCCGCCCTACGAGACCGAGATGTACCGCCATAAGAAAATGAAATCGACACCGGAACTTTCGCTCACCGTTCTTAAGGAGATTCTTCCCTGCCTTGAGAAACAGGAGGCGTTTGATAACGATTCCCTGTATGAAATGATGAAATCGTTTGCCGAGGAGAAGGGGCTCAAAAACGGACAGGTCATGTGGCCCGTCAGAACAGCGGTTTCCGGCAAACAGACAACCCCGGGAGGGGCTTCACAGCTTCTTGAGATTCTCGGAAAGGACGAGTCGGTAAGAAGAATCCGCGCTGCAATTGACCTCCTTTCCTGAAGAACGAAGAAAAGGCACAAAACCGCATCATGCGGCAGGTATTTATGAACGACATAGAAAAAAGACGAACATTTGCAATTATTTCCCATCCGGATGCCGGAAAGACGACACTGACAGAGAAGTTTCTGCTGTACGGAGGCGCGATCAATCTCGCCGGATCCGTCAAGGGCAAGGCGACAGCGCGGCACGCGGTCTCCGACTGGATGGAAATCGAGAAACAGAGAGGAATTTCCGTCACTTCCTCTGTGCTGCAGTTTAACTACGGCGGATACTGCATCAACATCCTGGATACCCCGGGCCATCAGGACTTTTCGGAGGATACGTACAGGACCCTGATGGCGGCTGATTCGGCCGTGATGGTGATCGACGGCGCCAAGGGCGTGGAGCCGCAGACCAGAAAGCTCTTCAAGGTGTGCGCCAGAAGACATATTCCGATTTTTACTTTCATCAATAAGATGGACAGAGATGCCAGGGATTCTTTCGAGCTCACGGATGAAATCGAAAAGGAGCTCGGGATCCCGTGCTGTCCGGTCAACTGGCCGATCGGCTCCGGAAAGGGATTCAGGGGAGTCTACGACCGCAATTCGGAGAAGGTGCTTCTCTTCAGCGACACACAGAAAGGCACGAAGGAAGGCGTTCAGACGGAAATCGGACTGGATGACCCAAACGCTTCGGACTATCTGTCGGAAGATGAGATTCAACAGCTGCGCGACGAGATCGAGCTTCTGGACGGGGCTTCTGCGGAGTTTGACCAGGACAAGGTCACGAGGGGAGAGATCAGTCCGGTCTTCTTCGGGTCGGCTCTCACCAATTTCGGAGTGGAGACGTTTCTGACGCATTTCCTGCAGATGGCGAATCCGCCTCTGGCCAGAATGTCCGGAGGAAGCCTGATTGATCCCGTATCACATTCGTTTTCCGCCTTTGTGTTTAAAATCCAGGCGAATATGAACAAGAACCACCGCGACCGGATCGCATTCATGAGAATCGTATCCGGACACTACGATGCCAACATGGAAGTCTGGCATGTGCAGGGAAAGCGCCGGCAGAGACTGTCCCAGCCTCAGCAGATGATGGCGGAGGAGAGGCATGTCGTCTCGGAAGCCTGGGCCGGCGATATCATTGGTGTCTTTGATCCCGGCATCTTCTCGATCGGCGACACGGTCTGCCTGCCCGGCGAGGACGTGTGTTTCGGAGGCATCCCCACATTCTCTCCCGAGCATTTCGCGAGAATCCGTCAGGTGGACACCATGAAGCGGAAGCAGTTCACCAAGGGCATCGAAGAGATTGCACAGGAAGGTGCGATCCAGATTTTCCAGGAGCTGCATGCCGGCATGGAGGAGATTATTGTCGGCGTGGTCGGCGTCCTGCAGCTGGACGTGCTGAAGTTCCGGCTGGAAAACGAATATAAAGTCGACATTATCATGGAGTCGCTGCCTTATGAATATATCAGATGGATCGAAAATCCGGACGAGACGGATGTGGAGCATCTCGAAGGCACGACCGACATGAAGAAAGTACTTGATATGAGAGGCAATCCGCTGCTCCTGTTTATCCATGAATGGAGCGTGGGAATGACTCTGGAACGGAATAAAAATCTCAGGCTGTCGGAGTTCGGCGGCTGGGATGCTTAAAGGCTGAAAAGGTATTCTTATGATATTTGATTTTGATAAGGATCCGGAGAACCCGGCGCTGAAACAACTGTTTACCTGGAGAGACAGGCTTGTGATTGACTGTCAGCGTGAGAACCTGTTCAATAAAATCGGAGACGAAATCTGTTTCAGGTCCAGATTCATCACGTATCTGAATCTGTCGGAGGAGCCGCAGATCGGAGAGGACGGCAAGGCATTTCTGCCGAAGGGAACCAGGATCACTTTCTATACGATCCAGAACAGCCGGGGCGAACGCTTCTATCCTGTTTATACCGATGCCGCGGAGCTCAACAAGTGGAACGCGGGAGAGACCTATAAACCGAAGAAGGTCATCAATACGTTTGACGATCTGATGCCCATCCTGAAAGCCAACGCAGCGTTTGCCGGCATCGTGATCAATCCCATGTCTGATAATTATGTGCTGCCCCGCAATGTGGTGCAGGGATGGACTGACAGAAAAGCCGCTCTCATCAAATTTGTGAAGGAACAGCAGGAAAAAGCAAAACAGACAAATGATAAGCACTGATTGGAGATTGTTTTAAAAATGGCAGAGAATCAAAGTACATATACTCTGAAAGACAACGGGGAGAACGGAACCATTAAGGTCGCCGCCGATGTTGTCTCTGTAATCGCCGGACTTGCCGCCACGGAAGTAAAGGGTGTTTCTTCCCTGAACGGCGGGATCACAAATGCAATGGTGGCCCGCAGGGGAAACAAGGCTCTGTCAAAAGGTGTGCGGATTACGGTGGAGGACGGTATCGTCAAAGTCGATCTGGGCGTCAATCTGGCCTACGGATTCAGTATTCCCGAGGTCTGCACGACCATACAGGAAAAAGTGAAGGCTTCGATCGAGACGATGACAGGTATGCAGGTAGCGGATGTGAATATACATGTCGCTGATATCGCGGCGGAAGAGGATGTTTGAGCGGGACGATGATGAACAGGAGAAAACTTCGGGAGCATGTCTTTAAACTTGTTTTTATTTCCGCCTTCAATCAGAACGATGAAATGAAGGAACAGAGCGGCCTGTATTTTGATGGGCTGGAGGATTCCCTCACAGACGCTGACCGCGAAGCCTGTCTTCAGCGATTCAGGGGAGTGACCGACCGGATCCCGGAGATTGACGAACGGCTTAACCGCACGGCGAGAGGGTGGAAGACAAACCGCTTTGCCAGCTGCGATCTGGCCATTCTCCGGCTGGCCGTCTATGAAATGCTGTATGATGACCAGGTGCCGAAGGGAGTCGCCATCAACGAAGCCGTCGAACTGGCCAAACAGTACGGAGGTGATGAGTCTCCGTCCTTTGTCAACGGGATTCTTGGTGAAATTGCGAGAGAACTATGAACGGCAGAGTATATTCTGTTGAGCAGATCAACCGCTACGTGAAACAGCTCTTTGTGCGTGACGGGATTCTGACTTCGTGCGCTGTCAGCGGCGAAGTGACAAATCTGAAGTACCATTCTTCGGGACATATCTATTTTTCACTTAAAGACCGGTCGGGGACTCTTTCCTGCGTGATGTTTGCCGGTCATCGCCGGGGGCTCTCCTTTGTCATGAAGGAGGGCGACAAGGTGATCGTCAGCGGGTCGGTCGACGTATATGAGCGCGACGGGCGCTATCAGCTGTATGCCAGACGGATAGAGCAGACCGGCGAGGGCGCGCTGTACGCGCAGTTTCTGGCTCTGAAAGAAGAGCTGGAGGAATGCGGGTATTTCGATCCGGAAATTAAAAGACCCATTCCAAAATATGCGATGCATATCGGCATTGTCACGGCTCCGACCGGAGCCGCGATTCGTGATATCCAGAATATCGCGAAGAGGAGAAATCCCTATGTGCAGCTGACGCTGGCGCCGGTACAGGTGCAGGGGAACGGTGCAAAGGAGAGCATCGTGAGAGGGATTCAGCTGCTGGACGGACGGGTAGACGTCATCATAGTCGGCAGGGGCGGAGGATCTTACGAGGATCTCTGGGCATTCAACGAACGCATTGTGGCAGATGCGATCAATGAATGCGGCACGCCCGTCATCTCTGCCGTCGGACACGAGACGGATACGACCATCGCCGATTATGTGGCGGATCTGCGCGCTCCGACACCGTCTGCCGCTGCGGAAATCGCCGTGTTCGACTATGCGCGGTTTAAGGCGGATCTGGCCGGATATACGGCGGCCCTGACGAACCGGGTTGCGGAAAAGTACCGCTATGCCGAAAAAAAACTGCAGTGGAATGAAGCGAGATTCAGGGCGCTGTCGCCGTCGGTAAGGGCAGATTCCGCAAAACGGAAGATCATGGACTATTCTGCCCGCATGGACAGTCTTATGCTGGATTATCTGGAACGGGATAAGCAGCGGGCGGCGCTCCTGGGAGACAGAATGAATGCCGCAGCAGCAGCGGTCTTAAAAGAGCGGCGGGATCTCCGGCTGAAGTACGGCGGCAGACTGCAGACCGGAATGCGGGAAGTGCTGCGGACAAAGGAACATGCGCTGGCCGTGGCGGCGGAACGGTGGCAGGGTATGAATCCGCTGAAGTCGCTCAGCAGAGGCTATACATTTACCGTGGACAGCCACGACCGGGCCCTGACTTCGGTCACGCAGGTGGAGGCGGGCGATCCTCTCAGATTATATGTCCGGGACGGACTGATCCATGCCCGGGCAGAGAGTGTGTCCGGAATGAAGCCTCTGGGCGGGTGAGATCTTTACGATAAAAAGGAGAGTCATGACAGGCGAAGATAATAAAAGCGCGGAACAGAGCAGATCCGTGGAAGAAGGGTTTGCCCTGCTTGATGAGATGACGGCAAAGCTTGAGAGCCCGGACGTCACACTGGAGGAGAGCTTCAGGCTGTATCAGGAGGGCATGGAAATCTTAAAGGAGATCCGCACCTCCATAGACACATATGAGAAAAAGATCCAGGTGATCATGAATAACGGCGAAACGGAAGAATTTGTATGAAAAAGCGGCTGGATGTACTGATGACGGAGCGGCAGCTTGCGGAATCCAGAGAAAAAGCGAAAGCCCTGATCATGTCCGGCATTGTCTTTGTCAACGGCTGCAGGTGCGACAAGGCGGGCACGGCATTCGAGGATGCCGCGGAGATTGAGATCAGGGGACAGAAACTGAAATATGTCAGCAGGGGCGGACTGAAGCTCGAAAAAGCCCTGGCGGTTTTTCCGGCGGATGTCGCCGGCAAAGTATGCCTGGACATCGGGAGTTCTACCGGCGGCTTTACGGACTGTATGCTGCAGAACGGGGCCGTCAGGGTATATGCCATCGACGTGGGTTACGGGCAGCTCGACTGGAAGCTGCGGAATGACCCGAGGGTCGTCTGTATGGAGAAAACCAATATCCGCTATGTGGAAGAAGCGGATCTGCCTGAAAAAGCGGGGTTTGCCAGTATTGACGTGAGTTTTATCTCGCTGTCAAAAGTCCTGGGACCGGCTAAGGCGCTGCTTGATGACGACGGGGAAATTGTGTGTCTGATTAAGCCGCAGTTTGAAGCGGGCAGAGAGAAGGTCGGAAAAAAGGGTGTCGTCCGGGATCCGGCGGTCCATGAAGAAGTCATCAGACATGTCCTGGGCTATGCGGCCGATGAGGGCCTCTGGCCTGTATGCCTCGATTATTCCCCGGTAAAAGGGCCGGAAGGAAATATCGAATATCTGTGTCTTCTGCGGAAACAGCAGCCGGAGGGGCAAACGGAAGATTTACCGGTGACTGAGGTCGTGCGGCGCGCTCATGATGAGCTGGACGCGCGTTAAAAGAGATAATCAATACGGACAGAATCATGAAATGTATCGGACTGATCTGCAACAGCGGACTTAAAGAGAGCGGAACCCATGCGGAAGAAATCGCGTCCTATCTGAAGGAACGCGGCGTTATCTGCATTGTGTCCGACGACGGAGCGGGAATCACGAAAGAATGTGAATGCGTCATTGTACTGGGCGGAGACGGCACACTGCTGCATGCGGCGAAGACAGTGCTGTCCATGCAGATTCCGCTTCTGGGCGTCAATCTGGGAGCACTCGGATATCTGACCGAGGTGGATCTGAACGGCATACGGCCGGCCCTGGATAAGCTGCTTGCGGATGATTATACAATCGAGAGAAGAATGATGCTTGAGGGACGGGTCATCCGGAACGGCCGGGAGATCCTCCGGGATACCGCGCTCAATGATATCTACATAAAGGGAATCGGCGCGATGCGGACCTACCGCTTCCGGAACTATGTCAATGACGAGTATCTCAATCAGGTGAGCGCCGACGGTATGATTCTCTCGACCGCCACGGGATCGACGGGCTATAACCTGTCCGTCGGGGGACCGATCGTATCCCCGCAGGCGGAGGCCATTCTGATGACGCCGATCGCGCCCCATTCTCTTGTCGCATCGAGGACCATTATTTTTTCCGGCTCCGACAGAATCAGCGTGAAGATTGAAGAAGGCAGGACCGGCTCCGAGGATGCCGTCGCGTTCGTCAGATATGACGGGGCCGGAGGCGTCCGCCTCAATACGGGAGATCTCGTGACCGTCAGCCGTTCAGGGAAATATACCGGCTTAGTCAAAATCAATCATATCAGCTTTCTGGAAGTGCTGAGAAAGAAAATGGCGGAGTCCTGAATTATGAAAAACGCACGTCAGGAGGAAATCCTGAAATTAATTGAACAATACGAAATCGAGACCCAGGAGGAACTGGCTGCACGGCTCGGGGACGCGGGATTTAATGCGACACAGGCGACCGTGTCGAGAGACATCCGGGCACTCGCTCTGCACAAGGTGCAGGGAAGCGGAGGCCGGCTTCATTATGCCGTGCGCACCGAGAGCCAGGAGGACCTGAGCGGGCGCTATAAAAGGGCGCTGGAAGACGCCTTTGTTTCCGTCGATATCTCGATGAATATAGCCGTGATTCATACCGTGTCCGGCATGGCGATGGCAGCGGCGGCCGCCATCGATCATCTGGGATGGGAGGAAGTGCTCGGATGCATTGCGGGAGACGATACCATCATCGCGGTGATCCGGTCCCCGGAGATGGCGGAAGTGGTCCGGAAGAGAATTGAATCAATTACGGGAGGCTAAAGCGGAGTTATGCTTCGAAATCTTCATATACGCAATCTGGCACTGATCCGGGAAGTGGATGTGGATTTTCAGGAAGGGCTGAATATCCTGACGGGAGAGACAGGGTCCGGAAAATCGATTCTGATCGATTCCATCGGTCTGGCTCTGGGAGGCCGCGTGCAGAGAGATCTGACGCGCGGCAGCGGCACATCGCTGACGGAACTGGTCTTCGAAGTGAAGAACGCGGATACTGTCCGTGCGCTGAAGGAGCTTGACGTGGACGTGGAAGAAGGCGCCGTGCTGATCTCCAGAAAAATACAGGACGGCAGATCCGTGATCCGGATCAACGGCGAGACCAGGACGGCTTCGGAGGTGAGGGAGTGCGCGAAAATCCTGATTGATATCCACGGACAGAGTGAGCACCAGAAGCTTCTCCGCTCTGACAGGCAGCTGGAGCTGCTTGATGAATTCGGCGGACGGGAAGTGGCGGCGTATAAGGAGAAGACGGCAGCCCTGTGGAAGGAATGGTCGGCCGTCAGAAAAGAACTGGGCGGCGAGGAGATGAGCGAAGAGGAGAGGCTCCGCCGGATGTCCTTCCTGCAGTTCGAAATTGACGAGATCCGTGAGGCAGCCATCGCGGAAGGAGAGGACGAGGAGCTTGAGAAGGCTTACCGCAGGCTCTCCAATGCCCGCAAGATCGCGGAAGCCGTGGAAGAAGTTCACGCGGCCACGGGGTATGAAGGATCCGGAAGCGCCGGAGAAGAGATCGGAAGAGCCCTGAAGAAGCTGGACGCCGTCTCCGGTTATGACAGCGACCTGGAGAATTTTGCTTCACAGCTTGCGGAGATCGAGTCGCTTCTCAATGATTTCAACCGGGACCTGTCTGCCTATGCGTCGGATCTTTCCTTCGGGGCGGACTCCTTTGAGGAGACGGAGAGCCGGCTGAATCTGATCAACAGACTGAAAGCGAAATACGGCAGAACGATTGCCGATATAATGGAGAGCCTCCGGCAGAAAGAGGAGGAACTGGCGCGGCTCGAAGACTATGAGGAGAACCGTGAGAGACTTAAGAAGAAACTGGAGGTCACGGAAGAAGCGCTGCGGACAGCCTCTGCAGAACTGACGGAAGAAAGAAAAAAATGCGCCGTGAAGTTTGCGGAGAAGGCGGTCCGTGAATTTGCGGATCTGAATTTTGCCAGGGCTGATTTCTCGGTAGAGTTTTCGGAGACTGCGGATTATACGGCAGACGGGCGGGACCACGTGGAGTTTGTGATTGCCACGAATCCGGGCGACAGGCCGCGCCCGCTGCGGCAGGTCGTGTCCGGCGGCGAGCTCTCCAGACTGATGCTTGGGATCAGAACCATGTTTGCCGGATCAGATCCGACAGAGACCATTATCTTCGATGAGGTCGACACGGGCATCAGCGGGAGAACCGCTCAGAAAGCGGCCGAAAAACTGGCTCAGCTGTCGCGCACGCATCAGGTCATCTGTATCAGTCATCTGCCCCAGATCGCGGCGATGGCGGACACGCATTACGGAATCACAAAGGAGATCGGCACGGATTCCGCGATTACCAATATCCAGGCGCTGAGCGAAGAACATTCCGTGCGGGAGCTGGCCAGGCTGATCGGCGGGGCGGAGATTACCGTTAATACGCTCGAATCGGCGGGTGAAATGAAAGAGATGTGTCGACAATATAAACAAAGTATCTTATAATAAGAGAAAACGTTGGAAGGTTTTCCGGATATTCCGGCAATCAGATTGTAAGAGGTGTGCATCCATGCACTGCCTGTATGAAGAAGTGTAAAAGCGGGAGGCATCAGCGAGATGAAAAATATTCTTTTTGTGGCTTCAGAAAGTGTCCCATTTATCAAAACCGGAGGACTTGCCGATGTCGTCGGATCGCTTCCGAAGGCGCTGGATAAACGCTATTTCGACTGCCGGGTAGTGCTTCCGTACTACTCCTGCATGGCGCAGAAGTGGAAGGACATGCTCCAGTATAAGACAAATCTGTACATGGATTTTGACTGGAACAGCTGCTATGTCGGGATCTTTGAGTGTGTATATGAGGGCATTCATTTCTATTTCATCGACAACCAGGATTATTTCACCTGCGACAAACCCTATAACAGCATGCCCTGGGACATGGGGAAGTTTGCGTTCTTCAGCAAAGCCGCTCTGTCGATTCTGCCGACCATCGACTTCAGGCCGGATGTGATCCACTGCCATGACTGGCAGACCGGACTTGTGCCCGTTTATCTGAATGCTTATTTCCAGGACAATGAACTCTACCGCGGCGTCAAGACCATCATGACCATCCACAATCTGAAGTTCCAGGGTATCTGGGACGTCAAGACGATGAAGGATATCGTCGGCCTGCCGGATTATTATTTCACTCCGGACAAGATGGAGTTCAACCGCGACGGAAATCTGCTGAAGGGCGGCCTGGTATACGCGGATGCCATCACGACGGTTTCCGCAAGCTATGCGGAAGAAATCAAGATGCCTTATTACGGCGAGGGCCTGTACGGCCTGATGCGCGCGAGAGAGCATGATCTGCGCGGGATTGTCAACGGCATTGACTACGCCGTATTTAACCCCGAGACAGATAAAAATCTTTATAAAAACTATAACGCAAAGACATTCCGGAAGGAAAAGGTCAAAAACAAGACGAAACTGCAGGAAGACCTGGGACTCACGGTGGATCCGAAGGTCATGCTGATCGGAATCGTGTCCAGACTGACTGACCAGAAGGGATTTGACCTGATCGCCTATGTGATGGATGAGATGTGTCAGGACGCGGTGCAGTTTGCCGTACTCGGCACGGGCGACGAGCGCTATGAAAACATGTTCCGCCACTTCGCGTGGAAGTACGGCGGAAAGGTCTCTGCCCAGATTTATTACAACGAAGGCCTGGCCAACAGGATCTATGCAGGCTCCGATGCCTTCCTGATGCCTTCGCAGTTTGAACCCTGCGGCCTGAGCCAGCTGATTTCGCTCCGCTACGGAACACTTCCGATCGTCCGCGAGACGGGAGGCCTGAAAGATACGGTCATTCCTTACAATGAATATGAGGGGACCGGTACCGGATTCTCCTTCACGAATTATAATGCACATGAGATGATGGCCACTGTCCGTTATGCGGAACAGGTGTTCTATGACAAAAAGCGGGAGTGGAACAAGATGATTGACCGCGCCATGGCGCAGGATTACTCGTGGGAACACTCGGCCCTTCAGTATCAGGAGCTGTACGACTGGCTGATCGGCTGATGTGTGCGGTAAAGACAGATGGTTTAAGCGGGACTGCTCAGATAAAACGAGCAGTCCCGCTTGAGGTTTCCGCCCGTCTGTAATTTTTTGCCGTTTTCAATATACGCATGTTAAGAGAGTTTTAAAAATGCAATGGCTGGGCCGGAAAAGGCTTGCTTTTAAACAAAATGAATTGACAGATGCCTGTGAATGTAGTAATGTAACCGCAGGGGTGAACAGATGTTCGCTTTTTGGAGAATAGGAGACAGAAACATTGAAAAAAAGTGATGTGAACAGAACGGCTGACCTGAAGGATGAGAAGACCAGAGCCCTGGAAGCGGCGATCGGACAGCTTGAGAAGGAATTCGGCAAAGGCGCCGTCATGAAGCTCGGCGATGCCAGTGCCAATATGAGCGTGGAGGCGGTGCCGACAGGATCGCTCTCTCTCGATATCGCACTGGGAGTCGGCGGTGTCCCGAAGGGCCGTATTATCGAGATCTACGGGCCGGAATCAAGCGGCAAGACGACCGTAGCCCTTCATATGGTGGCCGAAGTGCAGAAGAGAGGCGGCATCGCGGGCTTTGTCGACGCGGAGCACGCGCTGGATCCCGTCTATGCAAAAAACATCGGCGTTGATATCGCCAATCTCTATATTTCACAGCCGGATTCCGGAGAGCAGGCACTGGAGATCGCCGAGACGATGGTGCGCTCCGGCGCGGTCGATATTATCGTGGTGGATTCCGTGGCCGCCCTGACACCGCAGGCGGAAATTGACGGCGATATGGGAGATTCGCATGTCGGACTTCAGGCGAGGCTGATGAGCCAGGCACTCAGAAAGCTGACCGCCAGCGTCAGCAAGACGAAGTGCATCGTCGTCTTTATCAACCAGCTCCGGGAGAAGATCGGCGTCATGTTCGGCAATCCCGAGACGACCACCGGCGGCCGCGCGCTGAAATTCTACGCGTCCGTCCGCATGGATGTGAGGCGCATCGAGACACTGAAGTCTTCGGGAGAAGTGATCGGCAACAGGACGCGGATCAAAGTGGTAAAGAACAAAGTGGCGCCGCCCTTCAAGGAAGCGCAGTTCGATATCATGTTCGGGCGCGGAATCTCCCGGTCCGGGGATATTCTCGATCTCGCCACGGACTGCAATATCATCGATAAGAGCGGCGCATGGTTCGCCTACGCAGGCGAGAAGATCGGCCAGGGACGTGAGAATGCCAAGAACTATCTCGAGAACAATCCGGCCGTGATGTATGAGATCGAGCAGAAGGTCCGCGGCGCATACGGACTGCCGACGGACGGAGCGCCTGAGGCTGAGGAGGAAGCGCCGGAGACAGCCGAAGAAAATGTGTGAACAGAGTGCAAAAAGGGCGAGAGCGAAAGCTCTCGCTCTGTTGACGGGCAGAGATTATACGGAAGCAGGCCTGCGCAGCAAACTCGCGCAGAAGGGCTTCGACCAGGCGGCGTGTGACGACGCTGTCAGCTACGTGAAGCGTTACGGCTATCTTGACGATGAGAGATATGCCGACAGATACATTGAACTGCACAGAGATTCCGCAAGCCGCAGGAGGATTGCCGCCGAACTGAAAGAAAAGAAGGGCGTGCCCTCCGATGTCCTTGAGGCCGCGCTCGGCCGCGCGGGAGAATGGGATGAAAAACCCCTGATCAGAAAACTCGCGGAGAAGAAGTTTGCGGGAAGACCGGTTTCGGATCCTGTTCTGCTTCAGAAAGTGACGGCGGCTCTCGTAAGGAGAGGGTTCAATTACCGCGATATCCGGGAAGTTCTTGACGGACTTGAAGAGGAAGGAAACGGAGAGTGTCCGGAAAGAGGAGAGGGGATTTTTTATTGACAGGTTCATGTAAAACCGCTATAGTTGAGATGTTGTATATAAATAAAGTGTACAATGAAAACTAAATAAGGAGGTGCTCCAATGACGCCATTAGCAATTGTACTGATGGTGCTGGTAGTCCTTCTCGTTCTTGCCCTTCCGTTCACGTGGAATGCTGCGATTGCGCAAAAAACAAAGAGTGATGCCGAGAAAATCGGCACAGCCGAAGAAAAAGCGAGAAGCATCATAGATGATGCCATCAAAACCGCAGAGAGTAAAAAACGTGAGTCTCTTCTTGAAGTGAAAGAACAGTCGCTTGCTGCAAAGAATGAAGTCGACCGTGAAATCAAGGAAAGAAGAGCGGAGATCTCCAAGCAGGAGAGACGCATTCAGTCTAAAGAGGATACACTTGACAGAAAGACTGATGCGATGGAGCGGCGCGAGCAGGAGTACACGGCAAAAGAAGCAGAGCTGAATAAGCGTCTGAAGCAGGTCGATGAGATGGAGGCCAAAGAAGTCGCGGAACTCGAGAGAATATCCGGGATGACTTCCGATGAGGCCAGGGAGTTTTTACTGAAGTCCGTACAGGACGACGTAAAGATCGACGTTGCCAAGATGTATCGTGAGCTCGTTGAGCAGGCCAAGGATGACGCGGACAAGAAAGCGAAGGAAATCGTCGTGAATTCCATTCAGCGGTGTGCGGTTGATCACGTCGCGGAATCTACGATTTCTGTTGTCCAGCTGCCCAGTGATGAGATGAAGGGCAGAATTATCGGACGCGAAGGCCGCAATATCCGGACGATTGAGACCATGACGGGAGTCGATCTGATTATCGATGACACGCCCGAAGCGGTCGTTCTGTCCGGCTTTGACCCGATCAGACGTGAGATCGCCAGAATCGCTCTTGAGAAGCTGATTGTCGACGGCAGAATCCATCCCGCGAGAATCGAAGAGATGGTGGAAAAAGCACGCCGCGAAGTGGAATCCCAGATCCGGGAGGCCGGTGAACAGGCCGCCTTTGAAGTGGGTGTCCACAATCTGCATCCCGAGCTGATCAAACTTCTGGGCAGGATGAAATTCCGTACATCCTACGGGCAGAATGCACTGAAGCATTCCATCGAGGTCGCGGAACTGACCGGTCTGATGGCCGGCGAGTGCGGCTGCGACGTAAGGCTTGCAAAGCGTGCGGGACTTCTCCATGATATCGGTAAATCGATCGATCATGAAGTGGAAGGTTCGCATATCCAGATCGGCGCTGATCTCTGCAGAAAGTACAAAGAAAATGCAGTCGTAATCAATTCCGTGGAGAGTCACCACGGCGATACGGAGCCTGAGTCTCTGATCGCATGCCTCGTGCAGGCTGCCGATGCCATTTCCGCAGCGAGACCGGGTGCCCGCAGGGAGACTCTGGATACATATACAAACCGCCTGAAACAGCTGGAAGATATAGCCGGTAGTTTCAAGGGTGTCGACAAGACCTTTGCCATTCAGGCAGGCAGGGAAGTGCGTGTCATGGTTATTCCGGAACAGGTTAACGATGCAAATATGGTTCTGCTGGCGAGAGATATTTCCAAGCAGATCGAAGCTGAACTCGAATATCCGGGTCAGATCAAGGTAAACGTCATACGAGAGAGCCGGGTCGTTGACTACGCCAAGTAATTAATGAATGAAGAAGTACAGGGAAGGAACCGCAATGGTTTCTTCCTTTTCTTTTTGTCATCAGGCATGAAAACACAAGATATGGTACGAAATATATTATGTAAACGGATATATAGTTTAAAATGAGCCGAAGTCCGCATTTTTAGGGCCTTTTTGAGAGAAGGGGCAATCATTTTGTATTTGATTTTATGTTAATTTCCCGCTATAATGATGTTTGTACGACAGGGGAAAATTTTGAAGGGTGAATTGCTTTCTGCAAAAAATACATGATTATATGGAGTACATTATTTTCATGGAGAATGCAATTCAGGATTTTATTAAATATCTTCAGCTTACGAAGAACGCATCGGATAATACTACCATATCGTACGAGAGAGATCTGAAAAAGCTCTGTTCTTTTTTACAGGAGAAGTACGGGAGCGGGACATGGAATGAAGTGACACCTGCTCATCTGACTGCGTATATGCAGTATCTTGAGCACAAGGATTATGCCGCTTCTTCGATTTCAAGGAATGTTGCTTCCGTGCGTGCCTTTTTTCAATATCTGAGCAGACAGAATCTGGTGGACGGGAATCCGACGGATGACCTGAAGCCGCCCCGGGCGGAGAAGAAGATGCCCGGCATACTGACGATCGAACAGGTCAGTGCACTTCTGGGCATGCCGGACAGGAAATCAAACAAAGGCGTGCGGGACAGGGCGATGCTTGAGCTGCTTTACGCAACCGGCATCAGAGTTTCCGAACTGATCAGTCTCAAAACCGGTGATGTCAATCTCAAAATGGATTTCATCACATGCAGAGACCGGACAAAGGAGCGGATTATTCCATTCGGCAGCGCGGCAAGACAGGCGCTTGAAAAGTATCTTCATGGTGTCAGGGAAGCCATGCTCACAGGGGAGGACGAAGGCTTTCTGTTTATCAACTGCCAGGGCAGGCCCATGAGCAGACAGGGCTTCTGGAAGATTCTGAAGGTATATGCCAGGGACGCGGGGATTGACGCTGCCATCACGCCGCATACACTGCGGCACAGTTTTGCGGTCCATATGATTGAAAACGGGGCCGATCTTCATTCCGTACAGGAGATGATGGGACATTCCGACATCTCGACAACCCAGGTTTATCTGAACGTAAATCTGAGCAGAATGCGCGATGTATACGAACGGGCACATCCGAGACGATGAAAATGCGTACAAAAGGCATGGGCGCCGGGATTTGCGGCGGCATGGACAGACAGCATCGGGCAACCGGTGCTGTTGCTGTTGCCGGACAGGAGGTACTTTTCTGATGATAGGGGATGTACATGTGCACAGCCGTTTCTCCGGGGATTCCGATGCGGATCCCGAAGAGGTGGTGCAGAGGGCGATCCGCGGAGGACTCCCCCAGCTTTGTTTTACAGACCATATAGACTGGGACTTTCCGGTGGAGGATATGGTCTTTGATATTGATTTTGCGGAGTATTTCTCGACGTTGTCGGCACTGAGGGACAAATACCGCGGCGAGATTACGATTCTCATCGGCGTTGAACTGGGCATGCAGCAGCATCTGGGGCCGAGATACAGGAAACTGCTCGCCGAATATCCCTTCGATTTCGCCATCGGCTCCCAGCATCTCGTCGAAGGAATGGATCCCTATTATCCGGAAACATTTGAAGGAAAAACCGATGCATACATCTACCGGAAGTATTTTGAAGAGACACTGCAGAATCTTCGGAAATTCCATGATTTTGACAGCATGGGGCATCTGGACTATATCGTGAGATACGGAAAACAGAGGCGCCGCAGCTATAATTGCAGGGATTATGCGGATGTGATTGACGAGATCCTGAAGCTGCTCGTGAAGCACAATATTGCTCTCGAACTCAATACGGCGGGGCTGCGGAAGCAGGTGGGTGCTCCGAACCCCCATCCGGATATCCTCAGGCGCTACAGGGAACTGGGCGGCACGCTGGTGACGGTCGGCTCGGATTCACACAAATCCCACACGCTCGGTTTTGCATTCGATACTGCGGGAGAGATATTGAAAGCCTGCGGGTTTACGCATTATGTGTATTATGTGAAGCGCCAGCCTAAATTTGTGCGCCTGTGAATTAAAATAGAACTTGTATTTTGAGTTCTCTTTAGGTACAATAACTTGTGAGTTATTCTGTAACACTTTAGATGTTAATATTCACAGGAGGATTCATTATTATGGCAGTAAGAGTTGCTATTAATGGTTTTGGACGTATCGGCCGCCTTGCTTTCCGTCAGATGTTCCAGGCTGAAGGCTTTGAAATCGTTGCGATCAACGATCTGACATCCCCGGACATGCTTGCTTATCTTCTGAAGTATGATTCGACACAGGGACGTTATGAGAAGGCTGACCTTGTGAGCGCCAAGGAAAATGCGATCGTTGTTGACGGCACAGAGATCACGATCTATGCTGAGAAGGATGCAAAGGATCTTCCGTGGAAAGAACTCGATATCGATGTCGTTCTTGAATGCACAGGCTTCTACACATCCAAGGCTAAGGCTCAGGCTCATATCGATGCAGGCGCAAAGCATGTCATCATCTCTGCACCGGCCGGCAACGACCTTCCGACCATCGTTTACAATGTAAACCATGAGCAGCTGACATCTGAGGATACAATCATTTCCGCAGCTTCCTGCACAACCAACTGCCTCGCTCCGATGGCTAAGGCTCTGAATGATTATGCTCCGATCAAGTCCGGTATCATGTGCACGATCCACGCTTTCACAGGCGACCAGATGACTCTGGACGGCCCGCAGAGAAAGGGCGACAAGAGACGTTCACGCGCTGCTTCCGAGAACATCGTTCCGAACAGCACGGGCGCTGCAAAGGCTATCGGCCTTGTTATCCCGGAACTGAACGGCAAGCTCATCGGCGCTGCTCAGCGTGTCCCGACACCGACTGGTTCTACCACGATCCTTACGGCTGTTGTCGAAGGCAATGTCACAAAGGAAGGCATCAACGAGGCTATGAAGGCCGCTGCGAACGAGTCCTATGGCTACAATACGGACGAAATCGTTTCCAGAGACGTTGTCGGCATGAGATTCGGTTCTCTGTTCGATGCAACTCAGACAATGGTTATGCCGCTTGACAACGGCACATCCGAGGTTCAGGTTGTTTCCTGGTATGACAACGAGAATTCCTACACAAGCCAGATGGTTCGCACAATTAAGTACTTCGGCAAGCTGCTGAACAAGTAATTCACGGCGAAACATACGACCTATGAGGGTCCGGTCAATAAGGACCGGACCCTTTTTTATCGTAGAGAGTGTTTATAAAAGGAGTGAATATTATGGGACTGAATAAAAAATCTGTTGATGATATCAATGTCAAAGGCCAGAGAGTTCTCTGCAGATGCGACTTCAACGTACCGCTGAAAGACGGAAAGATCACGGACGAAAACCGTCTGGTCGCCGCTCTTCCGACAATCAAAAAGCTGGTTGCCGACGGCGGCAGGGTGATCCTCTGCAGCCATCTCGGAAAGCCGAAGAACGGCCCGGAAGAAAAGTTCTCTCTTGCACCGGTAGCGGCACGTCTCTCCGAGCTGCTCGGACAGGAAGTGAAGTTTGCGGCTGACGACACGGTCGTCGGTGATAACGCTAAGGCAGCCGTGGCCGCCATGAAGGACGGCGACGTGATCCTGCTTGAGAATACCCGTTTCCGCAAGGAAGAGACAAAGAACATCGATTCCTTCAGCGAAGACCTGGCTTCGATCGCTGATGTTTTCGTCAACGATGCATTCGGTACAGCTCACCGCGCACACTGCTCCAACGTCGGCGTGACAAAGTATGTCAAGGGACCGCACGTTGTAGGTTATCTGATGCAGAAGGAAATCGATTTCCTCGGCAATGCCGTTGAAAATCCGGTTCGCCCGTTCGTGGCCATTCTCGGCGGCGCCAAGGTTGCCGACAAGCTGAACGTGATCTCCAACCTGCTTGAGAAGTGCGACACACTGATCATCGGCGGCGGCATGGCTTATACATTCCTCAAGGCTCAGGGCAAGGAAATCGGAACTTCTCTGTGCGACGAGACCAAGCTTGACTACTGCAAGGAAATGATCGAGAAGGCCGAGAAACTCGGCAAGAAGCTCTATCTGCCGATCGATACGGTCGTCACAAAGGCTTTCCCGGATCCGATCGATGCGGAAATCGAAGTCAGAACCGTTTCTTCGGATGCCATTCCGGCTGACGAGATGGGCATGGATATCGGCGAAGAGACCAGAAAGCTGTATGCGGACGCTGCCAAGAGCGCAAAGACAGTTGTCTGGAACGGACCGATGGGCGTGTTCGAGAACCCGATCCTTGCAAAGGGAACGATTGCTGTGGCGGAAGCACTGGCAGAGACAGATGCTACGACCATTATCGGCGGCGGCGACTCCGCAGCAGCTGTCAACCAGCTCGGCTTCGGCGACAAGATGAGCCACATCTCCACGGGCGGCGGCGCTTCTCTCGAATTCCTCGAGGGCAAGGAGCTCCCGGGTGTTGCTGCAGCTGACGACAAATAATGCGATAAAAAAGGAGGCTTCTGGCACATGTGTGAGAGCCCTATAGCCTCTATTTCATGTTATGGCTGATAGCACAGCCTGGTTACTGAATCAATCTC
>CACXFM010000036.1 GCA_902766955.1 uncultured Lachnospiraceae bacterium | reverse complement strand
GCTTGACGCGCTGCGGAAGACCGTCACTTTTGAACGGGCTCCCGGAGAGCCGATTTACTGCGAGCACTACGACGCCGCGGATCCGAAGGGGGCGGTCGTGATCGTGCACGGGTTTTCAAGCTCCCTGCCCAAATTCTATGAATGTGTCTGGTACTTTCTGCAGGAGGGCTTCAGCGTCTGGCAGATCCAGATGAGAGGCCACGGGCGGTCCTTCCGCGGGACGGACGACCCGGATCTGGTCTATATAAAAGATTTCAGAGACATGCTCCTCGATCTCCGGTATTTCGTCCGGCGGCTGGTCAGGCCTTCCGCCGTCTCTCTCCCGCTGTATCTCTATGCCCACTCCATGGGCGGCGGTCTCGGCGCCTGCTATCTCGAGCAGTTTCCGGATGAGTTTGAAAAAGCCGTCTTAAGCTCTCCGATGCTGGGTCTTCAGACCGGCCGCACGCCGCTTTTTGCGGCTTATCTCATGGGACAGCTGAAAATCAGGGGCGGAAAAGGCATGGAATACATGCCCGGCGCAGCGCCGTTTTCGGACACGCCGGATTTCGAAAACTCCGCGGCCACATCCCGCGCCCGCTATGATGAATATTTCGAAATCCAGAAAGCGCACAGGGAATATCAGATGTGCGTCCTCTGCTGGCAGACCTCGCTGCAGCTTCTCAGAATCACGCAGACTGCCATGCGGCCGGAGCGGATCGCAAACATCAGCTCCGACATCCTGCTCTTCCAGGCGGAACATGACACCTTTGTCAAACCGGAGCCGCAGGACGCCTTCATAAAGCAGGTGAAAAGCGGGACTCTGGTCCGCGTCAGAGGGGCAAAACACGAAATCTACCGCTCCGGCGATGACATCCTGCCGGATTACTGGAGCAGGATCATGCAGTTTTTCGCGTGATCCTGCAGGGCTTATGCCCGGAGACCCTAAAGCTTCTCCTCCACAAAAACCACCTTGTCAATGTTGTTGTACACAACCATCACACTCTCCTGCCTGAAGAATACGCACAGATCCTGCGCGATCTCCATCACTTTTTCTTCAGGCACATTGAGCAGTGTCAGCTCAAGAGTATTTTCGTCAGTATAGCTCCCGTCACGGTGCATGTAGCCCCCATTGATCACATGAAATGAAAAAGCAACCTCGTAGTCTGCCTTTCCCGCCTTCTCCACATAGATGCATCTCCTCACAAGCCAGATTTAAAAAGTCATTGTTTTTTCCGTCCCGCCTACTGGTGCGTGATGCAGCAACAGATCATCAGAAAAATCCACGTGCTGAACCATGCCGGCCCGTCCAGCATAATAATCCCCGTCGGCATCACGGGAGCCCGGCGCGGTATTCCGTCGGCTTCATCCCGCAGACATGCCTGAATGCCCTTGAAAAATAGCTCACATCCAGATACCCGCACAGTTCCGCGATTTCCGATACCGGCAAGGCAGTTTGTTCCAGATACTCACGCGCTTTCTCCATTCTGTACTGCGCGAGAAACTGCACGGGCGTCGTATGCAGAATGTCATGGAAGCAGCGCAGGCTCTCACTCGGGCTTATATCCGCGCTCCCGGCGATCTCGGCAGACGTGAGGGGCCGTCTGTAATTCTGCTCGATAAAGACAATCATCCTTTTGACCCGTTCTTCCTTCCTGAGGAGAACCGCAGGCCTCCGCGCAGCCTGTCCGGATGCCCGGTTCTGAATGACAGACAGCAGTATTTCTCCGAGGAGCGCTCTCACCTTCAGCTCGAAACCGGCCGGCTCATCACTTCCCGCCTCCCAGGCGGCGTTCATTTTCTCAAGGATCTGTCCGTGCCAGAGGCATCCCTTCCCAAGCCTGATAAAAGGAAGCGAGCTGTCACTGATCAGCGGTTCCGCATATTTTCTGTAATAGACACTGTTTTTTCCGCCGATCACCGTCGGATGAAACAGAACGGCCCGCTGAAGACACAGCCCGGAAACCGGTTCTGCCTTATGCAGAATGCCGCTGTTGCAGAAATACCCCTCGCCTTCGAAAAGTTCAAACTCTTCCTGTCCTATACTGACCAGAAGTCTGCCTTCCGTCACGCAGATCAGTTCTATTTCCTCATGCCAGTGCCATCCGACATGATACTTGCCATAATCATATCTGAAAAAAGACACGGGAAAGAAAGGAGTATCGTACTCATGCCGCTCCTGTCCCGCATTATCGTCCACATTTCTCGAAGCCGAAATGGCCATTCTTCAAATTCCTCCGAATTAATTTCAGACTCTGGCGGTTTTGTCCTATTATCTGACGGTTTCATTATAACACAGCGAGTAATCTGAGCATATAATACAAATTATAGAGGGACGGGCACTTCCGCAGAAACAGACCGTTTCCTACATGACAAGATAACACCGCCAGCAGTTCGCACTGCTGCAGAAAGGAGCCACTCATGAAAAAAATTCTTTTGTCATTAGTCTGCTGCGCTGCCGCAGTTCTCGCTCCGGCTGTCGCAAACGCCCAGTCAACCGCGGAGCCGGCCGCGGATTCAGCTGCCGTCTCCGCGGCAGAGGCACCTGCAGAGGACGGTTATAAAATGACTTATGTCGTCTCTACACAGGATGAATTCCTGGGCCTGCTCGAAGAGGCCGTCCGGACAGAGGGAGAAGATCTGGGCGTACAGATAGATGCCCTCTATGCCGGCACGGATCTCGAAAAAATGATCTCCTGCATCGAGGCCGCAAAGACCGCCGGACAGGACGCCGTCCTGATCAACCTGATCCAGGCAGACGACGCAGCCGCATGCATCGAAGCGGCAGGGGACATGAAGGTGGTCTTTATCAACCGCGTGCCGTCGGATTATTCCGTTCTCGGTGATAATGCAGCCGCCGTCGCCTCCGACGAGCACCTCTCCGGAAAGTATCAGGGCGAGTTCCTCGCGGACTTTTTCAACAAGGAAGGCAAAACGGAAGTGAAGTATCTGCTTCTGAAGGGCACAGACGGCCTGATCCACACGACGCTCCGCACGGAAGGCGCCATCAAAGCCATGGAAGATGCGGGCATCACCATGACGGAAGCAGGTGTGATCAGTGCGGACTATGACCGCATCACCGCCAAAGAAGCCATGGACGGCCTCCTCCAGGAGGGCCTTGATGCGGATTGCATCATCTCAAACAACGACGCCATGGCACTCGGCGCCATTCTCGCGCTGAAAGACGCCGACATGGATCCCGCATCGCTTCCCATCACGGGGATCGACGCGACGGCAGACGCCGTCGAGGCCGTAAAGAACGGCGAAATGGCCATGACGGTCTATCAGAACGCAAACGCGCAGGCGCGCCAGTCCATCCTCGCCGCCATTGATCTGCTGGAAGGAAACCCGCTGACGGCAAATGAAGACCGCGCGGTCTCGGAAGAATCCGACCATGTGCTCTATGTCCCGTTCGTCCCCGTCACGAATGAAAATGTGGACACCTTTAAAGATTAACCTGAAAATACCTGGAAAAACGGACCGGCCTCCTTTTGTAAAGGACAGGCCGGTCCGTTCGTTTTCCTTAAAAGACTCAGGACTCAGACAGCTTCATTCTTCTGATTCTTTTCTTTCTCTTCTTTGATCACAACATTCATATAGCTGTACGGAATCTCGATTCCCTCCTCATCGAGCGCCTTTTTCACTCTCGTATGAATATCGCTTTTTACCACTTCCGAAGGACGGACGGGTTCAAAATAGGCGGTGGTTGACAGAATCAGGCTGCTGTCATCCGAATCGATAAAATAAACCGGGCCGTATTCCTTCTCATCCCCGTTCGGCTTGCCGGCAATAGTATAGGGTGAGCTCTTCACGGCTTTCGCGATCACCGCTTTGGCCTTCTCCACATCCGCCGTGTAACTTATGTGAAAGCGGAAATGAATTGACCTGATATGCGTGTGAAAACTCATATTGGTGATTTTCATTCCGTTCAGTTTGCTGTTGGGTATGATGACCTGGCAGGTGTCGATCGTCTGGATCACGACATGGCGCAGCGTGATGTCCTTCACGATTCCCGCCGTCCCGTCCTCCAGCTCGATCCGGTCGCCGATATCGAAAGGCTTGACAGAGCTGATCATCAGGCCGCAGATCAGGTCGGATATGACCGGCTGCGCCGCCAGGGCCACAATACCGCCGATGATAGCCGTTCCCTGGAACAGAACCCTGCCGAAGGGCTGCGTGAGGGACGAACTCATCAGAACCCACTGAAACGCTATGATAATAATGACAACCCGCGCGATGTCTTCGAGAAAGCGGGCGTTGATGCTCTTCTTGTCGGCAATGATCTTTTTAAAGATTCTCCGCTCCAGCTTCAGAATAATCAGCACGACTGCGACGGTCGCCAGAGCAATCGCCGCAAGCTTTATAAACTCCCATACAGTCGGATGGGAAGAAATTTTCTCGATTTTCGATGCAAACACATCCATGACCGCCTCCTTTAAGGTCATCAAGTGCGCCGTGGGGGATTGCCGCCCCCGCTGAGATTGTATCATAAAAAGGATTACAACGAACAAAGAGTCGTTTAAACGACAGAAAAAGAAAGAAGCGTTCTGCTGTCACAGTCAGAACGCTTCTTCATAAGAGGCGACACCCGGAATCGAACCGGGGATAAGGGTTTTGCAGACCCGTGCCTTACCGCTTGGCCATGTCGCCCAGTATATAATTGAAATGACCCCAAGCAGATTCGAACTGCTGTTACCGCCGTGAAAGGGCGATGTCTTAACCGCTTGACCATGGGGCCTGAATAACATGAACAGCGACCTTTCCGGGTCGCCTTGACAGCCGAATAGTCAGCCGGCTTTTTGTTCATTTGAACTCCCCGAGTAGGGCTCGAACCTACAACCCTTCGGTTAACAGCCGAATGCTCTACCATTGAGCTATCGAGGAATGGAAGTGATAACACACCCTCAAAACCGCATATACGTCTGACAATCAATGCATGAGCG